>JAKAAT010000001.1 GCA_021802205.1 Thermoplasmata archaeon
TATTGGAATTTGTATAAAGTTCCCCCAGTTGTCCATTTCCCGAAATTAAGCTGACAGCGGGCATATTCCTGTAGGATGTGTATATTTCACTAATATTTGAAATGCCTTCAGCAGTATCTGTACCATGGTTGTATGCATCCTCAACTGCCTGATAATTATGGCCGTTCCAATATTCAAGCAACATGGTCATATTTGTCTTGACCGCCCTTGTGTCTGTTGCGTTGCCTGGACCGCCTATAATCAGTCCTGCATTTACAGGCAAGGAGTTTATATAATTTCCATCAATTACAAATCCATAATCAGATGATATATTGCCCGCAAAGGTGAAATTTAAAATATCGTATGAAACCCATCCATTACCGGTATTGTATTCCATCTGTATGTGCGGGAATCCTGCCTTTATAAAGGAGATGCTTTTTAATTCGATCAATTTGTAACCGAAGTTATAGCATTTACCATCATTTGCCTGGAAATAATAGAAGCTAGAAGACTTAGAAGTGGATATCTTACCGTTACCGTGTATAGTGCTGTTATGCATATCGGAATTGCTGGATGTGAAATTCCAGACATTATCAAAAAATGCTATCTCCTTATTGCTAGTATTTATTATTGCAACATTCTGAACCCAGTAAGTATAATTTTGCCCATTTATATTAAAACGGTAATTCAGATTTAATTGGATACTCGTATCATTTGGGCAACCTGTTATGGAAGAATTGTACGTAGTAAGATTTTTGATCGATACTATTCCCTCAAACGATGTGCTATTGAGGAATAATCCTCTGCCCTGGGAATTAATCCCAAAATCTACTATACCCATAGGTGCCGGTTCATTACTGATATATGAATTTGGATCAATTACAGCGGGTGAAACGCTGAGTGGTGGATGCTGTTCTTCAGTATGCAGATAAAAAGTTGGAATTAACAGCATTATTGTTATAACTAATATAACAGAAATATATTTTGACATTTCTATAGATATAATAATATTGGTATAAATATCTTTTTAGAAAAACAGTACGTCCATTACAATCCTAAATTCTTTAGTCTGAATCATTAAAAAGTTATAATTATCAAAATACATTTCTTATTTCAGGTGACCTCCTTAACGGTAAAGCATTGGGATTCATGCTTAAAAGTTAATTTAATATTATAATTATACATTTTAGTACAATGGATGATGTAATTATTACTAAAAAGGAGAGGATAACTGTCATATCGATAAATCGCCCGGATGTAAGAAATGCCATAAATTATAAAACTTCCAGACTACTGCAGAAAGCCATGGAAGAATTTAATTTCGACAGTGCCCAGCATGTAGCCATTATAACAGGAACTGATGGAAACTTCTCTGCAGGGGCAGACTTATCAGATGCGAAAAAGATGAGTGAAGAAGTACTAAATGAAAATGGACCCATGGGATTTACAAGAATGATTTTTCAAAAACCGGTTATAGCTGCCATAGAAGGATACTGTGTTGCTGGTGGTCTGGAGATGGCACTTGCTGCTGATATAAGAATTGCTGAAAAGAATTCAAAATTTGGATTCCTGGAAAGGCGTTTCGGAGTGCCCCTGATCGATGGAGGTACACAGCGGCTTCCAGCAATAATAGGACTCGGAAGGGCCCTTGACATGATTCTTACTGGAAAGCTTATCTCCGGAGAAGAGGCATATGGTATTGGATTAGTCAATTATATTACCGATAAAGGAAAAACCCTGGAAAAAGCCATGGAAATTGGCAAGCTTATTGACTCTTTTCCGTGGACAACTGTAATAAATGATAGACTTTCACTAATTCACGGAATTTCTGAATCACTGAAAGATGGACTTAGAATTGAGGCAGAGTTAGGTAAAAAAACCATTGACAGTGGTGTTGTTCAAAATGGTGCAGAAAAATTTTTATCTGGTTCTGGCAGGCACGGAACAAGGGAATAAAAATCATGAATTTATAATTAAAGGTTATCCTTTATCCCGGCAGCATATTTTCCCAGTGCTATACTCTCGGAGTAATCATAGGATCGATTCAATTCCAGTATACTTGCCTCTATTGAACCCTCTGCGTGAATCATGCCTGCAAGATAAAGAGCCCCAAAAGATGATATAAATTCCCTCAGAGTCTGAAAAACCTTAACCCTGTCTAGAGTTTCATCTTTATTTCTTCCCGTGAGATATTTTAATAGTATTTTCCTCTCTTCGGGATTTTCAAAATCTTCATAAGACGGAAGTGTTGCAACTATTCCACCGGCTATATCAACTATATTTTTTATTACTTCTGTATAGTTTTCATTGGCAAACAGTTTTCCAACATTGGTATACACTATATTTGGAATAGCCAGTTTAGATGATTTATCATAACTGCATTTATAAGCCGCTGCTATTGCATTTGCTTTCAGGGTTTCTTTGTATTTTATTAGCACTGAAAGGTTCCTTCTTATGTTTGATTTTTCGGCCACTCCGTTATATTCTGCAAGCAGTTTACCAGTACCTATAAGAAAATCACCCAGGGCAGCCCGGTAAGATAGAGCAGTAAATCTATGAAATGTTGGGAACATCATGGCAAGGAATCCTGCGAAGTCGTATTCTCCATTGAGAAATATTCTATCATTGGGTATGAAAACATTATCAAATACTGTAATAGTTTCTACTTCTACATTTTTTCTTCCTATGACTGAAAGTGTATCATTTGCCACTGTTTCAACTTCCTTCAATGGTCGGGCAAACATGGTTATTCCCTTTGTATTAGCAGGTATTGCAAAAGCCACTGCATAATCCATATCATCTGCCCCCATGTTCCTAGTAGGTATTACTAGAAGTTCATTGGCGGCTATAGACTGGGTAGTATGTGCCTTTGTACCGGACACATATATTCCATTTTTATCCCTTTTAACAATATGCACATACATATCAGGGTCATTTTGTTCTGATGGCTTCAGGGATCTGTCTCCTTTCATATCTGTCTGGGCCAGTGCAAGGCTAAGGTCCTTCCCGGCGGCATATGTGTAAAATTTCATTACGTTTTCATAATAATTGGTTTGATATTTTTCATCAATTCTTCTTGTTACATACATTAAGGCAAAAATGGCGTCAGTTCCTATAGCCTTGACAATATTGAACTGCCCTCTCCCAATTCTTGTAGTTTCGTATATTAGATCATGCCGCTGCATCAGTTCATCGGTATTTTTGGGAATTCTGTAAAAAGAACTTATATTCCCCAGTTTATCATCCATGTAACATGTAATTCCTTTATAATTGGCATCGAATTGTAATTTATATATAGAGGAAGCATGTTCCACCGGAACTTTTAATGCAATATGCTCTGTAACATTCTCGACCTTTTTCCCACGATAGTAAACAACTCTTCCATCATTGAGGCTTTTTCTATATTCCTCTGCTGAAATAACCATGAACATTTAATATAATTCTATTATTTAATTTTCTTATTAACCGATAAGTATCGATTTATCCTTTATAGGTCTATAATGTAATTCTGAATAAATTTAAATACATTTATATTTTTATTTCTCTATGGAAAAATATGAATGGTTCAAAATCTGGCCAAATTATCTGCCTTATACTATAGACTATCCAGATATGAATATATGGAAGATGATGGAGATATCGTCCTCCCTATATGGAACTAAAGATGCAGCGATATATTATGGAAATCATATAAAGTATAGTGAAATTAGCGAGGACATTAATAACTTATCGTTGTACATAAAATCCATTGGAATCAGGAAAGGTGACAGGATTGGAATAATGATGCAGAATTCGCCACATTTCATAATCTCTTTTTTCGCCATAGCACGGGCCGGTGCCACAATAGTTCTTATGAGCCCAGCACTTGATTACAGCACTGCCTCCTATATTGTAAAAGAAACAGATATGAAAATGATAATCACAACCTCTGAACTTGTGAAAATCCCTGAAAAACTGAATACTGAATTCCATATACCCTTTGTCTGTGGATCACTTCGTGACTATATTAAAGACCCAGATATTCCAGTTCCAGAATTCATAATGTCCGAATACTCAATCTCTGGTATACCTTGGAAAGAAGTTATAAAACATAGAAAGGGAGAATTAGAGTATAATTCAGAAATGGATGATGAAGCCCTGATAGCATATACATCTGGTACCACAGGGATACCAAAAGGATGTGTGCACACCAATAAATCTGTAATAGCAAATGCCATGGGTGCTTCCATATGGAGACGACTAACATCATCAGCAAATGAACTCGGTGCTGCACCGTTTTTCCATGTAACAGGCTTGGCATTTTCCATGCTATCCCCTATATTCGCCGGGGCCACTGTTACAATTTTAACCAGATGGAATAGTGAGGCTGCAATCGAGGCTATTGAGAAATACAGAATAACACATTTTGTTTCAGTTGCACCCATGATAGTTGATCTTTTGAACCAGAAAGATTTAGGGAAAAGGGATTTTTCATCAATGAGATTCATAGGCGGTGGTGGAGCGGCAATGCCTAGGGTGCTTGCGGAAAAAATGGAAGATTTGTTCCATATACCATTTGTGGAGGGCTATGGCATGACCGAGGCAATGGGACAGACACATATAAATCCACCCGAGCACAGAAAACTCCAGTGTATAGGCATCCCGCAGTTCGGATACGATGCAAGGATAATTTCCACAGAAACAGGCAGGGTTGTAAAGGGGGAAACAGGAGAAATCGTTGTTAGCGGACCGAGCCTTTTCAAAGGCTACCTTAACAAACCAGACGATACAGAAAAAGCATTTATATACATTGATGGTAAAAAATTCCTTAGAACTGGAGACATAGGATATATGGATGAAGAGGGGTCATTTTTCGTTGTGGACAGGGTAAAGAGAATGGTTAACCGTGCTGGATTCAAAGTCTGGCCTGCTGAAATTGATAGCCTCATGCTACGGCATCCGCACATACTTGAGGTGTGTACAGTAGGAACACCTGATCATAGAACAGGAGAAGAAGTCAAGGCGTTTATTGTTCTGAAAGATTCAGGAAAGAATAGAAAAATAAAAGAAATTGACATTGTGACGTGGGCAAAGGAAAATATCGGTGGTTATAAATATCCTCATATTATAGAATTTACGGATTCTCTTCCTAAAACTGCTTCAGGAAAGGTTGACTGGAAAAAATTACAGGATATGGAGAGAGAAAAATCAACTTAATTCCAACAATTTAATTATTTCTATTTCATTTTCCACCGCTCTGGTTTGATTCGGCGACAATGACTTTCTTGCTCTTTATTCCTGTGATAAATGACATTATTGCCCCGATAATTAAAACTATCATGGAAACCAGAAGTGCAGAGTGGAGACCTATCACAAATTTAGATGATACATTCCCCTCCAACTTATCCAAGCCCAGAAACACTTCGAATGTAACATATCTGGGCACCGTAGACGCTGCTACTGTTATTGCAATTACATAGCTGAGAAGAGTGCCTATATTCGTAAGTGTTCTCAGAAGCCCGGATGAAGAACCATAGAGCTCCCTGGGAGAATTTGACATGACAGAACTTGTATTCGAGGGCCAGAACATTGAACCTCCAAGTCCCGTAATTATGGATCCGACTATGACCAGATATATTGGGCTAGTAACACCAAGAAACAGATAAACAACTATACCCATGGCCATGATTAAAATTCCGGTGCCTGCAACTATGCCAGGAGGAACTTTATCTGATAATCTGCCCATTTTAGGGGATAGCAGGCTTGATAAGAGATATCCTGGCACTAGTATCAGTGATGCATCAAATGGAGAGAAGCCTCTTACACCCTGCAAATACATAATTAAAATAAATAGCACCGAAAGGAATCCTATTGCCTGATGTGTCGCTGCCATCAGCGATAGCGATAACTTTCTGTTTTTAAATGCTCTTGTGTCTATAACAGGGCTTTTAGACCTTTTTTCTATAATGGCGAATGGGATTAGAATTATAAGTCCCGCTATGACCATAGAGATATTTGTTAAATTGGCACCCAGAGAAGCAACCTCCACAGCACCGTATGATATTAATCCCAGTATAGCAATTATGAGTGCTGTGCCGGTGTAATCTATTTTTACTGTGGATTTTCTGTTGTCTTTGATATACTTTTCAGCCATGTAAAATCCTATTAAGCCTATGGGCACATTTATGTAAAATATGTACCTCCATCCTATGAAAGTAGTAATAACGCCGCCAAGAATTATTCCTAAAACTCCGCCTATGCTCCATCCCATACTGGTAATTCCGAAGGCTCTGCCCCTTTCGCCGGCAGTAAAGTAGTCTGCTATGATTGCATTGCTGTTTGCCTGAAGAAGTACTGCACCGAAACCCTGCACGATTCTTGATAGAATAAGAAAATCCACATTTGGAGATGCACCGGCCATTCCAGAACCCACTATAAATACTATGAATCCTGCATTGAAAATTCTTCCTCGTCCGAAAATATCTCCCAGTTTCCCCATCTGTGTTGTTAAAGTGGCGAGCACCAGAAGATATACGAGGATTACCCATATGGTATCCAGAAATGGTGCCTTTAAATCCACCGTCATTGTTGGCAGTGCCAGAAGCACTATTGTTGTGTCTATTGCAGACATCAGCATTCCGATTAATACACTGATTAAAATAAAAGTACGTTTTCTATCTTCCGATTGCTCATTCATCTAATCACTTCTCGCAGTCGGGTCACTGCAGCGGGATCTAAAAATCCCATATTCCCTTTAACTGGAATAAGAGAGTAGTTATCAATTTAATTTAAATATTTTGTAAAAAAGTCAAGAACTTAAAATTTAACTTTATATTGAACAAAATTTTCGCAATAAAATAATAAATTTATGATCACATAAATTTAGATATTTTCTGAATTGATTCTTGCGGCATTCTCTGCATGGCACTCTGCATCATTTTCATATCTCTTTTCTGTAAGTCCGGTGGGAGTTCGGAATTAGCCTGCATACGTAGTGCCACAAAGCCCTTCAACTGTTCATCACTAAAGCCTGATGCAATTCCCATGTTTGTCATGCAGAGACCGATATATGTCTCATCATCGGTTTTATTCATTTCTGTTATTAAATCTCTCATAGCCTTTACCTTACTGGCATCGTTCTCCTTGAACATTTCTGCAAATAACTTCTGCATGGCTTTTTCTCTTTCATCTGGTTTCATTTTTGCAATTTTCACTATATCATCCATATTTATCAAATCAGGATATAATAGATAAATAAAAATATTTTCCTTACTGATTAGTCATATCTATGAAATTTGTTATGTATAATACGCTACATTTTTAATAATTAAAACGAATAAATTCTAAAATTTATATCATTCCGTAATTTTATACATATATACGTTATTTATATATCTATTTTCGATAATTCCATTGTTTTCCATATACTTTAAATGTGCTATGGTTTCCATTACTGCGAAGTTTTGCTCCATGTAGTTCATATCCATTAATTTGCGATTCTTGCTCCACTCAATAGTTGATGCTAGTTCAAATGCCGTTATCCAATTAGAAAGATGCGATTTCATTGCTTCTATTCTTCTCTGATGATGCTGTATAATTTCATCTATTCTCCCGGAAAAATCATCAATATTGTCTCTGTGCCCCGGATAACCTGTTTTAACTACATATTTCTGAATCTTTTTGAGGCTTTCAATGTACATACCGAGATAATCCACACCATTGCTGTACACGCTAATATTAGGGGATATATTTTTCAGTACATGGTCCCCGGTAATCATCGCCTGAATATCCTTAAGATATATGGCTACGGATCCTGGAGAATGCCCGGGCACATCTATAATTTCGGTATCTTTGAGGTTAAAATCTCTGATTATATTCAAATCCAGCGCAGAATAATAATTTATAAATTTAATAATGGGATTTCCCTCCAGAATTTTATTAAATAGACCCTCGGGAACACCATTTGAGATCATCAGAGTCCTATAATCCCTGAAATATTCATCCTTATTATCAGTTATGTATTTAATTGCATTGTAATCATTTTCTGAGATATACACAGGAATTCTGTGATTTTTTGTAAGATAAAGTGCACCTCCTATATGATCTATATGTAAATGGGTTATGATACAGAAGTCTATTTTATCCAGTTCCACGCCATTTTTTAATTCTCTGTAACTATTTTCAGACATTCCTGTATCAACAATATAATTTGCATTACCTGAAACATGATATATATTGGCTGTTTTGAGTGCCCTAATCTCTATGGGTACGGTAATTTTTTCAATAGAATTCATAGTGGTTTATGGCATGAGAGGTAATTAATTATTCTCAGTGGATATATACTCCATGAAATAATTACATGGACCCTTCTTTTGTGATATATATTTCATTGATAAATTATTAATGGTATTTCACACTTAACTTCTAAATGCGGGAAAATATTGAAAATGCAAGGATAAACCGTTTTACGTATATACTGGGAAGTTCGATTTTCTCGTTTTCTATGAATTCTACACTGAGATTTTTTATACCAGTATTGATACCTCTCCTTGTTACATCATTAAACATATCGGTTTACATGGCCTCACTTTTCATAACTTCTTACTGGATTGGATACACAGTGTTCCAGATTCCGTCAGGGATAATCGCTGACCGTATAGGAGTGGCCAGGGTTGCTAAATTATCGTTTCTTTTGATGATAATAGTTTTTTCCTTTTTTTATTTTGGAAAGAATTCATATCCGGAAATTTTTATAATTCAGTTTTTCCTGGGCTGTTTTTCTGCAACCGTTTATGTCTCAGATACATCAACTATACAGAAATGGATTCCTGCATCCGGAAGGTCCACTTTTGTTGGAATTTATCAAACCGGGTTTTTTATCGGTGCTTCACTTGGTGAATATTTTATTTTAAGAGGTTTGAATATCAGCTTCAAGTTTCTTTATGTTTCCATTTTGGTAGTTCTGGTTATTGCTGCGATTATTAATTTTGTATTTATGAAGGAGCCTGAAAAAAAGAAAATGAAAATCCGTACCAGAATAAATAAAAGAATTTTTTACGTTGCAATGATAAGATTTTCAGCTGGTTTCCTGTATATTGGATTCGTTACCCTCTTTACAACATTTATAGTGTTTGATCATATTGTACCATATTCTAATGCATATCTATATGCCTGGATTCCGGCAGTAGGTGGTATAATTACATCACCCGTAGGTGGATGGATATCTTCAAAAATAAAACATGGAAAATCGCTGGTTTCTATAATTCCAGTAATAATTTTAGGAGCCACAATAATATATATTAACTATGCACCTGTTGCTGTAATATTCGGAATCTCATTCCTCTCGGGCATGCTTTACGGACTTTATGCTGGACCTTCCATGGGCATGGCATCTGATTTCAGCGGCGGTGACCATAATCTAGCATCTGCAAGTAGCATACTCAATTTCAGTTCCCAGGTCGGAGGAACAATATCACCCCTCATAATCGGATACTTTTTCTCTGTTTATGGAAATTTCCATATGGCCTTCATTATTGTAGCAGTTATATCCATATCCATTGTGCTAATACCTCTAATAAAGATAAAATTTTAATATTTTTTGGCCCTAAGACTTGCTTTATCGATTTTTCCCACACTTGTCATGGGTATCTCTTCAATGAAGATGAAATTAACTGGAATCCACCATTTCTTGATGTGCCCGGATTGCACCCTTGAACTCATATGCTCCTTTAATTTCTCAGTATTTATATTTTCCGAGGCTTTAATCCAGGCAACCGGTCTCTCTCCCCATTTTTCATCTGGAATAGCAGTTACAGCACATATATCTACTCCTGGAAATTCCGATATTATGGATTCAAGAATAGATGTAGGTATCCATTCACCGCCGCTCTTTACAACATCTTTAATCCTGTCCAGTATTTTTATGCCTCCTGTTTCTGTTATAAGCCCCACATCACCTGTCTTAAACCATCCGTCCTCATATTCCCCTTCGTCCTTTCGATTAAGGTATTTACCGGGAAGCCATGGTGCATTAATCCACAGTTCCCCAATAACATTATTTCCCAGTATTTTGCCTGATTCATCCCTTACAGATGCACTGACCATGGGAACCGGATGTGTCACAGAACGCAATGATTCTATATCGCTTTCCTTTCCAATTGATATGGATGTTGCAAGCATATCGGTTCCACCGTATATAGTTGAGAATTTTATATTCTTATCCTTGAGTTTTCTGGCTATGCCACTGCTTATTGGAGATCCCCCTATCAACATTTTAATCCCGTTCAGATGATTATCAGTATCGTGTGAAATCAAATCATAAACCATTGTTGGTACGGCATTTAACCATTTAACATTGTGTTTTTTTATACTAGAGAGAATATTTTCCGGGTTATATTTCCCGGTTATTACGTAATTTGCACCAAGATATGCGGCATGGAAAGCAGAACCCCATGACCATATATGATAAAAGGGAATCAGTGAGAGAATGGTATCACTGTAATTCAGGGAGGCTGGAGACTGAAACATACCCAGTTGATAAAGTATGCTGAGTGCACCGTTAGCTGCCTTTTCATTGGTATACAGTACCTCCTTAGGCTTTCCCGTGGTTCCAGAGGTAAAGAGTATGGAATAATTGTCTGTTCCAGAAGTGATTTCCTCACGGTGCATATCGCTCACCAGTAATTCATTAAATTTAGTGTACTTATTATTGCTTCCAAGGGATATCACATGATCTTCCTGGAATTCTTTCCCGATTCCTGCATTGAGAAAATCATCGGATGCAAACATATATTCCGCACCTGATTCCCTTACAGTTTCCATAGCCATATTCCATGGAAGTTTGATATTGACCGGATATACTATTGACCCGGTCATACTGGCTGCAAAGAGAAGTTCCATGAATTCCATGGAATTATAATCTGCAACAGCAAACACAGTTCCCTTTGAAATTCCCATTTTATTCATGGATGTGGATATTTTAGAAACATTCTCATATAGTTCCCGGTATGTTAGTGTTTTTTCAGCTATTACTTTATTTCCAGGGAATAGAACAGATGCCCGTCTCAAAATCTTTATTACATTAAATCCTTCACCCATTTTACCACCTAATTTTTCAGGCTCCTTTCCTGCCTTTCAACATGAATCAGTGATTCAGCCGTTTCAAGGGCATCCTTATCGTAATCCTCCTTTTTAACATATTTCTGAAAGTATAGTTTACCCGCTTCTATAAAATCCTTGTTTCCTGTTTCGTTTCCTATATGGAGAAGCAGAATAGCTGCTATTGAATGCCCCATTATACCCATTAAATATTTTGCATGGAACTGGGCATGGCTATTATCCATTGACAGAATTTTGTCTATACTATCACTGAGAAGCATGTAGCAGGAATCTGCTATCTCCCTTCCATCACTTATCTTTGAAATTATATCCTGGAAGTCAAGCAGCATTTTGATGTGTGCTTTTTTCTTCATGATGGCTTCTAACATGTCCAGAGCCTGTATATTGCTTGCACCTTCCCATATTGGGGTTATCAGTGCCTCCCTGTGCCAGCGTTCTATGGGAAACTCGGACAAAAAGCCAATTCCGCCATGAAGTTCTGTAGCCATCTGGGTAATTATGGATGAAGATTCAGCTGTAATATTTTTCACTATATGGGTCATCAATCTGGTATAATTGTAATCATCATCGTATGGTGGTTTTGTTTTTATTGATTTATTGAAAAGGTCTATGGTTTTAAACGTCAGTGCAACAGAACCCTCTAGAAGTATTTCCATATCCAGCAAGTCCCTTTTTATTCCGGGGTGTTCTAGAAGTAATGATCCAAAAGTTTTCCTTTTCATTGAATAGTAATAGGCTTCCAGGTATGCCTTTCTTGCTATTCCACATGCAGCTGCAGCGTTATCCAGCCGTGAGACCATGAGGTCCTCGGTGATATAATAAATTGCCTTTCCTGCATCACCAAGCATCTGTGCCTCTGAATTTTCCAGTTCTACCTCTCCTGATGGCACACTTTTTGTTGCACTCTTCTCCTTGAGCCTCCTAACCCTGTAGTTTAAATTGCCCTCACTATTTTTCCGGGGAAGAACAAAAAGTGATAAGCCTTTGGCACCAAGGTTATTGCCATGAAAGGCCGATGTTAGCGATACATCTGCCAGGCCTGCATTGCTGGCAAAATATTTATCGCCCTTAAGATACCATAAATTATTTCCGGGTTCTGCCACTGTTTGATTGGCACCCAGATCACTTCCACCCTGTATTTCAGTAAACCATGTTGCACCAAGTAATAAATTATTGGAGTTCCCAATTAATCCGGAAACATAGTCCCTGAAGCTATCAGGGGCATATTTATGCAATGCATATGCTGTCTGATGTGTAAGTGTTATTATGCAGTATATGCCTGGGTCTGCAACAAGATAGCCCATGGCATAATGTTCCATGATAGATTTTCCCTGGAAATACGGTCTATTTATTCCGAATTCTTTAATGAGCCTCTCAAGTGCATGCTTTTCTACCGGATTTATCAGAACACTATCTATCCTTTTGCCGTCAATTCCCCACATCTTCAGTACAGGAGGGGATATTTTGTCTATATAATCAGTGATTTCATAGAGCTGTTTTCCCGCATAGGCACCAAGAGAAGAAAGATTCAGGCTTTCTCCTGCGTAAAATTCCGCTATCTCCCTGAAAGGAAAGTCTATATCATAATGGTTCTTTCCATAAATGTTCGATATATATGAATATGAATCATCCATAATAATTAAAGGGTTTTGAGTATATAAAAATATGGAACATACTAAAAATGTAAGTTTATTTTTATGGAAACCGTACAATATTTCATGAAATTTTGGCGTTTAAATTGCCTATGATGTCGTATCCGTGAGATGAAAGAAGGTTATCCAGATGCAATCCGCTGAAACTATCTATTATTACATTACGGGAACGGGAGACTAAATTAACATCCGGAGAGTCGGTAAAACCCTCATTTATAGTAAGTAATTCTCCGGAATAAGAACCCATTGCAATATCTCCAGTTATTACAGACCTGTTTTCATCAATGAGAATCATTTCATCAAGATATGGTATCTTATCACCGTCATTCCTCCATACTGTAACTCTCTTAGTCTTCAACCATAAAAGAGACCCTTCTTCATAAATTTTGTAGTTATTTATACCTTTGTCTTCATACATCTTTTTCGGGGAAACGGAAAATGAGTCAGCCTGCAAAGGGGCATATATAGGTATTTGAAGTTTGTATGATATATATCTTGAACCTCTTGTATGGTTAGCAGTTGTAAGTACTATTGCTTCAGGCTTCCCGATTAAGGGCAATGCCTTTTCAAGTCCATGCACATAGGGCGGATCCACAAGAATAATTTCTCCATCCTTTGAAAGTAAGTGTCCTACCATTTCCCAGTCATATTCAGGATCCTGTGTACGCCAGGCGTATGTACTGTTCAGAACAGGTAGAAACATAAAAAGGCCATCTATTATCAATATTTATATCTTTGCGGGAACACTAGTAAGATCATAAGAATATGCTTCTACTACCATCTAGGGGAAATTTACATTTTTATTGTTAGAATTTTAGTTCTTTAAACATGAGATACTTTATTTCTTATATAATAATAAAGCATACAGTTTTACCGGTAATTATGCTGAGAATAATGAAATATCCTGGATCAAAAACGAGTGTAGTGGAAGATATCCAGAGAATATACGATCAGTCCGGATGCAATGTATTCGTTGATGTTTTTGGAGGATCTGGATCCGTTGCATTAAATATCCATTCCAGGAACATAGTTTACAATGATCTGAACAGAGACCTTTACATATTATTCACTGCCCTGAAAACTCACTTTCCCTCCTTCTATAGGGCTGCTAACGCACTTGCTATGGATAGACAATTATTTTTTGATTACTATGATGGCAGAATTGTAATGGATAATGAAGCACCAGAAGTTGAAAAAGCATTTTCAATTTTCTTCAATTTCAATGCTGGTTTCGGAGGTATGGGGGAAACATATGGTAAAAAGGATAAATCACTATACGGAACCTACCGCAAAAATGTATCTAACCTGATTAAAGCATCTCATTTAATAGGAAAAATGAAACTCGAAAATATGGACTTCAGGGTATTAATAGAAAAGTATGATTCCACTGACACATTCTTTTACATTGACCCTCCTTATCCCGGGAAAAACTGGTACGTGCATAATTTCACAGCAGATGATTTCATGGAACTGGGTAGAGAGGTAATGGTAATAAAGGGCAAATATGCCATGAATTTCAATGCACCAGATGCATTGCCGGTTAGAGTATTCGGAAAGCCTTCTTTTGTTAGGGAAGAGGAGAACCATAACGGAAAACCGGGTAAAACTGAATCCAGAAAAATAGCCTTTTATACAAATGTAATGAAACCCTCCGGAAAATGGTAAGTACAGTCAAGAAAAGTATCAGTATAAATTTATTAAATAATCACACATAGTGATATATGGAATTCAGAACTGGATGCTCTGGCTGGAGTTATGACTTCTGGAAAGGAAAAGTATATGGTCTCTCTGATACACAAAATAATTTTTTGAAAATTTACTCAAAATTATTCGACACGGTGGAAATTGATTCTACCTTCTACGCTGCCCAGGGTGCAGATACCGTAAATAAATGGTATGATTCAGTTCCTGATAATTTTATCTTTTCTCCGAAAATGCCGAAAAAAATAACACATGAAGACCGTTTACAAGAGTGCGAAAATGACCTTGATTTTTTCCTTAAAAATATATTATTACTCAGGGAAAAACTGGGAATCATACTTATTCAATTACCGCCTGATTTTGTTTATAACATTGAAATCATGGAAGGTTTTATTGAAATGCTTCCTCAGGGCATTGAATTTGCGATTGAATTCCGACATACCTCCTGGTTCAGAAATGAAACGTATTCACTATTGAAAAAATACGGGATAACAATGGCATGGCCCGTTCTTGATTATATAAGACCACCGTTGATAAAAACCACGGAAAACCTATACATTCGTTTTCTGGGAAATAAGGAACTAAATAAGAATCAACTGGGTGAAATTAGAATCAACAGACATGAAGAGATCAGAAACTGGGTAGGCAATATTATAAAAACCAGTTCTGGAATAAAAACTGCTTTTATTTACGCTAACAACCATTATGAAGGTTTCTCACCAGCAACTATGAAGTATATAAGGAGTGAACTTGGATTACCCGATAATGCGAAAATGCTTGCCGACAGGCAGAAAAAACTGTTCTGAATTTATTATTTAAAAAATATATTATTAATGCCTCAATATAATTAATATTTTATAGTGTTTTTTCCATTACCAAAAATGTTAATTGAATATGCGGTAGCGTCGATAAATGCAATGCTGGGCAGGATAGATGATATAGCCATATCAGTATCTGCCATATTGATTACAATTTTATGGATTCCGGTTGCCCTGAGTTTTTTCAGTACTGATGAAAATAAAAAATATATGGCCAGGGAAAAATTAAAAAACGCAACCATCGGAACAGTGATATATATTCTTGCAGTCAGTGGCGTTTTATTCACAGTGTTTAACTATGTTGTAACAGGGAAACTATGAATTATGGGTCTATTTTTGGAGAAATTATAAAGGTATTTACTAAAATTGCAAGGTCATCGGTAATATTGCTCTGGCATCTAACTGTAAACTATGGTCTGAATCCCAAATATTCTTACACAGAATTTATAAATGCTAACCCTGCGTTTCTATCATTCTACAATTACCTGTTCAACAGCATTTATTCGGATATTATTGTCACAGTCATTTTATTATCTGCTGTTACTACACTGGCTTATAACTCTTTCATCAAACCTTATCCGGCTACAAGACTTGTAATAAAAATAATGATTTCATCTGTCCTATTTTTTGAATCCTATAAGATATCCATCCTATTTTTAAAAATATCCCTTGTGTTTTATAATAGCATTTACACTTTGAAACCTGACTGGTATACTATTGGTATATCCGGGCTTTCCCCGGATAATCAGATCATAGCAGTACTGCTCAATGGCTCATATATGCTTGCCATAATTCTTCTATTCGGTGTCATGATAATAAGGCAGGCACTCATATTTTTCTTTATCCTTTTCATTCCTGTAGCTTCAATACTTTTTATATTTCCTGGAAGTGAAAAACACGTGTTTAAATTTTACAGAATATTTTTTGAAATTTCTTTCTTTCCATTCTTTTCCATAATTATACTATATTTACTGGGCATGTTTAACAATCCATTCCTTGATATAGGCTTAATATATGTGGCAGCAACTGCACCACTGTTTTTTGTTACAGAAATATACAGATATTTCCAGGGCAGTTTTAATTTTCTTGAATCTGACGCAATAATGTCTGATATATCATCAAACATGGGAGGATTTAGCCCTGAAAACATATTGAGCGGGGATTCGGATAGTATTATGTCTTTACCAAATTTAGCAGAGGAACTGATACCTGAAATAGTGAACAGTAAGGGTGAGATAAATTAAGATTCCTGTCAATGTATATAATTTCAAATCCTATATTTACAATATATCGCTGGATAAATTTATAATAATTATAGCAGGTATATCTATTGTAGCGATTACATCAACTGAGTACTTGCCTGCTGCAATAATAACAGGAATTGTATATTTCATTATTATGGCAATGCTGAAGTTCGAACCAGGAAATATATATTCGTTGAGGAAACTATACTTTAAAAGTTCAGAATCTGATTTAAAATTTGTCAGAAATGGTGAATTATACGGTATTTCTGGCAAATTTATTTTCACTGTACTAGAGATAGAAAATAAAGAATTGTACACTGACAGTGCAAAGGGAATACAGATGATGACAATAGCCCGGATGCTTGATAAAATTACATGCAATGTAACTGTACAAACAAAGGCAGAAAAAATCGGAGATGCCTTCTACTATAGAACATTTATACTTCTGAAATCAAACAGGAGCAGTTTTAACCATGCAGTTGATATTATAAGGGAGAATATTCCATCTTTTACATCCGGAAGTTCATCGAAAGCGTGGTTAGTGGATGATGAAAATTTGATTTCATCTCTGTTTTATAACAGGGTAAGTACAAATTCAAATTACTTTAAAAAAGATGAATTATATGGAACATATTTTGATGTTTTGGACACAGAGTATTCTTCAGATTTTCTTTACCAGTCCATCATCGAAAGGCTCGGGTTCGTGATCGAGTTAAATATGGAACTGGAGCCCATCAGAGAAAAAGATATTTTTCTTAGGAGGTTGATGGCCTCCAGAAAGGCAGAATTATCATACACAAAGTCCGGGCACTTTGCCTCTCTTCTAAAGAAGCAGATCTCCTCGCTAGAATATCTGGGAAAGCAGGATAAACTTTGTAATGTATTTATGCGTTTCTCGGTTTTATCAGAACACCCGGCACATCTAAGGGAATACAGTGATAGGTTCAGAAAAACCATGGAATCCACAGGTTTTAAAATGAGGGGATTCCATTTTTTCAATAGGGCATCCTTTAATCCTTTGGAAACCGCAACTCAGAGTAAAAAATATATGATGGATCCGGAGGCTATTTCCTCCATTTTTCCATGTGGTTTCACTACCATGCCACGTAATTCTGGGGAACCTCTGGGTATTAATTTAATAACCGGTAAAAAAGCCTACTTAAATCTGTTCCATGGATCATCCTATAATGTTGCTATAACAGGCGAAACAGGGTCCGGAAAATCATACTTTACAGATATGTTACTCGATAAGTTCAGGGATTCCTCATCGGTATTTATTATAGATCCACTGAAGGAATATAGCGGTAACCAGATTATAGAACTGGGATCTGGAGAATATCCAGATTTTACAATTGGTGCTGGATTAATCAGGAATATTATTCCTGAGATAATGGGAAATATCAGTGAAATACCTCCGGGCAAAATCAGACAAATGATGGAGACCCTTGAGAAAAGCCATAATAATATTATTTTCAGTGAACTTATTTCAGAAATTATGAAATATGACAAGGGTGGATCAGTTAATGAAAATTTTTTGACCAGAAAATTGTTCAAGATACCTGTTAAAGTTTATGGAAGCAGATGTGTGTTTCGCTTTGATTATGGCGACACCCGTTTCAGGGAACTTTTTTTCAGACTTGCCCTCAGTTTAACCATTTCTCTGGCTGAGAACAGGGATGGCAATAAAATAGTGGTTATAGATGAAAGCCATCTTTTTATTAAGGAAACGAAAAATGCTGAAATGATCGATATGCTTGCAAGAAACGGTAGGCATAATAAAATATCACTGATCACCGTTACCCAGAACGTCAATGACTATTATTTTAACAGTTATGCTGAATCCATTCTGAGAAATTCTATATATTATTTTATATTCAGGCAGCATGAAAAAATTAAGGATAAACTATTCCTGGGTTACACCATTGACCCGGTATCCCTTGCAGGAGGAAGCAATTTCAATTATTCAGAATGTTTTTATTCAACAGGCACGCTTATAAGAAAATTGAAAATATCTGAAAATAAATAAATATAAATTATAATGGAAAACTTTCACCAATCTCAGGTATTATAACTTCTGTGCCAGCTGATGCTACTTTTCTTTTGAATTCCATGGCATCCGCCTGGATTGGGGGAAATGTATTATAATGCATCGGTATTGCTTTCCTTACTCCCAGAAGTTTGATTGCCTCTACCGCCCCATCAACGTCCATTGTGTAATGGCCACCTATGGGCAGCATGGCAACATCAGGTTCATGCAATTTTCCTATAAGTTCCATGTCTTTAAAGTATGTGGTATCCCCTGTATGGTATATTTTGATATCCCTATTGTCCACTATAAAACCCATTGCTTCTCCTGCATATAAACCATTATAGCTTGAAGAATGTATTGCCGGAACGGCAGTTATTTTTACGCCCATGAAATCTACTGTTCCGCCGGGATTTATATCAATTGTTTTTACATCCTCTTTTTTTAAAAGTTCTGAAAGTTCAAAAGAACATAGAACGGGGGAACCGTTTTTCTTTGAAATTTTTACTGCATCGCCTGCATGGTCAAAATGACCGTGTGTCAGAAGGATAATATCAGGTTTCATATCTTCGGCAGTTTCCCTGGCAAATGGGTTTCCACTAAAAAAAGGATCTATAAGTATGTCTGAGCTTCCTTTTATACTGAAACCCGCATGCCCGTGCCATGTTATTTCCGTTTTCATAAATATTTTATTGCCAGCTAGTATAAATTTTTTTCATTTTCATTTGCTTGCATATATTTTCCTGAGTTCTGAGTAGAATTGATCGAGCACCCGGCTCCAGTCATATGTTTTCTTAATATAATTGTGCATGAGAATTCTGTTACTGTAAACTTCCGTGTATTTTATGTTTTCCCGAACATTTTCCAGAGCCTTGAATATTTCTGTCTCTACTGGATTGATGTATTCAAGAAAATTCATTTTTTCTGCAAAGTCGAATCTGGGTCTGAGCTGTTCGGATGCTATAACGTAGAGTCCTGAAGATAGAGCCTCGAGAACAACATTTCCAAAATTTTCTAGGGTTGAGGGAAAAATAAATATGTCAGAGTTTCTGTAAATTTCCTGCAACTCTGAATCTGATATATTCTTCATATATTTTACATTATCAGGTAAGTCATTTAACATATTTTCCAGAATTCCTGAACCCACAATAGTAAATTCAATGTCCAGATTGTGGGTTTTAAAGACGTTCAATACCCTATCTACTCCCTTTGACTTTTCGAGTCTTCCAACGTAAAGTAACCTTGGCCTCCCGGCTTTTCTCTCTACCGGCAGAAATCTGGATGAATTTACACCGTTTGGAACACAGTATATATTCTTCATTGGAAGCGATTTAATATTATAGCAGTTTATAAGATGCACAGCGTCTATATTCCTGAAAATTAATTTATTTTTTATCATTGATGTAATAGCCAAATTAATAATTCTAATGCTGGTATAATTCGATGGAATATTCCCGTGCTCACTCCATATTATAAATTTACCGTGCCTGAATAAATAATAGTAATCATTATTTGTTAAATATATTATATCAGATATTTTTTCTATGTGTTTTATTGTTTTCAAGTTTATAATCCTATCCAGTGAAAGTAATGCAGGAGCAAACATTCTTACCATAAAGTTTGTTATGCCCGAAGTTTTTATGATTAATTTGGAATAAATTGATTTTATTGAATATATATTTTCTGAAGATTTTCCTTCCCCTTGAAGAATTAATTTTTTGAATTCCCCGGTTTTGTACTTATAATAATGGGAAATTGTTTTTTCAATGCCACCATTAAAGTCAATGCTGGCAGGTATTACAAAGATTATACTAATCATTACGATGTTATGCTATGATATATAAAAAGTATTTCTAATATCAGTATATTTGCATTTATGATAAAATCGATTAACAGTGGTTATCTCTAAATTTTCAACAATTTAGAGATAAATATAAAAATAAGCCTAAAGTTTAATTCTATATATAATATCCACCGAATCAAAGTCAGAATCATCAGATATAATATTATGTATACCTCTCGATAATGCAGTTGCTATGTGTATAGAATCTCTTGGCTTTAAATTATAATTTTCTGCTATCTCCATAGCTTTTATGATAATATTTAAATCAGTATTTATAAATCTCAAATTCGGATAATTTATAAATTTTTTGCCTATTGATATGGAATCTGCCTTTCCCAGTATTTTCCATATAACATACATAACCTCATCCCATGTAAGAACAGAAGTGTATCCTATAATTTCATTATTTTCTATTCTAGATAGAATTTTTCCCGCCTTACAAGCCTGTTCATTATCATATATAGCCGGAAAAATAAATATGTTAGAATCAATGTAAAAAGTTTCTGTCATATTCATCATCCAGTATTCTATTTATATCCACACTATTTTTTAGTTTTTTTGAATAAGTTGTTTCGTAGTATTTTAGATAACTCTCTGTTAATGGTTTTGCAGTTTTGATTGTAATGCTGTTCCCATTTAGTGACACAATAACCTCGGTATTTGGTTTTATGCCAGTGATATCTCTGATATCTTTAGGTATTACAACCTGCCCTTTTGGACCAATTTTCATTTTTTTCTCCATAATAGTTATATGTATAACCATTATTTATACTTTCTACAAAATGCAGAAATGAGAAATTTTATAAATCCAGACATACAGATAGTTATTTAAAACATTTAATAATATTCCGCTATGAAGTTAAGCGAGGCTACCTCAGGGGAATTTCTCAAGGTAACTGAAAACAATGATTTTACACTTTATAGACACCAGGAAGAGGCAGTGGAAAAAATCAGGAAAAATAGTAATGTAATAGTATCGGTGCCAACAGCCTCGGGTAAAACACTCATAGCTTATATTTCTATTTATGATACATATTTAAAGGGAAAAAAATCCATGTATATAGTTCCTCTTAGATCTCTTGCTATGGAGAAATTTGCTGAACTGTCAACACTTAGAAACCTAGGATTGAAGGTAACAATGTCCATCGGGGATTACGATGTTCCACCCTCATTTATAAAGAACTATGATGTTATTATTGCAACATCGGAAAGAGCTGATTCCATGCTCCACAGGGATCCTGACATACTGAACTACTTCGGTTTAATCATAGTTGATGAAATACATATGATATCAGACCAGAGCAGAGGGCCAAGACTTGAAACAGTCATATCAACTGTTCTTTACCTCAATCCGGATATTCTGATTCTAGGCCTCTCGGCAACAGTCTCAAACATAGAGGAGTTGGCGGAATGGATGAATGCCAGTACTGTCGTATCAAGTTTCAGGGCTGTTCCACTGGAAACTGGAATAGTATTCAAGCATAGCCTTATCCAGGATAAAAACAAAAAGTTCATCGGAAATGAGGATGAAGTATATCTCATAAGGGAAAGTCTGGAATCTGGAGGCCAAGCTCTTGTATTCAGAAACTCAAGAAGAAATGCGGAGAAGTATGCACAGTCAATGGCTGGTATTTTTGACTTTAAAAACGATGTAACAGCTATAAATGTAGCACCCGATATATTTAACGATGCACAAACCAATATGATTTCACACGGTGTTATGTTCCACCATGCAGGACTGTCAAACGACCAGAGAACAGAGGTGGAAAGACTCTTCAGGGAAGGCTATATAAAAATTCTTGCTGCAACACCAACACTGGCGGCAGGTGTCAATTTACCTGCAAGAACAGTTATAATAAGGGATATAACCAGGTATGCAGATGGATACAGCAAACCCATATCAGGAATAGAAATACAGCAGATGATAGGCCGAGCAGGAAGACCGAAATATGATAAAAAGGGCTATGGCTATATATATGCTGCTTCGCCATCAATGCTCAAGGTAGCAGAGGGGTATTTAAGTGGAGAACTTGAACCTGTTGTTTCTAAAATGGACTCAAACAGCCTGATACGATTCAATATTCTGGCACTTATCTCATCGAGAATAGCTGATGACCTGGTAGGCATCAACGCTTTCTATGCAAAAACACTACTTGCCGTCCAAGGTGATATTGAAGATATGGACCTTGCATTTGAAAGCGCCATTTATTTTCTCAAAGACAATGATTTTATCACAGAGGAAAATGGGAAGTACTCTGCAACACGTTTCGGCAGGCTTACATCGGATCTGTATATTGATCCGGTCACAGCACTTATCCTGAAGCAGGCACTTGAATATGATTATTCTGAGGAACTTTATCTTTATTTCATTTCCAAAACGCCAGATATTCTTACATTTAATTTCAGGGACAGCGATTATGTATACATAGAAGAGTTTCTTGACAGACATAATATAAATGACTTCAGCGATGAATCAATGAGGGCTGCAAAAACCGCCATAATACTCAATGAATGGATTAATGAGGTGCCTGTGGGAACCATAGCCGAAACGTTTGGAATAGGTCCGGGGGATATCCAGGCTAGGGCTTCCTCCGCGGACTGGATATCATATTCACTCTACAGGGTTTCAACCATGTTTTCAAAGGAAAAAGAGAATAAATTAATGCATTTAAACATAAGAATAAAGGAGGGAATTAAGGAGGATATAATCCGTATTATTGAAATTCCGCAGGTTGGAAGGGTCAGGGCCAGAAGACTCTACAATAATGGATTTGCATCACTGGAAACCATCGCAGGAGCGAGGATAGAGGATATAGCAAAAATCTTTGGGTTTTCAGTGAAACTAGCAGGAGATATTATAGAGAATGCTAAAAAAATTAATAACAGGTATTACAGGCAATGAAGATGATCCATGTAAAGGTAGAAAAAGAATACGGGCAGGAAACCATCAATAAGTTGAGGAGTCTCAACCTTATAGATAATAAATACAGGATATCCAGCGACGATAATTATGTTTACATACCGGTAACAGGGAAAACGGATCACTATGAAACCGTAGAAAGAGATGCTCTACCAGCCTCACGAATAGAACCTGAACGAGTATCATTTTCATATGATATTATAGGAAGCATTGCAATAATAAAGAGAAAAAGTGTAGAGGAGGCTACATATCTTGCCGGTTTTCTCAAGGCAAGAAAGAATATCAAAACCGTGTATCTTGACAGGGGCATTGAGGGAGAATTCAGAACAAGAAATTTAACCCTGTTATACGGGGAACCCGCTTACAGAACAGTATATCATGAAAATGGCATAAGAATGAATGTCGATGTTTCCAGGGTGTATTTTTCTCCCAGACTCGCCAGTGAACGTCTGCGTATAGCAAAGGAGGTAAAGGATGGAGAAAATATAACAGACATGTTTGCTGGTATAGGACCATTCTCACTTCTTATTGCTAAAAACAAAAAATGCAACATTGTTGCTATTGACAAAAATCCGGATGCTATAGAACTGCTAAATGAAAACATAAAATTGAACAGGCTTACAGGTACAATAGATACTATTACAGGAGATTCAGGGACATTATTATCTCAATATTCCGGGATGGATAGAATTATAATGAATTTACCCCATGATTCAATTAACTTTCTCCATACGGCCATGGAGGCAACGGGTACTGGTGGCATCATAAATTATTATGAAATATGTGATCTGGATACACTGGAATCCAGAATGGAAGAATTCAGGGAATATGGACTGGAGATAATCTACAAAAGGATAGTCCATGGATTTTCAAAATACCAGCATATGTATTCAATAGAGCTGAAAAAATGATAGAATACAACTTCGAAATTGTTCTATAAGAAAACAATTTAATCCATATATTGTTTTATCACGAAACAAAATTCTATAAATCATTCTATTGATCAGTATAATTATGGTTGTTATAAAGTAGACTGTTAACAACAACGATTATATTAAGTTGATTTGTCACTTTCAATTGCCCTCGCGTATGTGTTATAATTGTTGCGCAAAACTCATGATGATTTTCAAATTTATAGATTGATTTATAAATAAATAATGTATATACAGTTATCAAAATGAGCATTGCCAATAAAATCGGAGATATAGCCTCTGGAGTATACGAACAGGCTTTGATGGAAGAAATCCGTAAAAGTAAAGTTCCCCATCATCTGGGAATTATAACTGATGGTAACAGGAGATATGCCAGACAAATTGGAATATCCCGGGACGAAGGGCATGTTAAGGGCAAGGATAAGCTTGAAGAGGTTCTTGACTGGGCAATGGAAGTCGGAATCAAAATTGTTACAGTATATGGCTTTTCCACAGAGAATTTTAAAAGAGAAACAGATGAAGTGAAATTTTTATTTAATTTAATTAACGATTCATTGCGTGATCTCCTCAAAGATGACAGGATATATAAAAATGAAATAAGGGTCAAGGTTATCGGAGATTTCAGTGGCCTGCCTGAATATCTCATAAATACAATAAATGAAGTGGAAAAATCCACCGCAAGTTTCAAGAAGTTCAGATTCAACCTTGCTATAGGCTACGGTGGACGGCAGGAAATAATAAATGCTGTAAAAAATATTGCATCTGATGTTCTCAATGGAATGGTGAAACTGGATGATATAAATGAGGAACTTTTTAGGAATTATCTTTATGATAATACACTGACTGATCCAGACCTGATACTCAGAACAAGCGGTGAGGAGAGAATTTCTAATTTTCTTCTCTGGCAGTCCGCATACTCTGAACTTTATTTTTCAGATGTAAACTGGCCGGATCTGAAGAAACTGGACTTTTTGAGAGCAATATATTCCTACCAGTCACGGAAAAGGAGGTATGGTAAATAATGTATGTGGCAATAGATGATACAGATAGCCAGGACAGAATGTGCACCACATATATTATATATAAGATAATTAGTGAAAATAAATATGATATTATCGGTGAACCCAGACTTGTGAGATTAAACCCGAATATAGGTTATAAAACCCGTGGAAACGGTGCACTGAATATATGCCTTGGAAAAGGGGAAGGTAGAAAGGAAGTTATAGGCAGAACAAATGGAAAGATTATTTATTCGTATACCAAAATTAAGGAAGAACCTGATAAGGAGGATCTGATCGATTATGTTTCATCCATGGTGGAGGAATTTTACGTTAAGGATAATGATAATACCAATCCGGGAGTCGTTGTATCACATAATAAATTTAACCGTGAACTGTATTCGCTCGCCCTGGAGGAAGATATAAATTTGCATTTTATTGAGAATTTTCTGGAAGGGAGGGCCATGTATAGAAAATTTAGGAATGGCCATGGTATAATAGGCTCGGCCGCATCATTGGCATGGCCTGAGGATCGCTATACATACGAGTTGCTCGATTACAGATACCCACATTATGATGATATTGATCATGATGAAAAAATGGAGATAAGTAAACTCCCTGAAAAATACGCTTCAACTTTCAATAATATAGATTTTCAGAATAAATATCCTGCCATATTCCCGAAACCGAAAACTCCGGTGATATTCGGAGTCAGGGGCATAGTAAAAAATGATCTGATAAATATTTATGAAGAAATACAGAAGAACCATAAAATAGAGGATGAAGGATATATAATATATAAAACAAACCAGGGTACTGACGATCATATTATATGTGATCCAAATTATCTTTCTGACATGGGTTCATATGCGGTAACAGGCGTGATTTCGGGAAACCCCTATACTATAGAGGGCGGACATTCCTTTACCAGTTTAAATTATAAAAATATGGAGTTCAGACTTGCCGCCTTTGAACCTACCAAGGAATTCAGAAAAATATTACTTTCACTGGTGCCGGGCGATATTGTAACTGCTTATGGATCGTATCAGAAAGGTACGATCAAACTGGAAAAAATTAAACTGGTGAAAAAAGCTCCTGTATATATAAAGGAAGTTCCTGTATGCTCGGTGTGCCATGTAAAGACCAAATCAAAAGGAAAGATGGATTTCAGATGTCCTTCATGCCATAGAAGATATAAGAATCCAGTATATGTAGAAAAATATCGTGAAATAAATGAAGGATTCTATGAGGTGCCGGTTATAGCCAGAAGGCACCTGTCAATGCCAATTAAACTGGCGGGCTATTTTTATGGAAATGGCAATCAAAGTGGGGTTATATAGCTTGATTTGTATAACAGGAATACCGGGAACAGGAAAAAGTACATTATGCAAAATGCTGAATGAACATGGATTTAGATGCACAGGGCTAAATCATATTGCCAGATCCGCAGGTGTAAATAACGAGGATATTGTTGATATAGATGGACTATCCAATATACATATTGACTTTGATATTGTGGAATCCCATTATTCACATTTGCTTAACTGCAATCACGTAATTATTCTTGTAGATGACAATGAAACCTTGATAAAGCGAATGGAAGAAAGAGGATATTCCATTGAAAAAATAAATGAAAATCTTGATGCACAGATGGCGGATATTATTTATTATGAAGCACTGGATAGACTCCCAGCAAACAGGATACATATTATAAATGAACGATCAAGGAATATTGGGGATATCTACAACGAGGTAATTCATATAATATCAAGGATTAATAATAGCAAATAAATATTTTTCCTGCAGGTATTAAAGCCTCATGATAAAATTAATTAAGACATGAGCTTTTATCAATACATGTACAAATGTGCTGAAATAAAAAGTATAAATATACGTTATATGGATGATACAGATAGGGAATTAACACCAGAGGAAATCAGTGATGTATGCAATAAAGCAAATGAGAGTAATGATTCCATAGAAAGGTTATTGAATAAAAACGAACCGAAGGCTATTAGATATGTGCAGATAAATCTCGGGAAGTATAAAACATTGATGAACAATGAGGGAACCGTTCTCAAGCCGATGCCCCCGTATTAAAAAGTTATTATAGAAAAATTTGAAAAAATAATAAGTCAGTGAAATAATTTAAATACAAACGACTGTTTTACCCTTAATGGTACATGTAATAAGCACGATTAATTTAAAGGGTGGTGTAGGCAAAACCCAGACAACAATAGCTGTTTCTGAAATGCTGGCTGCTAATTATGGTAAAAAAGTACTGATCATTGATCTAGACCCACAGACAAATGCAACCGTTTCACTTATGGATGAATCCAAATGGCTAAATATGGATAAAAAGGGAAATACTATTTTCCAGCTTTTCAGTGATAAGGTTTACGGCACAGAGCTCTTTAATCTGGAAGCTTCAATTGTTAAAAACGTATCCAATGTGAATTCAGGTATCAAGAATCTAGATCTTCTACCATCCAGTCTAAGGCTCATAGACATACAGGATAAACTACCGCTTGTATCTAATTCCGGGTATTTTGTAAAGACTCCCATTACAGTATTGAAGGAGTCATTAAGCAAGGTTATTGAAAATTATGATTATGTTATGATAGACTGCCCCCCGAATCTTGGATTAATCACACTATCCGGCATATATATTTCCGATTATTATTTAATTCCTACAGTACCGGATATACTTTCTACCTATGGAATCCCGCAGATACTGGCCAGAATAGACGCTTTTAAAAAGGATGCAGGAATTGCAATAAAACCCCTGGGAATCATAATATCCATGTACAGATCAAATAATAGATTGCACGATTCAATAATAGATTCACTGAAATACCGGGAAAGAAAGGGAGACTACCCAAGAATTCTCACACCATACATACCATTGAGTGTCAGGGTTTCCGAGGCGGCAGAGTATCAGACCGAAGTGAGCACGCTGGGGCAGAAATATGGATATGATCTTACAGAAAAATATAATAATCTGGTGAAGGAGATCATGAAATATGTTGAGTAAAACTAAATCTAATAATCTTTCGGAAATCCTGAGGTATATAGCAGATCGTCTTGAAAGCGATCCTGCCCTCATTGATAAGATTCATATAGATATAAGGCTCGACGAGAAAAAGAAACCGGCAAAGAGGATAAAAATAACTGAATACGGAAATGATGAAGAACTATATAAAACCCTTAAAAGTAAAAACATAGCAACCTTAAAATCCTTTATAAGGGATAACAGACTGGGAAGAGATAGTAGTATAGCGAAATTAAAAACCAAATCAGAGCTTCTAGATTATATTAAAAAAAGGCTAGAAGAGAGGAACCATAAAGGTGATTCATTTATAGATAGGAAATAATAACTTCCTGTTTATTTTACTGGTGAAACAGAATTTTTTATAGTAATAGAAATTATTATATTCTTTACTTGGATAAATATGAATATGTTTGAATCTTCACGATCATACTTTTTAAAAACAGACCATATCATTGTACCCATGTTCAAGGGAACAAATTCTAGAAAGGCTCTAAAAATATCATATGATATATCAAAAAATGCAGGGTCTGAAATTACTGCTATCACAATACGGGAAAAAAAGGAAAATGTTGGTGCATACAGTCGATTGAATCTTGTAGCTTCAGCCTATAATGAGGGAAAAAAGGCGGGTATAAAAGTTGTTCCAAAGATTCAGACATTTGAGGATATAAAAAAGGGAATAGTAATCGAAACCTCTGGACATTATTACGATCTTTTATTCCTGTCTACAAGAAAAAGGTCGCTTCTTTCAAGTTCCATATTCGGGAATATAGGTGATTATATACTTAAGAATTCCACAATACCCAGTGCAATACTGAGCTCCAGTGACCTGGATCGATCCTATAATAATATACTGATTCCCCTGGCTGAATCAATAAATACCAGAGCTGCTGTATTCTTTGCCATGTTAATAGCAAGAACCTACGGTTCTCATGTAACAATTTATGATTTGAGAAAATATGACAGGACACCGACACATGGCTTTAAAATGCTCATGAACAATCCCGGCATGCTCTCTGAAAATAAACTTGACATTACCATTATAAAATCCGGTGAACATAGTGGTATCAAGGAAGAAATAGGCAGTTATATCAGAACGGAGAGTCCAGATTGTATAGTTGTGGGGACCAGAAAATCCCAGAATTATAGAATGACATCAGATATTAAACTTCTCATCAAGGATCCTGACACAGATGCAATTCTTATCAAAAAATAGCTGAACAAATATTTTATAATCGGTGGCAATCAATTAAAATGAATTATGAAAATGAAAGGAATATTGTTTTAAATGCCTGCAGGGAAATGGTTAAAGGAAATTTAACTGTGGGTTCCTGGGGCAATATCAGTATTAAATGCCATGATGGGAATATCGCAATTACACCCAGTGGTACAAATTATGAGAAGAGTAAACCGGAAGACATGGTAATAACTGATATAAATGGTAGCGTAATCGAAGGAAAACTTGCTCCATCCAGTGAGAGATTGATGCATTATGCCATCTATAAGAAACGGCCGGATGTCAATGCAATAGTACACACACATTCTGTATATTCATCGGTGCTATCTGTAACAGATGATAAAATACCTCCTATAACTGAGGACACTGCAATGATTCTGGGAAACGGTGTTAATGTTTCAGAATATGCAATTACAGGTACACAGGAACTAGCAGATAAAGTAGTAAAAGGTCTTGATACAAACAATGCAACAATAATGAAAAATCACGGGGCTGTAACCGTTGGTAGTGATATGGAACGTGCGGTTATAGCAGCCCAGGTTCTGGAAAAATCTGCTCATATTTTCATCCTCGCTAAACTATGTGGGAAGGTTAATGTACTGCCGGAAAAAGATGTTAAGGAATTGAGAAACATGTCAGAAGGTTATCTTAATCAGTGGAAAAACTGGAAATAACTATGGTGGTCCATGGAAATTTAACGATTCTTGATAGTAATATCCTTAAGAAGAAAACTGTTTATAATATCTCATTATATTTTTAAATAAGGTGAGAAAATTCAACGTTTCAGAATTGTTCTTATTCAAGATATGTCCGCTAGCTCTGGAATTGTTGCTATAGAGATTCAATAATTATTCATATTAAGAAGTATAACCGGTGGGGATATCATGTCAGTTCCTTTGCCATGTATGGCCCTAATCTTTCATATCCATACTTTCTAAAATAATTTCTTACGCCTATACCGCTTATAACAATAATTCTCTTTTTATCGTATTCTTCCAGGGATATCTTTTCTGCTTCCTCAAGAAGTTTTTTGCCAAAACCATGATGCTGCCAGTTTTCTGATGATTCCTCACCTATTGGTACGATATTTCCCATTACCTTTATTTCCCTGATAACTGAGGAACCCATAATTTCCTTCCTGTGTGCAAATTCCGATGGCATTCTCAATCTCAGATATCCTATTATATCTTTTTTGGAATTTTCATAGGAAAGAAATATTTCATCCCCATCCGCTGCCCTGTAATTTCTTCTTATTAGGGAGTAATCGTTATGGAATGAATCCTTTGTAATACCCACTTCCCGACTTCTGATTTCCATGGTTTTTATTCCTCTATTTCTCAACTCATTATCAACAAGGTTGTGCAAATCACTTCTTTTAACCCCGGCATCTATAAAATTCACAGGGATATCTCTCTGCATTCTCATAACTCTGACCCATGGTGGCATATTTTTCATGAAATATGTTGCCATCTGTACAACTTTTTGAGTGTCATACGGCATGTACTTTCCTGCTTTCCAGTACATATACAGTGCTGTATTTTTAACAACCAGTGTGGGATATATTTTGAGCATATCTGGTCTGAATCTATCATCATTCATCGCCATATCAAAGCTTTTTATATCTTCTTTATAGGAAGAACCGTACATACCTGGCATTAAATGATAGAGCATTTTAAATCCTGCGTCTCTTGCCATTTGTGTGGACCTGACTATTTCTTCAATTCCGTGGCCCCTTCTGTTAAGACGCAATATTGCATCGTTTAGTACCTGTATGCCCAGCTCAACCTTTGTTGTGCCGTATGAAAGGGCTTCATCTATTTCTCTCTCATTGAACCAGTCTGGCTTAGTTTCAATGGTCATTCCTATGCATCTTCTTGAGGAAGTTTCGTTTTCCATTATGGATTCCTGCAGGCTATTTGACACATTCTTATTCATCCCGTCAAGGCATCCTTTAACAAAGGTTTCCTGATACATCTGGCTTCTTGCGGTGAATGTCCCACCCATCACAATAAGATCGACCTTGCTTGTATCATGCCCAATCGTTTCCAGCTGCTTTAATCTATTGAATGTAATATTATAAGAATCGTAATAGTTATTTTTACCCCTGAGGGCAGATGGTTCGTAGCCTGTATACGATTGTGGAGAATTTGAATCAATACCTCCCGGGCAGAATATACATTTCCCGTGAGGGCATGCCTCCGGTGAGGTCATAGCCGCTACCACGGCAACGCCTGAAACCGTCCTGGTAGGCTTTTTTCGCAGGAGCTGGACAAATTTTCTGTTATTACCATAATTGAGTATTTCCACATCACTTGGTACCACATCAAGATTAAATTTTTTTGATAATAATAACTTCTCTTTCTGAAGTTGTTCCTTGGTTTTGATATTGCCCTTAACTATTTCTGAGGTGATTTCCTCGTAAAAATCCATCTAAATCATTATTGTTTATAATTATAAATTCTTATTCATTCCGTTTTCATCATCATTTTTGTGTTCCTCCATATATTTCTTGCGTCCAATTGCTCTGATAACGAAAGAAAAAACTATAACCACTATTAGAATGACAAAATCATATAATGAAGGTATACCAAGATAACCGGATGCCAAAATCAGTATTATTGCAATAAGAAATACAACATTGGAAAGTATAGCATATATACGTGGCATCCTGTACATATTTCTCCTCTGTTCAGCTGCCGTTCCCTGTCCACCTGGATTTCCATATGCAGTTCTTATATATGGAGACATCACACTCATATACACAATTACTGGAATCTCATCATTCATAAAATCATATACACCTGTAAGTGAACCTGGTCCAAAGGTCAGTGTTCCTATTTTTGAATCGTCAGATTTAATGTCCATTTTCCTTGTATCCCCATCCTGATATGGTCTACTCAGTGAATAATTTCGTCCATTGTAATTCATTGCAAGATTCCTTGAAATAGTTCCCATTTCCATGGAACCCTGACTAACCTTATAACCACCAGGTGCTTTATCAATGTAAATACTTTGCAGACCAGAAACATTTGAAATTTCTATAGATTTTGCACCAAGATTTGACGAATTTGCCTTAACCTCGTAAATTTCTGTATCATCTTGATATATTTTACCATCCCTGTATGTGTATTCCACATTTATCCATTGAAAATTAATATATTATACTTTCTACGATTATAGACTTCCTATTCAGATTGTTTCAGCACATAAATTATGTCTAAAAATATGAATTCAGGAAGATGGATAAAGATTATAAATGCAGTGATAGGTTCCAAAAAATGTTCAATAAGAAGTAGCATTATAATAAGACAAAATAGTTTACACTTTAAATATTTTAAATGCCGTTCTTATACAATTACGATAAAAATGTGACTAGGAGTGATGAACTTTGTATAATTATAAAGATTGGATTATTTTTTTTCGTTTCTCAGGGCCTTTTTATCTATTTTCCCTACAAGTGTTAATGGTAAACTGTCCCTGAATTCTATAATTTTTGGTATTTTATAAACGGAAAGCTTTTCCATGCAATATTTCTTTACTTCCTCCTCGGTGAGGCTTATATCTGATGGAACTATGAAGGCCTTCACGGTTTCACCCCTGTGCGCATGGGGAATTCCTATGACAGCACATTCTGAGACTTTAGGATTTTCATATAAGACCTCTTCTATCTCTCTTGGATATATGTTATAACCTCCCGCTATGATAAGGTCTTTCTTTCTATCAACTATATAGAAATAACCATCATTATCCATTTTGGCAATATCACCTGTATGAAGCCACCCGTCTGTAAGAGTTGATTTATTCTCTTCAGGCCTGTTCCAGTACCCCATCATAACCTGGGGCCCTTTTATGAGCAATTCCCCTTCTTTTCCAGGTGGAAGCTCTGTAACACCATCATTCACATCGACTATTTTTTCATAGGTATCAGGAAGTGGTAAACCTATTGATCCCTGCCTTCTTTTACTCTTATACTCTGATTGTAGAGGAGATATATTTGTAACCGGAGAGCATTCACTTAATCCATAGCCTTCAACAAGTGTGCCGCCTGTTATATCCTCGAATTTCTTCTGAATTTCCTGGGGTAGCGGCATAGCGCCTGAAATGCAGAGTTTAATATTATCTATACCGTATTTTTCAACTCTGGGATAATTAATAATGCCATGGTACATGGTAGGTATTCCTGGAAATGCTGTGGGCTTCTTTTTTCTAATTGTATTCAGTATCATTTTCTGATTTCTTGGATCCGGAATGATAATAAGTTCTGAACCCTGTAACAATGGTGTCAGCATAGCCGTCATCATGCCGTATACATGGAAATATGGGATAGATGCAAGATAGGATATTTTCTCTTTAAAATCTTCAGGGAACCATTCTATAAGCTGGTTTGCATTGGCAAGCAAATTTCTGTGGGTGAGAGTGGCTGCCTTTGGGACCCCTGTTGTTCCGCCTGTATACTGTAGGAGCGCAGCACTACTGGAAGGGTCGATTTTGGCATTCTCCGCAGTCGTGCCGGGAATTCCATGCTTATATCTGATAATTCCACTTTCTTGCTGTATTTTTATATTATTTTCTTTATCTACCAGTTTAAACAGAAAGGCTTTACCTGGTGAAAGATAATCATCTACTCCAACGATTATAATGTTGTCCAGAAGCTTGGCCTTCAAAGGCATAACTTTCTTCAGGGAACTGGCCATTATAACAATATTTCTTGACCCGGAATCTTTGAGTTCATATTCTATTTCCGTGGTAGTATAAAGCGGATTCATCTGTACAACGGTAATCCCAAGTTTCGCTGCTGCCATGAAAAATACAACGTACTGGGGTAAGTTTGGAAGCATGAGTGTTAAACGGTCATCCTGATGAATGCCGGTATTATTTAAAAATGCTGATGCCTGTTCAATTTCATTTTTCAGATTTCCATAACTGATTTTAGTTCCGATAAAATCTATGGCAATATTATCACGGTACCTTTCTGCAGACAGTCTAAAGGCCTCGTATATACTAATATTAGGTATATTTATGTGCCTTCTAGTTTCAGATGGATAAGATTTCTCAACTAATTTATCAAATTCTTCTTCATTGTTTGAATATTCCACATTGCCATCTCCATTCAATTCATGAAATTATATTTCCTTTATCGAATATGAATTATAAACTTAATAAGTTATCTGTAGGTACGAAAATTCATTGTTAATACCGAGGTGGATACATGATTTTAATTTAAAGAGATATGTTCAACTTCATATATAGTGGCTTAGTTCCGTGATTAACCTATAGTGTCTCCAGCATGACAGAATTAAGCCAATAGAAAATTATTACCATTTCATACCGGTTATTTTTTCATACATTTGCACGTAAAGATCTGAAACTGTTTTAATCATATTTTCAGGTAGGGGCCCTATATCCGGCTCTTTTGTATGTTTCTCCCTTGCATCAAATAATTTTTTATGATAACCGGATTCACGGTAATACTGTCTTACCATTTCTTTGCTCAGTTCATTTATCTGGCCATTATCGTAATCGTTTTTATCCCAGAACCTATCCTCGTCCAGCGTACCAAATGTATCTATAATAACAGGTTTTCTATCCATGCCCAGGGCAAACTCCTTTTTCCCATCGGCATGTAAAAGCCCTCTGGATTCTACTGAACTATTTATCCTTCTGTCTATTCTGTAAATTATTTCTCTTATGTCATAAAGCTCACTGAGACTCAGTCCTGAAATTTCCAGTGCTTCTCCAGTATTCAAGTACCTGTCAAATTTTTCAAACTTGGTAGAAACCTCGAAGAAAGGGTCAGGTAATTTTTCTCCGTATTCAGGCATGTTCTTGAATCCGATAGAATGATAATCAATTTCCCCCGATTTTATTCTATCAAACAGGGAGCCTGCAAGGTAATAGCGTGTAATGAATTCCAGGGGAACCATGAAATTTGAAAAAAACGGGTATCCGTGGTCGAGCTGCCGGTATTTTTTTACCCTCATTTCTGAATCTGATATCAACTCTATCATGTCGGTATCAATACCTATCGATGTTGCCACCCCGTACCAATAATTAGAGGTTCTGCAGAGTGATTCTCCCTTATGCGGGATGGCCGACGGAATAATTTTGTCAAACACAGAAATTCTGTCAGAAAATTTGAATATCAGACTATCGCCATCGTCATAAACATCCTTAACCTTGCCTTTTCGTAACAGCTCCATACCTGTAAATAGTTAATACGGATATAATTTTATCCAATTAATTCAAATATAACACCGGTTTTCTTTCAATACTGGTGTCCGGAAGAGTGTTCGAAAACTCATCTATTCTCCTTTCCACTGAACATGGATAATACAAGTGCCCCAGATATTATGATAAAGCACATTATGAACGCAGGACGAATATCAATCATAGATTATTTAATAATTATTTAGTACTGAGGTTTTTCACTTCATGGCAAGGGTAAATATCTAAAATATTATTTATGAAAGTCCAATAACCTAGTATGTTGCTTTATTTTGTTAGGCATGGTGAGACATACAATAATATTGAAGCCGTATTCCCATTGAATAACACAGAACTTACAGAAAAGGGGAAAAAAGAAGCACTTGACACCGGGAGATATCTGAAAAGAGTCAAATTCGATGCAATTTTCAGTAGTCCCATATCACGAGTGCAGGATACGCTGAAAATAATGGGCTTCGATAAATATGCAACCGATCCATTACTTAAGGATGTGGAGACTGGTGACCTGGCTGGAAGAAAGATTACTGAGGTAACGGCTAAAGACCCAGAATGGTATGCAACATTTCAGGATGGAGTAGAGAACAGATACAATGTGGAAAAATTTTCCAGTGTAAAGAGAAGAGTAGTTGAATTTACCTCCTCCATAGAGGCTAATAATTATAAAAACGTGTTAATAGCAACACATCTTGAACCCATAAGGGCAATGTTTTCAATTGCAACACTTACAGAAGGATTACCGCTGACTAAACTGGAAATCGGCAATTGTTCAATATCAATTTTCTCGCTTAATGATAAAAGGATAGAACTAAAAGGCTTTAACTGGTATCCCCTTGAAAATTATAAGGATTCAAAGAATAAATCATTTAATTGATTTATTCTTTGCAGAATCACAATAAATGGAATTTCCGGTAAATATCAGCGTATTTTGAATAATCATCTGGAAAGACAGTTACTGTTGTTTCATATCTTTCTGATACGTTCAATGAGCCTATATAATTAGCACCCGACGAAGGGCCGACAAAATAAATTATATTTCTCCTGGAGTTCCTTAACGCCCCTGTATGCATCGTCCTGTGATATCGTGACAACTTCATCTATATAATCTTCATATTCTTCTATGAGAGAGTTATAATCTGATAGGAACGGATTACGCAGACCGGTTATCTGAGAGCCATTCTCGGGAATTATCCCCGTTACTCTTATATTGCCACGACCCTTGAAGAATCTCGATAATCCTGTTATGGTTCCTCCTGTGCCTATGCCTATTACCAGATGATCTGGCTGGGAAATTTTCTCCGCTATCTCAGGTCCGGTACCGTAATAATGTGCGTTTGAATTCATTTCGTTTTCATGCTGGCCGGGCCTAAAATATTTTTCCGGACTGGCCAGAGCTTTTTTCACAGCATAATTTATGGAGTTTTCTGTACTGTTTCCTGAAGTGATAACAACATCTGCTCCGTACATTTTGAGTGTCTTTACCGTTTCTTCCGGCGTTGATTCGGGTACAATAATTTCACTTTTGAGTCCCATAAGCTGGGATATTCCGGCAATTGCAATTCCTGTGTTGCCTGAGGAACCCTCAATAACAGTCATACCCTTCTTCAGTATTCCAGTTTTCAAGGCATAATCCAGCATGAAGAATGCAGCTCTATCCTTTATTGACCGGAAATGGTTATAGTATTCAAGTTTAGAATAAATTCCTGTATTCCCAAGTTTGAATAGTGGTGTATTACCTATACCAAATCCATGGGAATCATCTGCAATTTCAGTTAATAATGACATGCATATAAATTGCTTTCATCATAATTAATCTTTGTACGGGACAAGTCTACATTTCATCATGATCATCAGCAAAAATGAACAAAAATGGTTAAGTATCCATAAATTTCTTGAAAATTGAAATTTAAATAATAAATTATTTTCTATTCTCTATTTTTATAAAATCCCTCTTATCCGGACCGGTGTAAACCGCTCTCGGCCTGATTAATCTTTCTTCCTCCTCTACATACTCTGTAACGTGTGCCAACCATCCCAGAACCCTTGAAAAACCGAACAGAGTTGTGAACATGTATATGGGAAATCCGATTTCATTAAAGACTATGCCAGAGTAATAATCTGTGTTTGGGTAAATGCCCTTTGCACCGAATTCTTTGACACCGAGATCTTCCAGTTTTTTAGCTATTTCAAAGTATTTTTTCTGTTCCTCATTCTGATCAAGCTCCGTGGCAAGCCTCTTAAAAATTTTCATTCTAGGATCATATGTCCTGTATACCCTGTGCCCAAAGCCCATGAGTCTTTTTTTGCCATCCAGTATATTTGTTTTGAACCAATTCTCAACGTTGTCAGGTGTTCCTATATCAAGGAGCTGTTTATATGCAGCCTCGGCGGCTCCACCGTGAAGTGGACCCTTTAGCGCAGCAGTTGCAGCTGTTATACATGAATACATATCGGAAAGAGTGGAGGATGCTACCAGTGCCGCTGTAGTAGATGCGGGTACCTCATGATCAACATAAATAACCAGTGCAGCATTCATGGCTTTTATTCTTTTTTCATCTGCCTTTCCGAAGCAGTTCATTAGGAATGCCTCAGCATAATCATATTTTGGATCAGGATTCTGTAGCTTCATTCCCATCTTATGCCTGTAAATATTGGAAATAATCCCAAGATTTTCTCCTAATATAACAGGAACCTGTTTACTATCATTTTCCTTGCTCCACTTATAATCTCCTGATGATAAGGATGCAAATGCTGTTTCCATCATAGTGAGTGTATCCGCATCCCTTGGGAGAACAGAAATAAGCTCAAGAACATGGTCTGGTAGCGTGTAATGATCCTTTATTGAGGCTTTAAACTCTTCAAGCTGTTTTTTATCAGGTAGTTCACCCCGGGTCATTAAATAACAAACCTCCTCAAAATCAGTATGATCTACCAAATCATTGACATCGTAACCACGGTATCTCAATACCCCTGCATTGCCATCTATATATGTTAATCCTGTGTATTTTATGAATACATCCTCAAGTCCCAAACTTACTGCCATTTTAATCACTTCCGAACCAATCTGAATTCTTTACATTTGCAAGTTCTTTCAAGGTCTGGCTTTCCCTCATTAAATCCCTGGTAGATAGAATCCCGGAGACAACTCCGGTCTCAGATTTAACAATAAGGTGCCTTATATTATGCTTGCTCATTAGTACCGCTGCCTTGGTAATTGAATCATCCTCATGAATAAAGATAAGATTCTCCCTTGTGGCTATGTTTCCAAGAGGGGTGTTCAGTGTTTTGCCATCGGCAATTGCCTTAATAATATTCCTTTCCGTTATAATTCCGGTCAGGGAGGAAGGTCCTCCTAGAAGTATAGACCCCTTATTTGCCTCAGACATTTTCTTAGTACCATCATATACAGTTGCCTTCTCATCCATGTATATAGGTTGCCTCTGCATGATATTTTTGATTTCTAAAGTCATATTTTTAATATAGTTCGATTTAATTTAAAGATTATGTTCGGGAAGAATGCCTGCTTTATCGAAAAATATTCTACGTTAAAATCGTCAATTAATGAAATATTCTAAAAACCAAAATGATTATGTAACTTGTAAATATTCTACTGTGAATGCGAAATAGAAATCTTATAATTTTAATGGTCGGCATTTTACTGATCCTGAATGGATATGAAATATATTCCAGATTTGGATATTTATTTTATCCATCACCCTATAATTATTCGGTCACAGCTGCCAGGGCCAGATTTTATACATCGCTGGATGATGCTGTATTAATTGCAGGTGCATTTCTTATAGGCATGGCTATTTATATTACTGTTAAAGAAAAGTACACCTTACCCAGATTTAAGCACTTCTATCCGATTCTTGCCATCTATACTGTAATCCTGGCGATTGCCGGTGGATTGATACATATTATGCCATCAGGATATCATTATCCGCATTATGTGGCATTTTTCTATGGCCTTCCCATGTTCACTCCGGATTTTCTTGTTTATTATTCCCATATTGTAGGATTATACATATATCCATTTCAGATAATTTCATTAATGGCCGCTGCTCTAATCGGAAGTGCCATATTCGCATTTTCATTTGAGGGCTTGAAAATGAAAAAGGCAACTCCAATGTCCATTATCGGCGCAGTTGGAGTCTGCCCGGCATGTGCCACCGGAACTTTTTTCGGGATCGTAATAGGGGCAAGCCCGTTCCTCAGCTCCCTGTATCTGAATCAAATTTATGGAAGCACAGTAAATGAAATTGCCATAAGCATGGTATCAATTGCACTTCTGTTAGGGGTTTTTCTTTACATGATGAGAAAATATCGCATAATATTTAAAAGGCAATAAATTCCTATTTATCTGTCATTTTGACAGTGATCTGTTTATATATTTTTATACGATGAAATTTATTATTATTTCCTTTCAAAAAGATTTTTAATAGGACTTTGCATATACTGTCATGAAAGGCATTAATATTGTTGTTGCTGTAAAGCAGGTACCGGATGCCGATGACTTAAGGATCGACCCGGTAACCAATAATCTTGTCAGAGAGGGAGTGCCAGCTATTATAAACCCTCCTGACCTGCACGCCATAGAAGAGGCACTCAGGCTCAAGGAAAAATATGGCGGAACTGTTTCTATTGTTTCAATGGGGCCACCAAAGGGAGACCTGACATTGAGAGATGCCGTGGCGATGGGTGCCGATAATATATATCTTATAACTGACGCTGCAATGGTCGGATCAGATACATGGGCAACATCATATACAGTTTCACAGGGAGTGCATAAAATCGGCAACCCGGATATCATATTATTCGGCAGGCGTGCTCTTGATGGTGAAACACAGCAGGTGGGCCCCCAGACAGCAATGTGGCTTGGCATACCCGAAATAGCATATACCGATAAAATACTTGATATAAATATGGAAACAAAGGTTGCAAAACTACAGAGAACCACTGAATTTGATACAGAAACCCTGGAAGTGAAAATGCCATTTGTTGCAACTATCACAGAAAATTCCAACACACCAAGGGAGGCAACGCTTGAAGGTATGATAAAGTCCATGACATATCAGGTTACAAGGCTTTCTAAAACTGATATAGATGCTGATCCTAAAAAAATCGGTCTGGCTGCGTCACCTACAAAGGTTATCAGGGTAAGACCGCCACCGAAAATGAGGAATCCGGAAATCATTAAGAATGAGGACCTGAATAAAACTGTTGAATTTCTTGTATCAAAAATAAAGGAATCTTTGAAGGGAATGAAAACAATGGAAAATGCCTATGAAAAACCAGAACCTGTAACAAAGGTGGATGACAGTATATGGGTCTACATAGATCATTTCAATGGTGAACTTAACAAAACATCACTGGAAATTCTGGGTGCAGCCAGGAGAGTTGCTGATTTAATGGATACAAAGCTTGGTGCTGTAATAATAGGAAACAAGGATGAACAACTCATTGATACATCATTTAAATATGGTGCTGATGAGGTTTACTACTGTGAAGCGGAGAATGCGAAAAAATATGACAATGACATATACACAGCGGGCCTGGAAATGATGATTAATAAATACAAACCTAACTCTCTATTCTTCCCGGGAACATCAAATTCAAGGGAATTAGCATCTACAACAGCAATAAAAGTCAATACAGGGCTTATTGCTGACTGCATTATATTCGATGTGGATGAGAAAGGGCAGCTACAGGCTACCAGACCTGATTTCGGAGGTAAGGAAACCTCTACTATTATATGCCCGAACAACAAACCAATAATGGTAACAACCAGGGCTGGCGTATTTTCAGCACTTCCTGAAAGAGATTTCAAGGGAAAAATCATAAAAGAAAAATTGCAAAAGGTTGATTCAAGATTCAAAATAACGGATTATAAAAATATTGAAAAGACAAATGTTCTCGCAGCCGCTCAGGTAGTGGTTGGAGCCGGCAGGGGTCTTGTCAATAAAGATAACCTGAAGCTTGTAGAGGACCTCGCAGATAAGATTGGAGGGATAGTAGGAGTGAGCAAGCCACTGGCTGATGCAAACTGGTATCCACATGACAGGCAGGTCGGGCAGACAGGCACAACCATCAGACCAAATCTGTACATAGCTCTGGGTATATCCGGTGCCATTCAGCATCTGGTTGGAATCCAGGGTTCAAAGAGGATAATTGCAATAAACAGTGACCCTGAGGCACAGATATTCGAAAACTGTGATTACGGGGTTATCGGTGATGTATTCCAGATAGTTCCTGAACTGATTAAAAAAATTGGTGATATAAATGCTTGATTATGATATAGTTGTTGTGGGAGCGGGCCCAGCTGGATCAGCTGCCGCACTGAAAGCAGCATCTGAAGGAAAGAAGGTACTGGTTATAGAAAGGGGCCCAGAACCTGGATCAAAAAATGTTTCTGGAGCCATGATAAGGAAGGATTATGTAACATCGGTATTTGGAGAGGATATGCCATTTGAGAGAAATGTGGAAACTATTAAGCTGTCTCTTTATAATGGAAATAAACCGGTAAATATAGAATTTCACCCTAGAGGTCTTGTAACAACCGGCAGGCTAAAATTTGATAAATGGTTATCCTCGGTTTCCGAAAAGGCAGGTGCCATGGTGATCCCGAAAACCACCGCTCTCAAACTTAACTGGGAAAACGGAGTTGCAAAATCACTTACAACAGACAGGGGAGAGGTATCTGCTAAATCCTTTGTACTTGCAGAGGGAGTAAATTCTCTGGTTTCCATGGAATCTGGAATAAAGGGCGACTGGACTCCTGAGAATTCTGTTCAGGCAGTGAAGATGGTTTATTCAATAAAGAAAAGTGATCTGAATACACTATTTGATTTACCGGATGATAATACGGGGATGTCATGGAGGATGATTACATCAGATCCTCTTATTGCTGGATTCATGTACACATATAAGGACAGCCTTGCAGTTGGAATAGGTTCTCCAATTAAAGAACTTATTGACAGAAAGATAAGACCGGAAAAACTTCTTGATGATTTTCTGGCGATGACCGGCATTGCAGAGAAGGTAAAGGGCTATTCCCTGAGGGAATATTCGGCCAAGATTATACCTGAAGGAGGATTCCCTGATATCAATGTTGCAAAGGGAAATGTTTATCTCTGTGGGGATGCAATTGGTCTTGTAGACCCACTGACATTTGATGGAATTACCCCAGCAATAGCATCAGGGACATTAGCTGGAGAAGCCGCAGTCTACAATTACGATAAGGAAATTTACAGGTACAATCTGATGAAGAATCCAGAAATTTCAAAGATAGCAAAGGAGAGGAAGCTGGAAACAGATTTCATGACCGGCAACAAGGCGGGAGAATACATAAATATGGTTTCATCAATGCTGGAAGGCTGGGCTTCAGGAGACCTGATGGGAATAAGGAACACCATGGTCAGCAATTATAGAAATCTAATACCTGACCTGATGACTTTTGTTATGAGGATGAGATAAATGAGAACGGAAGAAAAGTTATACACGCTGAGATATAAGAAGGACGATAAGTCACATCTTGCCATAAAGGATGTAAACACATGCCTTGAATGCACTGCTAAGTACGGTGAACCCCAGCCCTGTGTTTCCATATGTCCGGCAAATGTATTTTCATGGCAGAACAATAGAATAGTAATAGGCTATGAGAACTGTGTGGAATGTGGAGCATCAAGAATAGCATGTCCCTATGAAAACATTGACTGGAATTATCCACGTTTTGGAAAAGGCATAGCCCTGAGATATGCATAATATTATAAATATTAATTTTAGATTGCCAATTAAACGTTTTATTTAATTTGTTACGTATTCTAAATTATGAAAATGAACTATGTTAAACTTATATATTTTTTAAATGATCCAGTGACCAAGTAAATTATAAAAACGACAGGTAATATTATTGCAAACAAGATAAACATAATAGCTAGAAATAAAATAAATTCCTTATGGTCAACATTATATGATATTATAGAGCCAACACTAGACATTAGAGATGAAAATTCGGCCACAGCAAATATTATTATATATATAATAATTATTTTTCTTTTTTTGTCCATATTTATCACATCATCCGTATATACAATTTAGAAGACCACTCACTATAATAGTCCATCCAACCGGCCCTCTAAAGACCAAGAAAGCCAGTAAGGTGATTTCGAAAGCAGTCCGACTACCAAAGATACCGGCTATGTTAAACCAGTTCCAGTCTATAGCTATCCCTACTGTTTGATTTATCTCCATACTCTTTACATTATTATCTGTGAACTTTAACATGGTACCCATTGCCGTTGCTATGTATGAGTATTCTATTCCGAATTTATGCATTGTATTATTTGTTGAGAACATATAATTTATTGATATTAATTTTATACTGTTTATTAAGTTTTTCATTGCACTGTTATATGTTGATTTATAGTCAAGGGTAAACTCATTGCCGAGGAGTAAAACAATTATATTAACTGTTTACAATACCGTTCATGATAATTCATGCAAGAGACATATAGACAATAATATTATTTTAATGATTATACAATTTATTGCGTTACCGGTTATTGGCACATAGTGAAAGTTTATATGTTAAACAATGTCTCTACATCTCATTTTATACTAATCGTAAACCTTACTGCAGATACTTATTTGAATTCAACAGTTTATTATAAATCAAAAATGAGGAGGATTCCACAATTATAAATATAATAATGGAAAGCAATAAACTTCTAGTAAATACAAGTATCAAAGCACCAATTAAATTAAAAATAACGAAATATGGTACAAAGATAAAAAAATAGAGGTGCCTGAAGTTATTATACTCCGTAACATTAAATTTTTTAGCTAAAATTTCATTTCTAAATTTATCCAGATAATATATAAACAAGATAATTAACACAAATAACATTATAATAAAAAATAATTTGGCATAAACTGATTTCGAGATAGTTAAACTGCCTATGCATGCAATTAAAAATAAGATAAATGATATAATTAAATATTTCGTTTTATTCCAAATTACATTTGCGGAATTCACTATTATCACCAGTTACACTGTGATAGTATCAATGCTTCTGTTCCATAAATTGTGGCCATACCCCATAGAAACCAGAATATACCAATACCAGAGATTATGGCTGCACCAGCGCCAATAACAGTCATAGCAAGGAAGATAATACCTAAAATACAATCTTTGTTATAATAGATAGCTATCCCTACTGTTTCATTTAGCTCCATACTCTTTACATTGTTATCTGTGGACCTTAACATGGTACCCATTGCCGTTGCTATGCATGAGTATTCTATTCCAAATTTATGCATAGTATTATTGTTGAGAACATATAATTTATTGATATTAATTTTATACTGTTTATTAAGTTTTTCATTTATCCGATATGTTATGCTTATTCTTTATAATGTAAACAAATATTATTATGATGATTGCTAGTATTATAAAGAATGGATAAAGTAGGATATTTAAATGTAATGAAAAGTATAGGAATCCTATAATGTCAAAGATAATCCAAAACAGAATGGCAATTATTATTAATTTTTCTAATTCTGTTTTACCTATTTTGCGTTCTAAGTTGTTCTTTTTAACGTTGTTCATTTACCATCCTCCAAAGCAAGCATTGCCCACACTATATCCCGCATCTGCAGTTAGGCCAATAGTTACTCCGGTGCCAATTAAAAATCCTACACCAACAATTGCACTTGTCCCTCCACTCGGTACGGCAACAGCAAACAGCATGGAAGCTATGACCCACACAAGAATTGTTGCTGCTAGCACTAATATAGAATTTATGCATCCCCAGTTCCAGTCTATAGCTATCCCTACTGTTTCATTTATCTCCATATTCTTTACATTATTATCTGTGGACTTTAACATGGTACCCATTGCCGTTGCTATGCATGAGTATTCTATTACGAATTTATGCATAGTATTATTTGTTGAGAACATATAATTTATTGATATTAATTTTTTACTGTTTATTAAGTTTTTCATTTCACTGTTATATTGTGTTATCCAGAGTTGAATTTTTATTTAAAGATTATTTTAACAAGGTAGAAACGTTAAACCGAAGGTGAAGTTAAAAAATAATAAATTAAAATGCATCGTAATAAGAGCAATAACAGAAGCACTTAAATATAATACTTAACCTCTCATTAATATAAAAATGTCTGTCTGTGTATTTAAGGAAATTTAGACCTTTACGATAAGCGATACCTTTGAGGGATTAAAAATAGTCAGTATGTAAGGACAAATATAATCTATGAAACAGGAACTCTCAATGCTTTATCATAAGCTAGCTAGCAGGTTTATTAGGGTATAGTGTACAACCTCTGGTTTTGATTATTTCATTATATTTTTAGGATAATATAATTTATGGTTATACATGTTTATATTATATAATATAAACACTATAAATAAAATAATAAAAAACAAGCGTAAATAAAAATTGGTGATAAAATACAAAGCTATGATTATCAATAGCAACGCCAATAAGTTGTATAATAAAAACTGTTTTTGTGCTTTTTTTTCAACACTGTTCATTTTGTTGAAATGAATCTTGCCATTTTTATATAATTTATAAATATAAATATATAGAAATGAAATTGACAAAAATGTAAGTGATAATAATAACGACAGAATTTTATCTGAATAAATATATATAGCTAGAAATATGATAAACATTATTATTGAAAATAATAGTACAATTTTAGTGTATTTTAAGGCCTTAAACTCGTAATTATCCATATCATCACCTTACATACATCCCCATAATAATGATGCCTGACCTATGCCTGCACTTGTCATAGTTAAACCATCATATATCCAGAATGCTAACATAGAATCAAACGCTATGTTTACACCAGGTATTCCTATTATTAAAACAAATGCAATTATCAATGTTACAATTGTAAGATCACACCAGATATTCCAGTCTATTGCTATCCCTACTGTTTGATTTATCTCCATACTCTTTACATTATTATCTGTGGACTTTAACATATTATTCATTGCTGTTGCTATGTATGAGTATTCTATCCCGAATTTATGCATTGTATTATTTGTTGAGAACATATCCTTCAAAATCTCTTTTATTAATTATTATTATGTCCAATATAAATATGAAAAATCCTATTAGATCGTATACAATCAAAAATATAATATTTTTTGTGATTATAAAACTTATCGGAGATATCATAAAATATATTAGAGCAGGAATAGTGAAGTACAATTCCCTATTTTTTATTGTTTTTTCATATATATTATTATAGTCACTTATTTTATGCTTTATTATATTCTTATTATATTTATATGAAACTATCATTAATATAGCTGGTATATAAAGCAACGATGATATTGATTTCCATAACAGATCGTTTTGCGGGTCCAGTATCAGAATAGTTGGTAACTCTGCTTCTAGGGCCATTGTGATAGTAAATATTTTTAATCTCTTATATTCATTTTTTAAGTTAATATTTACATTATCATACATTTTACCACCCACATGCATGTGCAACAAGTGCAGTGCCAATACTACTTAATGAGAATAAACTCAACAACCATAGCCCGGCAGAGAGACCTAAAGTTGCTGGTATACTAAGTGCCGAACCGATAAGAACAATCCAAGCTATAATATAACCAATAATGGCAAGGGCACACCACCAGTTATTGTCTATAGTTATCCCTACTGTTTCATTTATCTCCATACTCTTTACATTATTATCTGTGGACTTTAACATGGTACCCATTGCCGTTGCTATGCATGAGTATTCTATTACGAATTTATGCATTGTATTATTTGTTGAGAACATATAATTTATTGATATTAATTTTATACTGTTTATTAAGTTTTTCATTGCACTGTTATATGTTGATTTATAGTCAAGGGTAAACTCATTGCCGAGGAGTATTTTAGATGAATTTATGGGTACTATGTTTGCATATATGTATGAAATGTTTTCTGAATTATTATTATATATTATATCACCTATTTCAACCCTGTAATCTTTGAAGGTATCTGTGAATGCTATTGTATACTTTATATCTGAATTGTTGTGGCACTGTAGAAGATAGTTTGTATTGTTTGTTCCTGTATAATTGTATCGTGATGCCCTGAGTGTATTATTTTTTATGTCACTGTTTTCATATGCCTTTACACTGTTTATTGATCTGCTGCTTATTCCTCCATATTGTATGTTCCCTGACTGTGAGATATTGAAGTTGTTCATGTATGTTATATTCCCTATTTTAACATATTTTGTTGTGCTGGTATTGTTATTTATAATATTAGCACTATTATGGTCAACATTGTCTGAAAATGCCATCATGACAAACATAAGCACTATAATTATTGACAGTGCTATAATATACTTTTGCTTTATATAAAAAAAACACATGGTTATATATAAAGGTTTGGTACGAATATCTGTTATAATATTGATATTATATTAATTATTCATCATCCTGTTGATAATAATCTTATTATTATCCCCAATTACAATACTGCATAGGGAATTAGTATGTATGCCCAGACCAATTTCAATTTAATCAAATAATATTATCCTGTAATATTCTGAATATAGAACCCACAGAGTCCATATTCAAGTTGAGTAGTAAGGCAAGATGTTATGTTCTATATATAACAAAAATTGGCCAGAATCATTTGGTAGGCATTACATGTTTTCATATATCTGAAGCCAGATATAGCCTCTTATAGTTTTTATTAGTGCAGCGAAATGGCATTAATTTTCATGTTTAACCATGAATCCAATTTATTGCCCAGATCTGATGGGGTGTTATCCCATACTGAAAAATCGGAGAAATGATTATTTCCAAGAATGCCTACTTTATCCCATTCTATAGTTAAGGAACTCTGGGATGTGTATGTTTTCAATGTTTCTTCCATGGTAAGCTCTTCCTTTCCGTTATAAATTTCAGTGTGCTTTCCTGTGTAGGTTTTTCTGAATATTGAGGAATAGAGTCCGTATATCGGATTAAATGGTGTTACCGGGCTGTCCGAACCGTTAGAAACTGGGATATTATTCATCATCAAGGTTTTTGCAGGAAACAGGCATTTTGACTGATTCTTTCCTATGTTTTCTGTAAGGCCATCGCCTATGAAATGTATAAATGCTAGCTGGGTTTCAACACCCACTTCCATTTCTTTTATCCTTCTGATGATATCCTTATCCAGTTTATAGCAGTGAACCAGAGTATATGTGGATGATTTTCCATGGCTTTTAATATCCTCTATGACATCCAGCGCTGTTACAATTGCCCTATCCCCTATGGTATGTATGCTTATATGCTGCCCTGTCTGGGATAATATTTCCAGGGCATTTCTGAAATTTTCTATATCCCATAGCGGAATTCCTTTATTTTCAGTGTTCTCAGGTTTTGCATAATTATTCCTCATCCATGCAGTTCGTGAAAGTATGCTCCCGTCCATGAACATTTTGAACCCGGAAAATTTCAACCGGTCATTTTCATGCACCTGTTTCCATAACTGGATTTTTCCCTTAACGTCTTTCACTGAATATACCGGCAGTACAAGGGCGATTCTCAGTTCCAAGTTTCCTTCCTCCGATAATTTATTCAATGCTGCAACACGGATTTCCTCGTTAACATCGTTTCCTGTTCCTCCCATGTCCTTTACGGTGGATATGCCATTATCCTTATACTGTTCCGCACCGAGTTTTATTGCTGTAATGTAATCATCAACGTTATATTCCGGTATAATTTTTTTAACAAGGTCCATAGCATTAGCCTCATAAAGTATACCGTTTGGCTCACCGTTTTCATATCTTCCTATTTTCCCATTGGGTGGCGATTCTGTATTCTTTGTTATTCCTGCAAGCTCCAGTGCTCTTGAATTGCATACTGCGTAATGTTCTGTCATCTGGGTAATAAATACCGGTATATCTGGAAATACACCATCAATCACAAGCCTATCCGGTAATTGCTTTTCTTCCATATCGTACTCGTTAATAGCATAACCCTGGAACCAGTCATGAATGATTTTATTTCTATTGTTTTCTAGAAGTTCTATAAATTCCGGGAAAGACCTCACACCTGCGAAATTTACCTGATATTTCAATTTTAGGGATGTAAGTGTGAAATGATTATGTGAATCTATAAGTCCAGGAGTAACAAATTTATTTCTGAGGTCCAGTACCTGACCCCTGCCTTTCAAATATTTTATGCTACCTTCGTTCATATCATAATTTTCAGATATTATACCATTTTTTATGACAAAAACGTGATCCGAATTATGTATACTGTAACCATCAAAATATTTCCTGGTAATGACATATTTATCCATTATTTTTACCTCATTATTCAATTCAGAACATGCTCTTAATTGGGCAGTTCTAGTATTGACTATTAATAAAAATATCATTAATTACTGTTTCGCTACAATAATTAATTTATAATAACTCAGTTTCTCTCTTTCTTACTGGTTTCTTTTATCTTTTTTGTGTATACATCAACATAATAGTCACAGTATGATGAAACTGGACATATATCACATTTTGGAGATACTGGTTTGCATATGTTTTTTCCGAATTCGACCATAACAGGATTGAACTCTACCTGCAATTTTTCCGGCACTATATCCTTTAAAGCCGCCTCTGCCTTATCTGGATCCTTTGCCTTTATAAGACCTATTCTGTTGCAAATCCTGAAAACATGGGTATCCACTGCTATAGCCGGTATTCCAAATCCCTGTGTTAGTACTATGTTGGCAGTTTTACTTCCAGTTCCTGGAAGTTTCACCAGCTCGTCGTGAGTGTCTGGAACCTTCCCATCATATTGGTGGTTTATTATTCTGGCTATATCTATAATTCTCTGGGATTTTACATTGCTGAACCCCACATATTTAATAATTGCTTTTACATCAGCAGGACTAGCATTCTCTAGACCCTGTGAATCATGATATTTATCGTAAAGTGCTCTTGCGGCCGCATCCGTAACTATGTCCTTTGTGCGGTGCGACAGTATAGTTGTGATGAGTATCCAGAACGGGGACTCGGTAAATTCAAAATGATGTTCCGGTGAAACCGATTTTATCTTCTGATAAATCTTTTCAAAATCTTTCATGTAATCCCCATAATATAACTATTAATAAAACTATGATAAATTTTTTAAATATTTCTAATAATAATCGCCAAGTTCTCTGATCCCTGTCTTTTTTCCTGACAGTATGGCGTCAACAAGCTCCCCTGCAAATTTTATGTTTGTTATCAGGGGAATATCCTTTTTTATTCCAAGATTCCTTATGGAAAAACCATCACGGATAGACCCATAGGATTCTGAGGGTGTGTTAATTATCATTGATATGTTCTCGCTCCTGATTATCTCACTCAGACCTGGAAGTCTCAGATCCTTTACCCTGTAAACAACAGTTGAAGCCACACCCGCAGCTTTCAGGCTGCTGTACGTCCCCGGTGTTGCGTAGATCTTAATTCCATTCCTGCTTAGTTTTCTGGCTATGTCAATTGCCTTTGGCTTGTCAGAATCCTTCACAGTGATTATAACAGATTTAAGCTCGAAATTACGTTTCATTATGCGTATAACCTTGGACATTGCCTCATGGAATGTTTTACCACAGCACATGGCTTCGCCGGTTGATTTCATTTCAGGCCCCAGTATAACATCCATATCCCTGAATCTCTTGAATGGAAATACAGGTACCTTGATAAAATATGAGTTAGGTTCTTTATATGTTATATCAGGTTCGATTCCGATTATGGCCTTGATGCCGTAATCAATCCAGTTTATGCCGGTTGCTTTGGCAACGAATGGAATCGATCTGGATGAACGGGCGTTGAGCTCTATCACGTATATTTCTCCATCCTTGACCGCAACCTGCAGATTTGAAAGACCGAGCAAATTAAAGTTAACCCTCAATTTTTCAACTATATCCTCTATTTTTTTTATCGTTGAGGTTTCCAGCAGATGGGGGCCGAGAACCATTGTGGCATCGCCTGAATGGGTGCCTGCCTCCTCAATATGCACAGATATTCCGGCTATAACTGACTTTTTACGGGATGAAATGAAATCTACATCTATTTCTGTTGCATCCTGAAGATATTTGCTCACAAGAACCGGGGAACCTGGTCTCTCTACGAACAGTTCACGGACACGTTCCTGAAGTATTCCATAGTCATATATTATGTCCATTGCTCTTCCCCCTATGATAAAACTTGACCTGATTATAACCGGCAGTTTAATGCTGCCTATTTTTTCCTCAAGCTCATTCATATTGGAAGCTTCAATAAAATCTGGCTGTTTTATTCCTAGGTCCTTAAGGGCAGCAGAGAATTTTGTCCTCTCCTCAATTCTGAATATATCGTCTGGTTGTGTTCCCATCACAATATCCTTAAAAATCTTCGAAAGTCCGTCTGCCATATTCTGGCCTGTTTGTCCGGAGAACTGGATTATAATTCCCTGCGGTTTTTCCACAGAAACTATGTTTGATATGTGCTCTAGTGTAATAGGTTCAAAATAGAGTTTGTCTGATGTGTCAAAATCTGTTGATACGGTCTCAGGGTTGCTGTTAACCATTATTGCCTCAAAACCCATTTTTCTCAATGAGAGTATAGATTTCACAGCCCCGTAATCAAACTCTACACCCTGGGAAATCCTGTTTGGCCCTGAACCTATAACTATAACCTTCTTTTTTTCTGCTATTTTATTATCACTGTATCTGTCATATGATGAGTAAAGGTACGAAGTTTCTGATTCAAACTCAGCGGAGCAGGTATCTATGCTTTTATACACAGGAATTATACTATTTTTCAGCCTGTACTTTATTATTTCCGGTACACCTATTTTGGAATAATATGAAATGGTTTCATCTGATATTCCGAGAATTTTCAGGTATTCCATATTTTCCGGTATCTTTCCTGGTTTGATTGATGATATGCCATCGGCTATGTTCCGCATCTTTTCCACAAAAAATTCATCGTAACCTGACATCTGTGATATTTCCGCTGATGAAATACCCTGAAACAGGGCATCAAAAATAGCAAATATTCTCTGATCGTTGGGAATTTTCATGAATTCACGGGTTTTCTCAGGCGATGTGAATAGTCTCATTGGCACTGCCTGCTTTATATCCAGTGAAGATATGGATTTCATAAGGGCTTCCTCGAGTGTCCTGCCAATGCCCATAGCCTCTCCGATAGACTTCATTTCTATTCCAATTTCCCTTTTTACTGAGAATTTATCAAAGGGCCATCTCGGAATTTTTACTGTTATGTAATCCATGGAAGGCTCAAATGCAGCGTACGTATTTTTAGTTACAGGATTTTTTATTTCGTTTATATTATAACCCATTGCAATTTTTGTGGATATTCTTGCTATTGGGTATCCTGATGCCTTGGAGGCAAGTGCAGAGGACCTTGATGTTCTGGGGTTCACCTCAACAACGTAATATTCATTGGTTGCCTGATTAAGAGCGAACTGTATGTTGCATGACCCAATTACACCTATTTCATTTACTATGTGTATTGCGGATGTCCTTAACTTCTGGTAATCATCGTTGCTTAATGTTAGGGATGGAGTGGTTACAATGCTCTCTCCTGTATGCACTCCCATGGGATCCAGATTCTCCATATTACATATGGAAATGCAGTTGCCCGCATTGTCCCTCATCATTTCATACTCTATCTCTTTCAGCCCGAGAAGTGATTCGTCCAGTTCCACAGTGTCATCATGGACTGAAAAATAGTCATCACAGTATGAAATTAATTCATCCCGGTTTTTTATTATAACACCGCCTGATCCACCAAGTGAAAAGCCGGTTCTAAGTATTAAGGGGTATTTTTTAATCCCATCAATCATGGTTCTGTAATTTTCCTTAACAAGAGTATATGAGTCTATTATGGGTTCTCCTATCTGCCTCATGAGGTTAAAGAACTTTTTTCTATCCTCCGCCACCTCAATGGATGTTACCGGAGTGCCCAGAACTTTTATGCTGTTTGATTTCAGTATGCCCAGTTTGTCAAGCAGAATTACAAGGTTGAGGCCAACCTGCCCTCCTGTTGATGGTAGAATTGAATCTATTTTTTCCTTTTTAATGATTTCCATTACACTTTCCGGGTCAACAGGTTCTATGTAAATTCTGTCGGCTATTTCGCGGTCAGTCTGTATAGTAGCAGGATTTGAATTAAGCAAAACAGTGCGGATTCCCTCCTCCTTCAGGGCAAGGCATGCCTGGGAACCGGAATAATCGAACTCGGCTGCCTGACCAATAACTATGGGACCTGAACCTATAACGAGTGTACATTTTATATCTATTTTCATATCATTCACCAACAGATTTCCTGACCTCATCAAAGAACCACGAACTGTCATATGGACCAGGATATGCCTCAGGATGGAACTGAACTGAAAATACAGGCAACTCCCTGTGCCTGATCATTTCAACCGTACCATCATTTATATCCTGACCTGTAACCATCAGTCCTGTTCCAGATAATGATTCCTTATTCACTGCATAACCATGGTTATGTGACGTAATGTACACTTTATTACCTATAGAAACGGCATGATTGATTCCACGATGTCCATATTTCATTTTCTCAGTTTTTCCACCAAGGGAAAGGGCAATGAGTTGATTGCCCAGGCATACACCCATTACAGGCATTTCCGAAGTTTTTTCCCTGATAAAAGCCCTCAGCGGTGCAAGTGATTCATGATCCGGATTTCCCGGCCCGTTAGGCAGGAATATTGCATCATAATGGAATTTAATAGAATAAAAATCATAATTATAAGGAACAATATGGAGTGATGCAATTTCACTCAGGCGCTTTATTAAGCTGTTTTTGGTTCCAACGTCTATGAACAGGAATTCCTTTTTCCTCCCGGAATTATAATACTGATACTTCTTTCTTGATACTTTAGAAACAAGATCCAGCTGCATTGTGTCCTGAAAATTATCCGGAAATTCATTCTTATTGCTGATATGCGCTCTCACAGTACCGTGTTTTCTGATTTTCTCCACAAGCTCCCTGGTGTCTATTCCATCTATTGCAGGGATTTTATTTACCTTTAAAAATTCATTGAATTCGATTCCATGGTCTCCACCCTGCAGTAAAATGTGCGCATCCTTTGTGATAATCCCGGAAACCTGCACTTTATCAGATTCCATATGTTCCAAACTCACACTGTAATTTGCAATTTCGGGAAAGGCAAAGATAAGAATTTGTCCAGCATATGATGGGTCTGTAATTGTTTCCAGATATCCGGACATTGATGTGGTAAAAACAAGCTCACCGTCTGTATCACCATCATAGCCGTATCCGTAACCCTCATAGACCGTGCCGTCTTCAAGTAATAAGTATTTTTTCATTTAAACCTTAAAAAACCTAATCTCAACATATGATATATTATTTTTCATTATATTTTATAATTATCTTGATGTAACTGTTAATGAATTGCAAAAAATATGTAATATATAATTTAAACTAAATTCATTTATATTTACGACATTACTGATATTGATAATAACATTAAGTTAATAAACAGTTTTTTAATAAACATTTATGAGAGTTATAGCAGCTCCTGGACCAGTTTGCTACCCATTAGTAGCAGCAATGATGGAAAGAGATGATATAGAAATAGAATTCAAAAAATCTTCCGATATGGGGGATAAAAAGCCTGATATTGTACTTGATTCCACTGTTTCCCTTGTAAAAAGTGGATTGCCAATCGATTACGTAACAATTGAGAACCTATCCAGGGTCGCCCCGAAGCTCGGTTATAAGATCGGAATGGCCAGAAAGGGTGGTGCCTCGGATATACTCTTCAGAGCCTATGTGGGTGAAACTGGGAAGGATGTAAAAATTCAGTATTTCGAGAGCATGGGTGAGCTCATGGACGCAATGAATGGCAATCAGGTGGATACAGTAGTAGTGCCTGCAATGGACAGTGCCGGGGTAAGTATAGAGGAATACTTCAAGAAAAACAATATAGTTATCCCTGGAAGTTGCGGTGCCACAGTGTACAGTAAGGAGAAGGACTTTGTGGACGCCTATAATCTGGGAATAAAACTTATCAGGGAAAAACCAGAAGAAGCCGCCAAATTTATTATATTACATTTACCAATGCAATTCCCGGAGCAATTTGTAGTGAATACTATGAAAAACTCCGATCTTAATGTGCATAAACCGGGAAATTATGATGAATTCATCAGATTGGTAAAAAAATATTCGTCAGAATGAGGTGAAATTCTTAAAAAGGACAAATAGTTTTAATTTGTTTTATTGAATTATTATATACTTAATTCACATTAGTGGTTTTATGTGGGACTACATCAATGAAATATTCGAGGGATACCCGGCTGAAATGAAGGTTATACAGAGAATGACAAAAATTGGAATATCAGTAAAAATATTATATGACGAGCCGAAGCTTTTCTGTGATGAAATAGAGATAAAGCCTAACTCCATTGCAAGGGCGTACCATGTTGATAGAAGGGTAATTGTAAATCTTATTCAGAAAGTTATCAGCGATAAAAAACTTTATGAATTTTTCAGCAACCTTTCACCTGTTTCAAATTTTGAAAATTCAGGATCAAAGATTGGTTTTGGAGTTATAGAAATTATTCCAGTTGATGCCTCAAAACCAGGAATAATATCTGGGGTCATGAATATTCTTGCAACAAATAATATTTCCATTAGACAGGTAATTACAGATGACCCGGATCTCATAGACAATCCGAGGGCGATAATAGTAACAACTGAAGCTGTTACTGGTGCCATACTCAACGAAATAAAAAAGGTTAACGGAGTAAAAGCTGTTCTTTTACTTTAAATGAAATTTTCCAGATTATCCCCGTATAATATTTCCATTATTTCCTTTATTTTTTCCTGAACTTCTGAATATGTATCACCGTAAACGTTAACATGCCCCATCTTTCTCTTGCGCCTGACCTCATTTTTATGATACCAGTATACGTTTGTTTTACCCAGTTCCAGGATTCTTGATATGTTTTCATTGATGCCTGTGCCTATAATGTTTACAATACCTGAGGGTACAAAAAGTTCAGGTCTTACAGTATCCATTCCTGATACTGCGAGTATATGCTCCTCAAACTGTGAAATCGAGCTTCCAGTCAGTGTGTGATGACCAGTATTGTGTACCCTGGGTGCATATTCATTTATTATTACATTACCATTCTTTACGTAGTATTCAATACCCATAACGCCTATATAATCAAGAGATTCCATGAGCCTTTTTGCTATATCAATCATTTCAAGTGTATTTTTTACAGGGGATATATTGTATATGAGAATGCCGTTCTGATTATAGTTAAAGGATGGCTCGAAATTGTAAAACTTTCCCTTTTGATCTCTAACAGCGATTATAGAAGCTTCATAATCGTAATCTATGAATTCCTCTATTACATATGGCATATCTGGGTGATTTTCATATTCTGTATCAGGATTTATATAATACTGGTTTTTCCCATCATACCCACCCATGCAACTTTTTATTACGGCTTTGTGGAATAATTTCGCCTTGCTGAATGCTTCTTTGTAGGTTTCAGCATATTTATAATCGGCTATGGGAAAATTATGCTCACTGAGAAATTTTTTTTCTAGTGACCTGTCTTTTTTTAGCTCAACCGCCTTCTTTGACGGGCGCAATTTACCCTGATCTTCTGCGTAATCAAGGATTTCACTGCTTATATGTTCGAATTCGTATGTAACATAATCACAGGCATCCACAAATTCCTTATATTCTGAAACATCGTAGAATTTATCAGCTATCTCTGAGGATGGCCCTCTATTATCATCTATTACATAAAATTCTATGGGATACCTCCGCATTGTGTTTATCATCATGTATCCAAGCTGGCCTGAACCAATAATTCCTATTTTCATAATTTATCACCAAGCACTGAATCCCTCTGCCTAGACACGAAGTCATCAAGCATTTCCCTGATCTTTGGATATTTTACTGACAGAATTCTAACGGCAAGCAAAGCCGCGTTTCTAGCTCCATTGATTGATACTGTTGCAACCGGCACCCCTGGGGGCATCTGAACAATGGAGAGCAATGAATCCAGCCCATTAAGTGATTTTGACTGAACAGGAACACCTATTACTGGAAGTGTTGTCATAGCAGCCACCATACCGGGCAGATGTGCCGCTCCTCCTGCACCTGCTATTATTACCTCTATATTGTTCTTTATTGCATCATGTGCATACTGGAGCATAAACTCAGGTGTCCTGTGTGCCGAAACAATCCTGTATTCTACCTCAATACCAAAATTCTTTAATTCTTCCACAGCTGGCTCCATTACCGGAAAATCTGATTTACTCCCCATGATTACTGCCACTTTCATAATGGATTATAGAAACGATATTTATAAAAATTTAGAAAAACTAAAGAAAATAACTTTCATTTTTTAGTATATATTCCTTAATAGCTCTTCTTCCACTCTTCATGGCCTCCAGAATATCATACTGATTTTTGTCATATAATTTTATATCGTATGAGTCAAGGTCCTTGAACTCAATACCCGCTTTTTCAGCTATTTTCCGGTATCCCGAAATTCTTGACCGTTCAAGTGAGTTTAAGGACCGATTGCTCATTATTACATGATTCCTGGCTGCGATAATTATGGCATCATCAAAGTATCTATATATATTGGTATCCATAGTTATATCGCCATGATTCATAATATCTGGATAAACCCTGTCAGGTGTGCATATTATACCACTATCCTGTGATTCATACCTCACCTCTACGTTATATCTCTTCAACATGGCCCTGTAATAATCAATCAATGGTATGAAATCTCTTTTTTTATATTCATCCATGATTTCATTGAACTGCCCACCCAGAGAGGATTTTTCATAAATTACAGGCTTTAATCCCAGTTTTACAGCATAAAGAGATGCTTCCAGCCCTTTTATGCCAGCACCGACTATGATAATCTCTCCACGGTATTTGTGGCCATGGTATTCCGTTAACTCTAGACCAGTATATGGATTTACAGTGCATCTTACCTCGGCACTGGAAAGATTTCTGCATGCCTGATTGCATCTTATGCATGGCCTATAGGGAATTGTATTCTGAAGCTTGAATGGGGTATATGGATCAGCCAGTGCCTGCCTACCCAGTACAACAAAGTCTGATACATTTAGTGCCCTATCTATATCCCTGAGAGAATTTATGGAACCAACAAGCATAGTGTTTATATCAAGCCTTTTCCTGAGTTTTTCACCAATGTGTAAATGATCATAGTAGAACGATGCTGAAGAACCGGGAGGTGCGAATCTCCCTGCAGAGAAATGTACATAATCAATATTTTTTAATGCCAATGCAGTTTCTATTCCATAGTCCGGACCATAGCCATCCTCATCATCCTCGTAGAGGCTTAATCTAATTCCAACTGGAATATCAACCTTTTTTCTTATCTTCGCTGTAATCTCATTGATTATTCTAACTCTATTTTCAATGGTTCCACCATATTCATCGGTTCTGTGGTTCAGTGCAGGTGATATGAATTCCTGAAAGAGATACCCGTGTGCCCCATGCAGCTCTATGCCATCGAATCCCGCCCTGGCTGACAATTCCGCTGCATTGAGAAATTTTTCTTCAACATCCTTTACGTCATCAAGAGACATTTCATCCGGAATATTTCCCATATAATCAACACTGGATGGCGCGAATACATGACCTTTATTATAATGTGGATTTGCCTTTCCTCCTGCGTGGACAAGCTGCACAAAAATCTTTGATCCTGATGCGTGAATGCTTTCTGTGAGCCTGGAAAGTTTTGGAATCTGCTCTTTCTTGAAAATACCCATCTCATTGGGAGACCCTTTCCCGTTGAAGGAATCCACGTACGCATACTCGGTTATAATAAGTCCGAAACCCCCTTTTGCGCGTTCTGTTAAATATGCTATATGATTATCGTTTGTGGTTCCGTCAATGTTGCATAAATTTGATATCATTGGTGCCATCACGAATCTGTTCTTAAGTTCAACGCCCCCTATTATGCCTTTATCAAATGGATCCATTATTCATTAGGGATATGTAAAAAATAAAGTTTTTGTGGATAAAAAATATTCAAAATTTTAAAATTTAATTTATAATCACAGATGCACTCATGTTAAACGTGTGGCTACTCATCTGAATATTATTAGAGAGATTGAAATCCGTTACCATGGATGTAGTAGCATGTGCTGAAACTGTGAGAGGATGGGCAAAGACCACAACTGCGAATGCATGTGCAAGATGTAGGCTTACGCTAGTTGAGCTTGAAAAGTTAAGGAACCCTCCCTTTATATACACTGAAACACTTTTTATGTATATTTTCATCAAATTATAGCTACCTGCATGCACTGAGAGATTGGACAGGAAAGCTGCATCGCTTGCATTGATATCCATTATATTAACGGTTTTATCATGAAGTGAGTAATTTGTCCATCCTGTGGAATTAGAAGATGCCTTATCAGAATGCAGTGCAATTGCACTGAATGTAACGTTTACATCCATAACTCCTGTAAGACTCGGGGGAGTATCTGCTGCACTTACTTTCAATGTGCCAGTGGTTTCATAATGATAGGCATAGTATCCCCCACCTGCAACAACTGCAACTATAATTACAATTACGATTACCGACATTAACTTATTCGATTTCATAACCCATATTCAAAAAATTCATACTTAAAGTTTTGTAAATACTAAAACAGCTAAAACATTTTCATACCGGATAGTTAAGTTGATATGACCATTGAAATTATTTAAATAGTTAGAGTAAATATTTATTTATGAAATATAATGTAGCTACCAGTCATCCCTTAAGCTCACAGGCAGGTATTGAAGTGCTGGAAAAGGGTGGCAATGCTTATGATGCTATGCTTGCTGCCTCATCTACCCTCGTTGTTGTTCAACCACATCTCAATGGTCTTGGCGGAGATTTATTTGCAACCATCAATGATAATAAGTATTACTGTATAAATGCAAGTGGATACGCTCCTGAGAGGGCAAGCATAGATTTTTATGAACAGAGAGATTTTAAAGAAATCCCTAGGAATGGACCTTTATCATCGTTTTCCATACCCGGACTTGTATCCTCTTGGATTATTGCAAATGAAAAGGCAAAACTTGGAATGAAAGAAGATTTTAAAAGGGCAATACAGTTTGCAAAAGATGGATTTGAACCTAGTAGAAAACTGGTTAAGGCAATCAATAGATTTGAAGGGGGAGATGAGGATTTCAACAACATATATAAGGATACAGATAAATGGCTTGTGCAGAAAGACTTGGGTAATACATTAGAATTTCTTGTTAATAACGGACTGGAATACTTTTACAATGGCGAAATAGCAGATATGATAGATAAGGATATGAAAGAGAAAGGGGGACTCATAACAAAAGGAGACCTTGCCAGATACAGTGCGGAAATAGTTAATCCTATCAGGGTAAAATACAGGGATTACGATATATATACAAATCCACCTGTAAGCCAGGGATTAACAGCAGCAGTATGGTTAAGGGATTTGAACAAATACGAACTTTCAGGCATGGAACACCAGAAATATTATGATATACTCATAAAAACTATGTACGATGCATACAATATCAGAAAAAATTACATATATGACAGTGTCAAGTTACCTGAGAACATCGATGATTTGAAACCGGATAATACCCATAATGGTAATGGTAAATCTGAACTGTCCGATACCACCGCGTATTCCATTTTCGATGGAGATATAGAAATCAGTGCCATACAGAGCAATTATATGGGATTTGGTTCTGGACATACGATTAAAGGCACAGGAATAAATATGAACAACAGAGGTAGTTATTTTTCACTGGATAGAAACAATAAAAATTCCTTAAAGCCTGGAAAGAAGACATTCCATACACTGATGAGCACACTGGTATCCGGTCCAAAGGATATTATTCTAGGAAGTATGGGTGGAGATGTACAGCCGCAGGTAAATGTTCAGATTCTTTCAAGAATTATAGATCTGGGTTCCGGAATGCAGGATGCAGTTGCCTATCCCAGGTTTGCGTATCCCGCCTCAATTTATGGAGATTCAAAAATTTATTATGAGAGCGCACTGAGATTGGATCATTATGAACCGGTCGATGATCTAAATGATATGATGGGGCATGCACAGGGAATTACGGTAGATAAAGAAAGAGAAACTGAAAAAGGGATAGACCCGAGAGGAGATGGGCTTCTGCTTTATATGAAAGGAAAATACTTTACATGAAACCTTAACCGCCACTTACAGGAGGGAAAAAAGCTACTTTATCTCCATCTTTCAGTGGAAGCCCTGAATAGTATTCATTATTTACTGATATGAGAAGGTTGTTGATATTTCTGAGTTGGGGGTACATTGAAAAAATGGTTTCCAGGACTTCATCCATACTTCCACTATTTGTTTTCAAGGACTCCTCCATTTTTCCGGTAATATCCCTGACCCGGGCAAAATATAATACAGTTACCCTCATAATTCATCTCCAGTATGGCACTCTAGCGCTTACAGCCTTCCTGTACACATTATCGATTTCTTCACTATTACCAAGCATATCCCTTATATTAAAATAGTCATTTTCACGGAGTAAACAGGTCTTAAATTGGCCGTCTGCTGTTACTCTCAATCTTGTACAGTGCTTGCAAAAATCAGCATTTCTCATTGGCTTTACAAATTCTATTTTAACCCTGCCATAATCAGTATTAACAGTATATCTTTCTCTGTTATGAAGCGGATTATACTCTATATCTTCTGCTTCCTTCCTGATTCTGTTTTCAATAGAATCTAGGGGTACGTGGTATTTCAGATATTCTTCGCTGTGCTCCTTATCCCTGTTTGCCTCGAATTCAATCAATTGCAGGATGCATCCATTGATGGCACAGAATTTTATCATACCGTCTACCTGATCCTCATTAATATTCTTCATCAGAACAAAATTTATTTTAATAGGAGCTAAACCTGCTTCCTTTGCCACCTCTATACCCTGCTTTACTATTGGCAGAAAATTCTTTTTTGTGTCTGTTATGAAATGAAAATTATATTCATCTATGGCATGCATGGATATATTTACGCGGTCAAGCCCTGCTTTCTTTAAACCTTCTGCAAGTTTGCGCAGTTCAACACCGTTTGTTGTCAGTGATATATTGCCTGTTATATGTTTCCTGGTTCTTCGTACTATATCCAGTATATCCTCACGGAGAAGAGGCTCCCCACCAGTAAATTTAATTTTATTAACACCATGGCTAGCAGCAACTGCAACAACGTTTTCTATCTGTTCCGGGGTCATATACTGCATACTTCTTTCTGTACCCTCCATATGGCAGAATATGCAGTTAAAATTGCATATGGCGTTTAGCTGAATTCTCAGGCTATTGACCGGTCTGTCGAATTTATCGTAAAGAAGTTCGGAATTCACGGGATTTAACATATATACTCATATAGCAGGAACTCTATTTAAGCATTTCTTTAACATCTTTTTCAATAAATAGATAAATAATAATAATCATCTAATCCTCTCTCCACCGTACCAGAATTCTCGCCAGTATTGCATATATGGTAGTTTCAACTATGAGTATATATATCATGATATTGAAATTTGGAGAAAGACCGAATGCCCCCTGTGCAATCACTGCAGCAGGAGTTGTCGGAGATAGTGCAATTATATAGAGGAAAAATTTCGGGACGTAGGTATATGGATAGAATGTTGGGGGCAGTATACTTGTTATAATTGTAAGTATGCCTGTTATTCCCCATATATTCCTGAGATGCTTTATTGATCCTGAAATAATAAAAGAAATTGAGGTAGTAGATATTATAAGCAAAAACATTATAAGTACCATCATAAGAGAATCGTATACTGTAAAAAGATGGTATACAGTTCCAAGATAAATGTAAAGCACTATACCAGGAATAGAAAAAACAAGATAACTCATTGTAAATGCGGCCATATAGTCAAAGGGCGATACCTTACTGGGAACATATAAATCCTGTATACGCAATTGAAGCCTGAAAAATGCTGAATCACCGGCACCAGAAAGTCCAACTGATCCAACAAAGGCGATAAGGCCTCCGACTATTGCGAATTTGACCAGGGCACCATGACTCAAAACAAAGACTAGAAATAGCAATGTAAGAGGGGTTGCCAGTGATGCTATGAGGTATGATGGCCCACGGACTACGGTTTTGACCCCGTAATACCATGCCATTGCCAGTATAAACTTAAGATTCAAGATCTACACCTCTTATTATAAATAAATCCTCTATTGTTATTTTTTTCAGAGAATAGTAAACGTCATCATAATCTTTAATACTATTTCTGCTCACGTATTTTATATACATATTTCCAACATGGTATGACCCGGACATGAAGTTTCTAGATTCTACTCTAACCTTATCCTGTAAATCCTGCAACAACTGATCAGCGGTTCCAGATCCGATAAATTTCCCCGAATCCATCATATAAATTTTTTCTGAGAGCTCTGTGGCTTCCTCCATATAATGTGTGGTTAATATCACATTTCCCGTGAGTTCCTTTATTGCACTCCATGTTTCCATTCTTGACAGTGGATCAAGGCCGGTTGTGGGCTCGTCAAGAAAAACCGTCTCTGCATTTGAACCCAGTGCCATGGCAACGAACATTTTCCGTTTCATGCCACCGGACAGTTCATCGGTTGGCACGTTCATTTTATCACCTAAGCCTACACTTTTCAATGCCCTTCTTGAATCTTCTTTTGCCGAATGGAATGAAAAACCCTTTCCTGTGAGATATAAGAACACCTGTTCATATGCAGTAAGTATGCCTATGGGAGCTGCTTCCTGTGGGATACTGACAATCCTTTCACGTATCTCTCTGGTATCCTGGTTTATACTTAGACCGTCTATCAATGCATCTCCAGAAGTTGCCTTCAACTGGGTTGAAAGTATCCTTAGCAGTGTTGTTTTACCTGCACCATTTTTACCAATAATTGAAACTATTCCATTATCTAAAGTCTGGGTAAGTGAATCCAGGGCTATCTGTTTTTTCCCATACTCCTTTGAAATTCCCTGTATCTGAATCATCTGGCATCATGAATTCAATGCATATATATTTTAATATAAGAGATAAAAATTAACAAATATTGTTGTATTGGCTTATGAGTCACATTTACCCTGGAACTGCATTCATAATTTCCCTTTAATGGGCACTTATGTTTTCTGCCTATTCCGAACATTCAGAAGCCTGTATAGCTTTTATAAATTTATTGGCGATTTATCCCATTGCTATTCTGATAATTCCCGGACCTTGTGGCATAGTTTTTCTCTGGACTACTTATTTCATAAAAGACTATCTGTACAAATTTCAGGCCTGAATGAATTTGAAGGGAGTTTCCGAAATTATAAAATGCCATGGTCAGATTTCCAGAAAATCCTGCATCCACGAAACCGAATGAAGAAAATATTCCATGTCTTGCATATCTGGACTTTATATAAAGCGATGCTACAATGTTATTAGGAAGATCCAGTTTTTCGAAGCTAGAAATAAAAAATAATTGATTCCTCTCCACTGTATCCACTGTATGTTCCCCTACTCTAAGATCGTATCCATTCGGAGTGAGGCAATCAGGATTATAGTTACCTGATATGAGTTGCTGTTTTTCTACGTAATATAATATTTCCTTATCATTTAACATGCATCTGAATATTATATCTATTAATTATTTTTATTATTAATGGATAAAGAATAAGTGCCAAGAGAAACGAAATATAATAGCTTATATCCACTCCACCGAGATATAATTTTGATATAATGCCTTCATAGATTATTCCCGGGTCCATAAATGGAATGGAGGCAGCAAGTGCTAGAAAGTAAGAGAATATTCCTGCATTGTTGAATCCTGGTATGGATTTAAAATTGAATGCTCTATGTTTATTCACAATGAAAAAGTCTGCAATCATTATGCCCAGCCAGGGTGTTATCCAGTAATCAAGCAAAAAGAGGAAATCCTCGTAGAATGCATAAAATTTTGTATAGAGAACCATGGAAAGTAGTACTGCAATTATAATTCCGGCCAGTACAGTATATATTCTTTTCATCCTGATACCGGTGCTTTTCAGTGAGATTGAATTAGAATAGAGATTTATGGCATCTGCAGCTATACCGCCAAGGAATATTGCAGATAAGCCTATAATACCGTAGGGACCCAGAACATCCTTCAGGTCGCTGGCCGGATTTCCCGAAGGATTCACAGACATTATTGCAATCAAAAGCCCGGCAAGTTCAGCCCAGACCGTGGCAAGTAAACCGCCACTGAAAGTGTATATAAAGGAATTTTTCGTCTTATTGTAACGGGAATAATCGGCTGCGTATGGGCCCCACGACATCAGGTATGAAAAAGATGTGGCAAGAGTAATGCCGAATGCTATGCCAAAACCGAAAGAAACAGGTTTATATGCATATATCTCGCTTGTATGAAAGCCTGCATTGATTACTATGAAAATGAAGAGTAAACCGAGCACAAATGACATGGTCTTTTCAAAGTATGAGATAGTTTTTCTTCCAGAATTTGATATGAGGAATATTATCAACCCCATTATTAGTATAGAAATTTCGTAGTAGGGAATATGAAATGCAAGTGAAAATGCAAAGGATGCCAGTATAAGATTGACCGTAAGCCAGCCTAGGGTATTGAGCCACTGAAGGCCAGTCATGAATATGCCGAAGTGTTTTCCGAATGCCCTTCTACCAAGTACCATCTGGGGCAACCCTGTAAGTGTTCCGGTTTTGGACATGAGGCCTACCAGCAATGAACCCATGATACTTCCAAGTACCATTGAAAAAACAGCCATTTGAATGCTGAGACCCAGCAATACAGGAATAAAACCTATGGCAAAATCACCGATGGTAAGGTTAGAAGCGAACCAGATGGCAAAAAGCTCTGAAGAATTATTTTTCCGCATGCCCTCTGGAACAGGGTCAAATTCGTCGAATGCGTATTTTGAATTAACAATTTGACTCTTCTCAAAATGCACAGAAAGTATATACGAAATAGGATAATTAGTTTTTCCACAGAAGGATCAATGCTACATGATTCAATAAATTTAAATTCTAATTCTTATATTGAGTTTTAATGAATGATATCTCGAGAAAAATTGAAGCTATACTTTATTCGTCCAGGGAGCCACTGAAGGCATCTGAAATATCCGAATATCTCGGGATCAGTACCTCCGAATTCAGCAGGGCGATAAAGGAGATATCCCGGACCTATGAAGAAATTAACAGCTCTTTAAAGGTAGGTCAGTTCGGAAACAGTTATAAAATAAAACTAAGTGAGGATATGGTTCCATTTGTGGACCCTTTTATTGAGAAGGAATTTAATGAAAAACAGCTTGCTATGTTGTCCTATATTTTTAAAATGAATGGAGAAGCCATATCAGGGGATTTAAGAGAAAATTTCGGTTATGATTATAAGGAAGACCTGGAAAAATTAAAAAAGGGTGGAATGGTGTCCGCAAGGAAATACAGGAATACACATAAATATAAGGTCACGACAGAATTCCACCGTAAATTTAATATTAACAAGAGGACATTACGTGCAGAAGAACAATGAATGTTTTACTTGTAGGCAGTGGAGGCAGGGAAGATGCAATTGCAAGGAAAATCAGGGAAACTGATACACTTTATTCCGTGATTATGAATGATAATCCATCAATAATAAAACTCTCAAGAGATGTTATTGACTACAGCACCGATTCCCAGAAGATCGTGGATTTTGCTAGAAAAAATAAAATTGACATAGCGTTTATTGGGCCGGATGGTGTACTAGAAACCGACCTTGTTGACAGGCTTAGTGAGAATCATATACCTGTAGCATCGCCCACACAGAAAGCGGCAAAAATTGAAACTTCAAAAGAATATATGCGTAGCCTGATGAAAAAATACAGGATTCGGGGCGATATAGAAAATACTGTAATAACAAATAGTGAATACCTGAAAGAATTTTTCCATGAAAATGAAGGGGAATATGCAGTAAAACCAATCGGGCTTACTGGAGGAAAGGGTGTGAAAGTCATGGGTCTGCAGTTAAACGGAACTGCCGAAGCAATGGCATATGCCTCCGAAATTCTGGAGAGGGATGGAAAGGTCCTGCTGGAAAAGAGGGAGACCGGCGAAGAATTTTCCATACAGGCATTCACTGACGGAACACATATTGCATTTATGCCTGTAGTGCAGGATTATAAGAGATTGTATGAGGATGACCTTGGTCCTAACACCGGGGGCATGGGATCCATTTCAGATAAAAATTTTACATTACCATTTATTACAATAGATTCAGTTAATGATGCTAGAAATATTCTCAGGAAGATAGTGAACTCCATGAAAGAAGATGGGAATACATTCAAAGGGGTGATGTACGGCCAGTTCATGGATACGTCCCATGGTGTAAAAGTCATTGAAGTCAATGCAAGGTTCGCCGATCCAGAAAGCATAAATGTATTGACCCTTTTTAAGTCAAATCTTGTTGATGTTTTTCTGGATATTTACAGCGGAACCCTGAAAGAAAATCTTAAATTTCTGGATAAGGCTACGGTACTCAAATACATCGTTCCACCGGGATACGGGATAAAACCTGTAGAATCGGAACTCGTAATTAAAGATGGAATAGAATCGGATAATTTCAAATTATATTATTCTTCAGTATCAGGGACATTGAACAGGGTAAAAACTTCAAAATCCAGGGCACTCGCACTCATAGGAATAGGGGATAGCATTTATGAGGCATCGGATATTGTTGAGGATAAGTTGAAATATATAAGTGGAGATTATTATATCAGGCATGACATAGGAACTGAACAGATGCTAACAAGGAAAATCAGAGGTCAATAGTTCCGAAAACTCTTGGAATTATATTATTGCTTGCAAGAACGGCCATGCTTTTTGTAATAGGGATTTTTTTGTCCAGTATAATATGATCATTTTCAAATTTTCCCCTCTGAAATCTCATTATATCTGATATGAAAACCTCAAAATTATCTCCGAGGTTCAATTTCAAACTTCTCTGTGGAATTACTTTACCCTTTATTTCCTCTGCGTATTTGAAAGGTTTATCAGATATGAACATACCACGCTCCATATCTGTTGGCTCTACATTTTTCAGAGCGAGCCCAACTCGGGAACCTGCAGGAGCTGTTTCAACATCCTCATCATTCATCTGTATAGATCTTACCTCTACCTCCCTGTCCAGATCAGATAATATTAATTTCTGGTGCCTTGATATGCTACCAGATAAAACAAATCCCAGAGCCACTGTACCTACACCTTTTACCTTGAAAAAGTGATCTATGACTGTTAGATTATCTGTATCATTGCGATTTATTTTTACCTTCTTTATTTCATCTATGAGCTCCATAGGTTTTCCATGGAAGAATTTGAAGCCGGTTAGCGAGGTGTTTTCCAGTATTTTTTTGACTGCGGGCTGCTGCTCCTCACTGGTAATTATAAATCCGGTTGTTTTACCCATAAGATCAAGGGCGACTATAACCTCACCCAGATCCCGATTGATGGCACTTACCTTTACTATTGCCATGTCTGAAGGATATATCGAATCAGTAAGTGATGATACCTTCTCCGGATACTTCACCGGCTCAATAAATGTCATTATGGTATCGCCGTCCTTTCTGTGGTATAACTGTATATCGCTGTTGGTTCCCACCTTGGCAATTTCTTTTATATAATCGGATGCATTGTAGCAAAAGATGCTGTATGATTCCATACTATAGTTATGCATTAAAGCTTAAAAAGATTTAACTTTAAATGAAAGAAATCAAATAGTTGACCGTGAGAAAAGCCATCAGTTATACTTCAACTTTTTATAAGGTTAACACTGTATTTATATATTTCAATCGTGTAATCCGGCGCTATCCAGTATTATATTCTTCAAAAGTACAGCCATTTGATCCGAATCTGATGGTGTCCTTGCCCTTAAATATTTTATTCCATGCTCTGATAGGAAATCTCTGTATTTTACATCAAGATCATATAGTATTTCCAGATGCTCATAGAGAAATCCTATTGGCGATACCAGAATACTGTCAACGTTATCTTTCCTGAACTGATCAAGTAAATCATATATTGATGGCTGGATCCATTTCCCGTACGGACCCTGACTGTAGAATGCAGTATAATAATTATCTATGCCCAGTATTCTGGAGATGTTTTTAGCATTCCTCGCCAGAGAATTAGAATAATCGCTTTCATCGTCTATTAATGGCAGGCTGTGAGCCGTGAACAGGAAATTATCGTATTCATACATGTATTTGCTTATCTCGGATGCCCACATGCAGGAGAGTATGCTTCTATCAAGACCATTTATGAATTTTAATTTCATATTTTTTCCATTAAAACCTTTTTTCAGAGGAATCTCGTAAGATTTCCTTATATTATTCGATTTAAAGGCAAAAAGTGGTAGGGCTATTATTTCCTCATAATCTGAATCCAGTGATGAAACAACCTCCTCTATACCTGGATGCCAGTGCTTATAAGCATCTGTAATATCAAAATCGCCATACTTTGCAAGTAATTTCTGTAATTTGTTCATGAGATTTTTTATTATTTCGTTGGAAGGTGATTTTCCATTGACCATTTCATATTTCTTGATGTTTTCATTAAGAATTTTTTCCGGCACAGGCTTTCCCTGGAAGATTCCAGATAAATATTCAGGTACATCTTCGACCCTTTCCGGGCTGCCATAACTGAGTAGTATAACTTTTTTCATCAATGCATATTTTTTCCATGGATTTATTATTTTCCGAGAAACAATATTTATATGCAATTTATTTCCTTAGAAATTTTATGCCGATCCAAATACTATAAAACGCAGAATACTTATCAATTAGGGCAATATTATAAGTTATATTTATGAGGAATAAATAAATTAATTAGATAGGATAGTAGGGGTTGTTGAGGCTATGAATACCTATAGTACACCCCTTAAATTGAATAATAAATCTTTTGACCTAATTGGTAGTGACGTAAATATACTGTTCTGGCATATATATAGCATGTTCTGCACCATTGTATTCAACGTATTCAGGATATTCTGATTTGTACATTATAAATGTATACGGGTAGTCATTAGAAGTGGTTTGTGCATTTTGAATTGTGAAATCATTAAACTGAGCATTTATATTTTCCCCTATTGAAATTGGCTGTGATGCCTGTGCAATTGTAACACCCAGCGAGCCGGCCGCTACTGCAAGTGAGGCTGCAGCAAGTGCATAGCCTGCTGCACCACCAAAATCGGCGAACGCTACAAAAGCACTCATTATTGCTAGATCTAATCCCAGATCTGCTAGGAATAAATTAGCACCCTCTAAGACATTATTCAATTCATCGTATGCATTTGTATAGGCAGTTACATTTAATGATACTGTTGAAACAGAATATAAATCTCCTGGGTTAATTGTTTTATTGAGTATTTCTGGATTATTTCTGAGCAGGTACTGGTAAAAACCCAGCGCATAGGAATAGTTTGATGTATTGCTAAACAACCTATCTTTCATACCAGTTCCAATACTGAGTACCTTCAATGTTGCATATGGTGTTCCATAATATGTATAGTTGTCTGAATATGTTGATGATGTCTGCTTTACTTCCTGGCCATTTCTATAGAAACATGTATAAACTGTTTTCTTATAGTCGGTTAACACAACAGCTTTGTAGTTGGTTATCTGTATGGTTGAATCGGGTATACCAAATATATTGGCATTATCAGTTTTATCAGCCACCAAAGATATACTTGAAATAGATATATTATTACTTTGATATGACGGAGTTGTTGATTGCATAGTATCTGAAGAACTAAATGTTGTGGTATCGTTCATCTTGAAATATACTTTATTGTTAGTATTGTATTCAGCTATTGTATTTGAGTCTACTGCTATATCGCTATTATTATCTTTATCATTGAGATACATTATAGATAATGGGAGATAGCTATTGTTATATGTTGTCTGATTTAATTCTTGTGCATGGCAATTGTCGTGATTGTAATCACATACCTGTTTTTCATAGACTTTGCAATTGCTACCTGGCCCCGGTGTGATATATTCTGGATTTACATATGTTTGATTATGATGAAATATATATGTAGGATTGCTCATGTTAAAATTTAAATTAAATGAATAGTCAAACGATTTATAATTCAGAATATTTATGGGATTGTAAAGTATGTTATTAAAATATGTATACACATAAGTGCTGTTGTTTGTATTTACCTGTGTAAATGCATATGCCTGCATGGACAGGGCGTTTAAATTATCCTTATAATATATTAACTGTGAATTCTGGACTGCATTTATGTAATTATACCAGCAATTGCTTATACTGCTTAATATGCTTCCATTGAGAATTGCAGTATAATTGTTAAAGGGTAGTGTTGAATTGAAAATTTCCCTGTTGTATGTATTTGGATTAGTTGTAAAATTTTTATTAACAGAATTAGGAGTTTCCATATATATTTCCAGTGTGTAGTTATTTAATTTTTCTGAACTATTTTTATTTTCCACTGCTGGCATTAAGTTTATTTTATAATTATTTACAGAACTATTTCCATTAGTGGTCAATGGAACATTACCATTCTCGTAGTAATATATCCCAATGAAAGAGGTTGTTATCATCAATATACCTATTAATATTGCCAAATATTTTTTATTATGAGCTATATTCATGTATAAGATAATTAATATATATATATATATAACTTTTTGTATTCAATGTGGGGATTCCATAATTTACTATGGTCAATGGAAGTCTACAACTTTAGATTATCCATGGTATAATTTCAGGTATTACGGTTCTAATCACTGTATAGGGTAAATACTTTATTTTAATAGATTATATTTTAACATTCTATATTTTTTAATAGTTATCCATTATTGAAAATTGTATGAGTTAATGCAAGTTTTGTTTATGGACTATTTCAACTATTTCCCCCAGAGTAGCCGGTGATGTTTCAGGAAGTACGCCATGGCCAAGATTGAATATATAATTATTTATTCCTGCGGTCTGATTCAGTATTGATCTGGTTTCCTGCATAGCAGCCTCAACATTATATCTGGCGACGTACGGATCAAGGTTTCCCTGAATTCCGATCTCGGGATTCAGTATTTTTTCAGCCTGATTTATAGATATTCTCCAGTCCAGGCTCAGCACATCTGGTTTTACGTCGTTAAACTGATCAATCATACCAGAATTTCCTGTGGCAAAATAAATCAGTGGCACACTGCCCTTTATTTCATTGACTATTTCAATTATATCCTTTTTTAGATATTTGTTAAACATATATGGAGAAAGCGATCCCAGCCACGAGTCAAAAATCTGCACAGCATCCACCCCCGCCTGTATCTGCATCTTCAAATAATCTATAATCATATTTTTTATCATATTTTTCATTTCTGTAAATGATCTATCATTTAACATTGTATTTTTTGTATATACAAGATTATTGTCAGATGTACTGGAAATAATATATGATAAAACCGTTATGATTCCACCTGAAAATCCAATTAGCGGGGTTTCTGGATGTTTTGCCTTGAAAAGTTTTATGGCATCCATTGTTCTGTATTTCAATGAATTTTTATCAAACTCATGAATTCCCCTCAATTCAGGGTTATTTCTGTATCCATTCTGAATTACAGGTCCATTGCTATTGAAATCGATATTATATCCCATAGCCTCCAGAGGGAGTATGATATCTGCAAATATAATTGCGGCATCAACATTGAGTTTACTGATAGGTAAAAATGTTATTTTCTCTGTGATTGTTGGATCCATGCACATCTGCTTGATGTTAAAGCTTTTCCTGATTTCCTGATATTCACTCATGTACCTGCCTGCCTGGCGCATGAACCATGCAGGTATTTGTTCATGTGATTCTCCGTGAAGTGCTGCGAGGAAATTATTCATGGCTTTACCCGTCTAATTGTGCGTGGATATGGAATTGTTTCCCGTATGTTGGAAAGACCACAGATCCACATGACAAGCCTGTCGAGACCCAGGCCGAAACCACTATGAGGTATGCTCCCGTACCTTCTCAGGTCAACGTACCAGTAATAATCGTCTGGACTGAGCCCGTTCTTTTTTATTCTATCAAGCAGCTCATCAAGATCGTAAATTCTTTCCCCACCGCCAATAATTTCACCGTAGCCTTCTGGAGCAAGCAGATCATGGCACAATATTTCACCCGGGCTATCAGGATTAGGCCTGTGGTAGAAAGTTTTCAATGTCTCCGGATAATCTGTAACAAATATAGGATTGTCGAAGTGAATCATTATTCCGTATTCCTCGTCTGCACCAAGATCGTCCCCGTATTTCAGATTCATCCCGAATTCTTTTGTCCTTTCAATTAAATCCCTGTATCTGATCCTCTGGAATGGAATTTTAATATTCCTCAATTTATTTATATCCCTATTAATTATCTCCAGATCTTCACGATTATTTTTTAAAACTGCGTCTATGATGTATTTAATCATTTTTTCTTCATCTTCCATCATATCCTCATTGTTATACCATGCAGCCTCACCCTCTGCATGCCAGTATTCGGTGAGGTGCCTTCTTGTCCTTGATTTTTCTGCCCTGAAGCTGGGTGCTATTGTAAAAACCTTTTCCAGGCTGAATATCATAGTTTCAAGATAGAACTGAGAACTCTGGGTAAGATTCACCTTTTCACCAAAATAATCAACATTGAAAAGGGATGCACCGCCTTCGGTTGCCGTGGAAACAAACATGGGTGCCTGAACCTGGTAATAATCCTCCCCGTAAAAATAATCCGTGAATGCCTTGAACACTGTTGACCTTATTTTCAACACAGCAGTAAATTCACGGCTTCTGAGCCACAGGTGCCGGTTGTCCAGCAAAAATTCCTCGCCTAGATCTCTAGCTATGGGAAAATTCTCGTTCCTTTCGTATATTTTGCAGGTCATTATGGAAAGTTCATAACCTGTAACCGCCCTGGGCTCCTTCCTTATTATCCCTGAAAGTTCAAGGCTACTTTCTACAGTAAGTGATGATATATCCTTCATGACCGAATCATTCAGATTCTCTGTGGATGCCACACACTGTATGATATTTGTTGAATCACGTAAAACAATAAATGTAATTTTACCCGAGCTTCTAACCCTATAAACCCATCCCCTTATGGAGACCTCCTTTCCGAGAAATTTGTCTGATAATACATCCCTGATTTTTTCCATTGTAGGTAAATGGGTATTATCCTTATATTTTTTAGGTTTATACAATACATAAATATTTATAACATTATTAAATTCTTTATCAGTATTTTAAAGGAGAATGAATATGTACATATTGCTTGAGGATGAATACGTAATCAGGGTTCCGCCTGAACTGTTAAATGATGATTATGCTGAGGCTGTTATTGAGGCTTCAAGATCAATTCTGGAGGGAAAGCTGGTAGATATTCTGGAGGGCCAGAAAAGCCTTGGAAAATCATATATAGTATCGGTAAGCAACATTGAAATGAAAGGTGAGGGCACCATAGTCCATGGAGATGGTGGTGTTTACCAGCCCATTCATTATACTGCACTTGCATATTTCCCCAAGATGCAGGAGGTCGTTGATGGCATAGTTGAAGGAGTACAGAAATTCGGGGCATTTATAAGATTCGGCCCATTTGAAGGACTTTTACATATCAGCCAGATTATGGATGATTCCATAAATGTTGATATGGATAATCAGAGAATTGTGGGAAAGGATACGAAAATGGAGCTCAAAGTAGGCGATAAAATAAGGGTCAGGATAGTTGCCCTGAATCTTGCTTCAACATCTCTATCGGACAGCAAAATTGGTTTTACAGCCAAACAGCCAGGGCTCGGAAAACCAGAATGGGCTCCTAAGCAGGATGTGAATAACTGAGGTATAACGATGGTAAAAGTATATAAGGCATGCAAAATATGTAAAAGATTGACCACGGAAGATGTGTGCCCTGTCCACGGTGATGAAAGAACAAAAACTGACTGGTTTGGGTTCCTGATAATCAACGATGTGCACTCACAAATAGCAGAAAAGGCCGATATAAAGGAACCAGGTATTTATGCCATTAAAGTTAGATCATGATATTGTTATCGGAGATAATGCACGGAAAGCTATAAAGAATTTTAATTATTCTTTATGTACCGTAGAGGATATCAGATTTCTTGCAAGAGATAATAAGATTATTTCCGTAGGAGATGTTACAACTGAAAATTTAATAAATGCTGGGATAAATATTAAATTGGAGGTGGTTGACCTTGTAACCAAAAGAGATGAGAAATATTTTGAACACGTACCAGGTTCATCGTCTGTTTCCAATCCTCCCGGTATAATATCTGTAGACCTGATGAATGCAATAGAACATTTTCTAAATGAAAATATAACCGGAAGAATAGAAGTTAAGGGGGAAGAGGATCTGGCTGTAATACCAATAATCTTTTATGCAGATAATAATACAGTAATAGTTTATGGTGTACCTGATACAGGTATGGCATTCATAAAAGTTAATGAGGAAATAAAAAAGGAAATTGAAAATATGATAATGGAGATGTATAAGGATGAGCAATGAAAAAATGATAAAAAAATTCAGCGTTGATTCCGAGAGGGATAATAAACTGCTGTTCAGGAAGGAAATAAAATATACCCTTGACTTCAAATCCGGGAAGACTGTTAGCAGAAAAGAGATTAAAGATCTTTTCAGCGATTATTATAAGGCCAAGGAGGATGTAATAATAGTTGATAGAAATGTACAGGAAACCGGAAAAGATTCCTTGAAAGGTTATGTTAAAATATATGATACAAAGGAGCATGCGATGTTATATGAACCGGACTATGAGCTTATCAGAAACGGATTAAAGGAAAAGGAGAGTAAATAATGGAAAAGAGAGAATTATATGCTGTTGAAGAAGGGAAGATAGTGAGAAAGAGGAGAACGTGCCCAAGATGTGGTGCAGGTGTTTACCTCGCAGAACATTCAGACCGTTATTCCTGTGGTAAATGCGGTTACACTGAATTTAAAAAGAAAAAATAAATTTTTTATAAATTATATATAAGTCCTGTTGTTTCGCCGGCCTGTTTTTCTATTGAGTTTATTCTGCGCCTTATCAATTCTGAGGCTTCTTTATTTTCAGATTTTAAACCCAGAAGGCTAACTAGCATGGTTAATTCATAATCAAGTATCATGCTCAGGTTTCTCAAATATTCGGCTTTATTTTCAGGTACTTTCTTTCTAGCGGCTGCCACAAAACAGTCCATGTGTACTGGACCCTCCTTGGTGAATGTAAATTTTTCACCGGTTTTTATAATTTTGTTACAAATATAACATCCATATTCCATAATACCCAATGAACTTGCAGATGTTAAATTTATCGATGCTTTTGCGCTTACATATATTTTATTTATTGATCCTTTTAACCATCAACTTCAGGCCAGTTCTACCGGTGACCACAACTTTGTCATATTTCTCAATTACGTCGTCGCCTATATTTGTGACCTCCCATGAAACACCGTCAATAGTTATAAATCCATTACCGTTCTTTTCAATTCTATCACTTGCAACACCTATTATGTTTATCATTGATTCTGAACCTGTATAATGTCTCCCACGCTGTGAAGAAATAATTTTATAAAGATAATAGACTGTAAATGTTATTATTACTATAAAAGCTACAATAGCGAGGACTACAGCAAATATAAGACTACCTGGTATTGCACCTGCATAATCAACTGGCAAAAATTTTATTGTGCTGCATATCATAAATTAATATATCATCCCTGATTAAAAAAATTTCTATTAAAGAAGCTATTTAAGGAAATAAAAAATAATAAATTTACTGAAGTATATGTGTTCACTGATACATATTTTTCGGGGCCGCCCCTGCGTCAAGAACCTCTGATATGAGTTTTTCCGCATCATCACTACCAAGTCCCAGTGAGGACATTAGATAATTTTTAATATCTTCTCTGGATTTTCCTGCTTTCGCCATTTCCTTTATCATCATACCTGTCCGTTCTATAACACTTGCATTAAATTCGTCTTCCAGATTAAGTGCCTTTACCATAAGATAAAATGATGCTAGAATTGTATTAAGTCCTGTATTTAATACGTCCCTGGTAAATGTTGAGGCGTCAAAGTCTTCCCTTGCAACAACCTCCTCGTTTATTCCATCTAACATGAATTTAACAAGTTCTACTCTGGCATTGAGTAGAAGCAGTGTTCTATATACCTTTAATCTGGGTTCGTTTTCTATTGTCGCAGTTTCCATCCCGGTTCTAACTATTAGATTTATTGCAGCCTTATCATTATCAACATAGAGGAATATATCAAAAGGTATTTTTTCATTCTGAAGTACTGTATAATCTCCTGCCTTTGATATTGCCCATTTAAGGTCAATAAGTGTTTTCGCATTATCGTTTCCTGAACTCATCCATTTAATAATTTCGTCTGAGGTAACCATAACCTAATAACACGAAAAAGTATTTTAAATATTTGATTAACCTCATTCCCTGATCCGGATTCTGATCATTGTGCGGATTCAACTTCAGGTTAACCACTGAAGGTACAGGTTATACATGTTAAAGCGCTTTGTATCTTTTTAATGAAACTTCATATATTTCTCCCATGGAGCCCAGAGAGTTAAGTATTTCATCCACCTTTTCCCGGGGAATTCCGGCATTGGAGCATGAAATAACAATGTCATCATATTTGCAACCAGGTCCGCTGTCGTTGTTCTTTATGTAATCAAGCAGAAATGCTTCAACGTTAACCGTTTCACCAATTGAAGGTTTTTCATCCTCCAGGGTTGACTGTTCAGATTCAATGCCATTCTCGGAAGGATTGCTTACCGGAATTGGAGATTCAAAGTTTATAGATGAAAGAGCGTTCATATACGACGTAAAATCATAGTCATGGTAACTATCCCTGGCACGTAGTGCATCATCTGCCTCTTCCTGGGAATAGCCAAGACCGGTGAGTGTCTCAGCTGTTGCATTTTCGTCCTTCAGCGCCTCTGTAATACCAAGTAATTTTCTTCTGGTAACGTATGATGTTCTAACCCCCCAGAAATATCTTTCAATATCGGAAATCTTTTTTATTAATTCCGGATTTATTGAAAAATAGAATATACCATCATCGGTTTTAAATGAACTTACCTTTCCCATTACTACTACTGTGTCACTTACATTGTATTTATCCAGTTCTTCTGCCATCTCACTGCTGAAACCTGTTTTAAACGCAGTTAGATAGAATGACCCAAGATAATCTGCAATCGTTACCTTTACCATTCTGTCATCTGAACTTTTATAGGTTATAATTCCTGCCAGAAGGACACGTTTAAGCTTTGTTCCCAGCGGTGTGATTATATAGGGTCTTTTTTCCTCACCCTCCAGTTTATTCGAATCTTTCAGTTCCCGTGAAAATATCCAGTAAGATGTTTCTCTTTTTGTGTACGCCATTTATATCACCTATTGACTAACCCTGATATCCTTTTCAATATCTTCTTTTGTTATTGCACTGATGGAGTTAACCCTTAATGAGAGCTCCTCCTCATTTTTAATAAAATCTGCATTAACACGCACTGCATGACCATACAGTTTATCATCCAGCATTTTATATATCTCACCGGCAACCCTCGGCAGGTCTGCATCTTTTATTCCAAGGAATGGCATAATTGCATTTTTTCCGGCTATGCACTGTATATACTTGGTTCCGTCGTCAAGAGTGAAATATGAAAAGATATCAAGTTTTGTTGGCCTATCTGGATGATCGGGACATACTCCTGTGGACAGCGGCTTATTGCATTCACTGCAACGTTTTATAATCCCGCTTTTGGTTCCAAGGGTTATTATAAATCCCAGTATTGTTATTCCACCTGCAGGATTATCCACTTCAAATAACTTGTAATACCTTTCAAAATCCATGTCTTCCTCTTCAGGGAAAACCTCTGTTTTATCACCTATTGAAAGCTCCAGCTGTTTGTTGAATTCAGATACCTTTGCCCCCACAAGCCTGTAGATTTTTCCATTTTCCAGCTGCTGGCCAAATGAAGAGATCCTCACACGGGAAGTATCATCCTCTATGAACCCATTATATATTTTAAATGTATTCCCAGCTTTATTATATTCCTTACCGGACATATTGCTTATCTTACCTGTTACAGTAACGAAGAGATTTTTAAGGGATAGGTCCATCAATTTAGTCTCTTTATATGTCCTTTTTACCTCTATATCTTCACCGGGCTTCATGATTATTTCTGTTTTTGAGTCGAAGTATAACCTCATGCGATCATTATAAAGCTTTGATCTAGCATATTTTATCTGTACAACGTCTCCTGCCTTGATCGGTGCTGGAAATTCCCATGCAGTATAGGGAATTACTCCCGTCTCATCTCCCACAAGACCGTAATAATAGACTGTTTCACCCTTAGAAGTTGTTATTTCTCTTTTAGACAGTGAAAGGATTTTTACCTTGATTTCTATATTGCCGGATTCTCCGTTAATTTCACTTAATTTCATTATTTCGCATCTCTTGAGTTTATTTAAGAGTTTTCACAGCTGTCCGGCCATTTCAGGATAAGATTTCTAGCGGCTGCAATTTCATCTATTCTTCCAACTGATGTATTTACAGGCGAGGATTTTATGGTATCTTCCGGTACTTCCAGGGACTTTTCCATCACATCAATATAATAATCCATATCTTTCAAGGTTACCGATTCTGTTGGTTCAATCATCATTGCCTCTTTTACTATTAACGGAAAGTATGTAGTGGGCGAATGTATTCCGTAATCCAGTATGAATTTAGATATGTCCAGTGCTTTCCTTCCGGTTCTGGACGTGGATAATACGAATTCATGCTTCTTCAATGATTTATAAGGAATTTCAAATGATTTTGATAATTTTTTTGCCATATAATTTGAGTTCATTACTGCGCGTCTGGCATTTAAACTCAGGTTGTTTCCATTTTTCAGTGCATAAGCATATGCCCTTAGTATAACCCCGAACGACCCATTATAGGAGGATACCTTTCCGATAGTATTTTTTAGATTGTAATAAAGTGAATATTTTCCATTTTCCAGTACAACAACGGGAACCGGTAAGTATTCTCTTAGATAAGATTTTACGGCTACTGGACCTGCTCCCGGCCCTCCACCTCCATGCGGCGTGGCAAAGGTTTTATGTAGATTAAAGTGTACTATATCAAAACCCATTATCCCCGGTGTTGTTATTCCCAATATGGCATTGAAATTTGCACCGTCATAGTAAAGTAGTGACCCGTTATTATGTATGATTTCCGCAATCTCCAGTATCTGATCGTCAAAGATTCCAAGTGTGTTGGGATTGGTAATCATGAATGCTGCTGTTCTGGGATTAACTGCAGCCTTCAGTGCTTCAATATCAACAAGACCATTATCATTTGATGGTACCTCCACAACCTTGAAACCTACCATTGCAGCCGATGCGGGATTGGTGCCATGTGCAGAGTCTGGTATTATTATTTCGTCCCTGTTTCCGAGCTGGCCGTTGACCTCAAAAAACTTTCTCACGATCAGGATTCCGGTGAATTCCCCGTGAGCTCCTGCAGAAGGTTGCAGGGATGCATAATCCATACCGGAAATTTTGATGAGCAGTTGCTGTAATCTGTACATGACCTCCAGTGTTCCCTGTATTCTTGATTCTGATTCCAGTGGGTGTACATTTTGAAATCCAGGAAGTGCAGCCACGTAATCTGCGTATTTCGGATTGAATTTCATTGTGCATGATCCGAGAGGGTACATCCCTATGTCAACGGAATAATTCATTTCAGACAATCTTGTAAAGTGCCTGGACACATCTACACTTCTCACATCAGGCAATTTAAGCCGCTTTCTCTTTATTGAATCTGGATATCTGTCTTCAACTTCCTCCAGGTAAAAATCATTTCCTGTATTGAAAGAGTTCAGGAAATCCTCATCATAATGCGCCTGTTTATACATTTTATTCACCTGTAATTTTTGCCAGTCTGCTAATGCTCTCATCCGAAGTTTTTTCAGTAACAGAAAAGAATGCAGAATTTTTATAGCCAGGATAATCTGAAAGTTCTGACAACTTTATACCGCCTGATATATTGCTTCGTATGAGTTTCTCCTGGCCGTCAAAATAAAATAAATTATCAGAAAAATTAATTCCTTTGAATACGGTGTTGATTCCTGCATTATAAAGTTCTTTCTTAAGTTTGATGCTTTTATTCATTGTGATCAAAGCCAGCTTCTTCATACCGTTTGATCCAAGAATTGAAAGATAAGCAAGTGATGCCACCGCCAGGAGTGCTTGATTAGAACAGATATTGCTCATTGCCCTTGACCGTCTTATATGCTGCTCCCTTGCCTGAAGAGTCATAACAAATGCTTTCCTGCCGCTATTATCCTTTGAAAGCCCTATAAGCCTTCCCGGTGACCGGTGAACATATTCTTTTCGGAAAGAGAATAGACCCAGTAATGGGCCTCCATAATTCATATGTATGCCAAGTTGCTGTCCTTCAGCCACTGCAATATCGGTTCCATATTCTCCTGGTGATTTAATCAGACCCAGGGAAACAGGATCATAATAAGTTATTAACAGCGCTTCTTTCTTGAATTCACTAACAGTAAATGCATTCTCATCTATGAGGCCGAATAGGTTGGGGTTGGCAACGATTATTGAAGATGTGTGATCGGATATTTTAGATTTCAAATCCTCCATGTCAATTAATCCATCCTTACCGAATTTATATTTTATTATTTTTAAATTTAGACCGATCACATAGTTTTGAATTATACTTAACTGGCTTCTGTATATATTTTCTGGGACAAGAACCTCTTCCTTTCCGTTAATCCTGTATGCCATCCTCACTGCCTCAGCCAGCGCGGTAAACCCATCATACATGGAGGAATTGGTCACATCCATCTGGGTAAGATCTGAAATAACACTCTGATATTCAAACAGGGAATGCAATATTCCCTGTGAAATCTCTGGCTGGTATGGTGTATAGGATGTCAAAAACTCATTTCGCCCTATGATTTCATCAACCAAGGGAGGGATAAATCTATCGTATATACCGTTTCCCAGAAAATTCATAGCAGGAGAAACATTATTTGAACATGATTTTTCAATGGATGTAATAAGAGAAAATTCGTCCATTGGTAATCCCAGATCAAGGGATACTCTCAGTTTTTGTGGTATATCGGCGAATAATTCCTCATCATTTTTTATATTGAGATACTGCAGTATTTCATCTGTTTCGGTCATCTTAACTGCCATTATTATAGAATATTTAACATTTTAGTGCTTCTACAATGTTGTTCCTTATTTAGTCTACAGGAAACACATAAGGACAGAACTTAAAAATATAATATTGTTATTATATTAATCTGATACTTCTATATTACTATAATTTATGAAATGATCATCTGAGTTCTCCAAATTTTATAAGGTTATTGTAAACGAGTAAAGATGTTTCATATCCTATTTCTGTGAGTCTACCGGCATAATCATATTTCTTCTCCCTATTTATTACAAAAATGCTCAGAGTATCTGTGGATGTTCCAGGAGACACTATTCCTGTCATTATGTCACGTATATTCATATCATTTAATGCTTGCACCTTTGCTTCAATGCAGGTCTGATATAGATTAATAGCGCCGGAATCAGTCAAAGGATAGTCGGTAATGACACACATATTTATGGTACCGGGTTTACCGTACTTGTTTCCAATGGAGATAGCATTGTCAAATCCGGCCGTTATTGTTGCCTGAACGAAATAGTTGCCTACGGAGACATTCTCCATTTGATATTTTTGTATATCGACGGAGGTCATGTTAACCGTTAATTCGCTGCTCAGATTATTTTTTGTAAGAAACGATTTTACATATTCATATATATCGAAATTATAGTTATTTTCCACATGCATATTTAGATAACCTTGAGAGGTGCCAATTCCACCTCTATAGGGAGCTGAACTGTATTTCCTCGCTACATGATTAAATTCTATAAGATAAAATTCATTATAGATGCTAAATTTTGGTTTTGCTCTCATAATTGCATATTAAGTTCAGGCTCTTTTATTCTATTATAAAGTGAACTTTAATAAAATTAAGTAAACTTTAAAAATAATGATTTACTGTACACCCATGGATAAGCCGTTCAAATTAATAGTGATCGTGATAGTTGCAATTATTGTGGTTCTATCTGGGATTTATGTTGTAGAGGTTTATGGTTATCATCCAAAAATCAAAGAAGGTGTAGAACTTACAGTTAATTCCAATGTCACCGGACTACATTTCAATAAAATTGTATCACTTGATCCAAGTGTAACAGCTACACTCTATGCAATAGGCGCAATTAAGGATGTTGCCGGGATTTATGCATACCCTGGTCTATGGCCAGGGTCCAATGTAACGGGCAATATAACAGAAGTATCCGCATATCCCAACATGAACGTCGAAGAAATACTTAACTTAAGTCCACAGGCAGTAATATCGTTCTCTGATTATAAGCAATCGCAGATCAATGAATTATTAAATGCAGGAATAGATTATATATTTCTATCATCTGGTGCAAATACAACATTCCATATTATTGAGAAGCAGGATACATTTCTCGGGGAAATTACCGGGAATTCAAAAAACGCCACCATTCTAAATAACTGGATAAATAGTTCTCTAAATGACTTTCAAAAAAATATAACTGTTCAAAACAAAACAGCAATGTATGCAATGTGTGTTTATGATGGAAAAACTTATACAGCCGGAAATAACACATTTATTGCATCAATGATGAAATATTCGCATTTAATAAACATTGCAAATGGTTCAAGCTTTTACCAGATATCCAATGAGGTTATAGTGAGCAAAAATATTTCCACACTTATACTTGGCCCATCATTTAACACTACATATTTGTATGGAACGCCTTATAACCGAACCTATGCTGTTGTCCATGATAAATATTATATGGCTTTTAGCTATAATATATTTGCAGAGCCTAACTTCAGAAATATATACGCAATTCAATGGATGATTTCAAGTGTATTCAATGAAAATGTTACAATTCCACCATTTCCATTTCATTTAAATGATAGTCCCGAACCGGGAGCGGTGATCGGTATTGAAAATAGTTAACAGTAAAACTTATTTTTATTTCGTGGCATCTACACTTGCACTACTTGCATCTTTTATCATATCTCTTGATATTGGTCCTGTAAAAATACCTGTTTCTGATGTGATTAAATCCGTGCTGGAACAGTTTGGGTTTTACAGCAACGTCAAATTATCAGATTACATTATCGTTACCCAGCTGAGGGAACCTGAAACCGTCGGTGCCGCTGCCGTTGGAGCATCACTGGGGGTTGGAGGTGCAGTAATACAGAGCATATTTAGGAATCCTATTTCCGAGCCTTATATCACTGGGGTATCAAGTGGTGCAACACTTGGAGCAGTGGTTGCTATTGTTTTCGGTCTAACTATCTTCGGAATTCTTACACTCCCATTATTAGCTTTTATCTTTGCAGTTATTGTGGTAGCCCTTGTCTATACCATTTCAATCAGAAATGGCAGGGCGCCTCCCCTGGTATTGCTGCTTTCAGGCATAGCAATATCTTTATTTGTTTCCTCCTTTGTTGCTCTTCTACTTTACTCGAGGCCAAAATATATTAATTCACTGTTTTTCTGGCTCCTCGGTTCTTTATCCGGCATTTCATGGTCCGATGATTCCATAGTTGTTCCACTGGTAATCTTTACATCGATTGCTCTGTTTTTTATGTATAGGCAGTTAAATGCATTACAGTTAGGAGATGTATATGCCAGATCGGCTGGAATAAATGTCGAAAAATCTAAACTAATATCCATGGGATTGACCACTGTTTCAGTTGCTGCCTGCGTTTCAATTTCCGGACTGATAGGCTTTGTGGGACTCATATTTCCACATGTTTCCAGGATGATTTACGGAGGATCAAATAAATATGTAATACCATCATCGGCTATTCTCGGAGCAACATTTTTAATCATTGCCAATGATATAGCACACATGATCATTATCGGCGAGGTAATACCGGTAGGGATAATAACCGGAATTATAGGTGTTCCTTTTTTCATGATCTTAATGACTAGGATTTCAAAGCGGGGTTATTATAATGCTTGAACTCAAGGATATATCATTTAAAAGAGGGGCTCTGAATATAGGGCCAATAAATTTTTCCCTGAATCATAGTGAAATTGTAACAATATGTGGTAAAAATGGTTCTGGGAAAACATCAACGCTCCTTGCAATTAACAGGGAAATAAGGCCTGAATCTGGGGAAATCCTTATAGATAATAAGAGTCTTAAAACGTTGAATACCAGCGAAATTTCAAGATATACAGGTTATGTTCAGCAGGAGTTGCCTGAACCACTGGGATTGAATGTTAGAGATATTATGGAAATTAATGGTTTCACTAGAAAATATGATTATCAGGATCTATATAATTCAATGAAAATGTGTGGTGTTGAAAATTTTATCAACCGTGATTACTCCAGCTTGAGTGGTGGGGAAAAAAGAATGATTATGATTGCTGCTGTAATATACCAGAATCCTGAATACATTATACTTGATGAACCATCCTCCTTTCTCGATATCGATAAAATTAACCTTCTAGTAAAAATACTTAAAAATTTGAAGAATGCTGGGAAAGGTATACTGCTTGTTCTGCATGACATAAACCTCGCTTACAATATTTCTGATTCCATTATTTTAATGAAAGAGGGAGAAATTTTGTCTTATGGTTCAAAGGACGTAGCCATAAATATAAAAAATCTTGAAATAGCTTATGATGCAAAATTTGACAGGTATATGTCTCCGGAAGGTCTTAGATTTTATCCTACGGAGTTCGGGCAAATCCATTAAGACTATTAAAAAGTTATTAGTGCTGCAGGGTTATTATAAATCATGGATTAATATTATCTATTTGCAGCAATGAGATAACTGACATTTTTTCTGACAATCTTTATTTATAAGTAGTTTTCATATGGTAATTATGATACCAAAGACTATGTCCACACAGCATCCGGACAATGCAAAGATGCCGCAATGGGCAAGCGGTAAAAATATAATATCGAATGAAGATGAAATAGAGGAGGCATACATAGCATACAGGGATTTTGGTATAAAGGAGGTTATGTGGGATGCGGAGGGAAAGGATGTGGATACCCATGTCATAAGAAAATTGTTTTCAAAAAACAGGGAATTCTTTGATAAAAATGTTCTAGGTAGGGATATTTTTTTGACATACAGGGTACCTAATCCCCTTATAGAGGGTGCAGAGAGGAAAATATTGAATGAGACCTTAAACAGCATACCACTGAACTACGATGTGGCCAACAGGGTTTTTAACCGGGATATTGCACCTGTATTTGAGGTAATTCTTCCATTTACAACAGATTACAAAAGTATGCTAAATGTGGTCAAGTTTTATGAAAAAGGCATTGTGAACACTGAAAATATTGAACTGTATGATAATGTTCATGTGAAGGACATTACAGGAAAGGTGTTGCCGGAAAAAATAAATCTTATACCGTTAATAGAAGACAAGGATTCCATATTCAGTATTCAATCCATAATAGAAAAATACAGTGAAATCATAAAACCGGAATATATGAGGATATTTATTGCAAGATCCGATCCTGCAATGAACTACGGTATGCTGCCTGCTACACTACTAGCGAAATATGCCATATCTGGTATGCAGAAAATTTCACAAAAATCCGGGATTGAGCTTTATCCTATAATAGGTGCCGGATCGTCACCGTTTCGTGGAAATCTTGGCCCTGACTCTATTAAAAAGGCTCTAAGTGAATATGATTCTTATTATACGTTTTCAGTGCAATCTGCCTTCAGGTATGATTATGATGACATTTCAGTGAAAAATGCTGTTTCCATGATTAATTCCCATAAACCGGGCAATCCAGAAATATTTAATATGCAGATGGAGGAAGATATAAAAGCCATAATAAATTCGTATTCATCAAGGTTCCAAAAGATAATAGAGGGAATAGCCCGACCAATAAATGATGTCGCCGCGTATCTCCCAAAGAGGAGGACAAGAAAATTGCATACTGGTCTTTTCGGGTATTCAAGGAGTACTGGAGATGCCAGATTGCCCAGGGCTATAGCATTTGTAGGAGCTCTTTATTCTATTGGTATACCCCCGGAAATACTTGGAATGTCCATGCTCAGCGGAATGCCAGAGAGGTATCATAAACTAGTCGATGAACTTTATAAAAATCTCTATTTTGATATACGTTCCAGTGCAAGATATTTCAATTACGAGTCACTGAATTACTTAAAAGAAATATGGAAGGTGGATACAGGAATAATACAAATGATAAAAGAGGATATGAATTATATAGAAGATAATATGGGAGTATCGACCGAAAATTCTTACAGTGTTCAAAAACACAATATATTTTCTACACTGTTCCTGCTGGCATTCAAGAATAAAAAATTTGACGAAGTTGAGAAATATGCATACGAAATGTCACTTCTCAGAAAATTTGTGGGTTAGGATAAAGAGAATGCTAAAAATAAATAACTGAAACCGTGGAACTTATAAATAAATTAATGATATATTTGATAATGATTAGATATCCGAGAGTAGCAGTTGGTGGAATTATTATAAAAGAGAAAAAAATACTTCTAGTACTGAGACGCGATGAGCCTGACAGAAATAAATGGGCTATACCCGGGGGAAAACTTGAACTAAATGAAACGATTGAAGAAGGCCTGAAACGGGAAATGAAAGAGGAACTTTCCGTGGATATCGAGGTTAGAGAACTGGCCGGCATTTCTGAATTTATTTCATTAAACTTTCATTATATCATAATAGATTATATATGCAATCCTTTAGGTGAAAACATAAAAACCGGTTCAGATGCACTGGATGCTGCATATTTTGATCTGGAAAACCTTGGAAATACCGTAAATGATAGTACAAGAGAATTTATTAAAAAACTGAATAGTTCAGAAAAACCTGTTCATATAATTAATAGAAAATTCTGATTTTTAAAAATATTTAAAAATTAATTTAGAAAGCGTTTTTTGTTCTGTTCAGAGTTTCAGCTATGCCCTTCTCCTGCTCGGAAAATGCACATAACATTGCTTCTATGTCATCGTGACCTTCTGCTTTTGCAGCATTGGCTACGTTTGTGTACTCGGAAACGTGCTGTTCTGTTTCTTCCCTTGCCATATCGTTTACGAGACCATCTATTCCCTCATATTTTATCAGAGTTGAGAATATAGCATTGAAATGCCCCAGTTCAACATTGGCCTTGTCTCTCAGGTCCTTTGCTGTTCTGGAATCACCCATTTTCTCTAAATAACTTGCTGCTGCATTCAGTCTCATGTGATCTTCCGCATTGGCTGTCAAGAGATCTTTAAGACCTGCTTCTGTCTTTTCACCTAACACTGACATTTTAATCAATTAAACAATCATTAAATGTATAAATACTTATCTTTCCCATTTATGATATAATTGTAAGGTTTTAGGGAAATAATGAAAGAGATAGTGTTAACAGTACTAAATTAATTTTAAATCCTATCATAGCATAACATCCTATGCTTATAATTTCAACTATCGGGGAATTGCATGAAAATACAGTAGGATACTCATATGAAGATTTTGTCAACTATATCACTGAACTGAATTCTAAAAGTCTAATAATTACTTACACATCGGAAGAAAATTTCATTAAAAACCCAGAATACTATCGGGAAATCCAACTATTAATGAAGAAATTCACAGTTAACTTCCCTGCAATAAATTACAAAAAATATGACGTACTTCGTACTCAGTTCAAATTTAAAACAGAAAGTGCTGAGGATATAACTAAGAAGAATATTACTGATATCATAGACACTGTTATTGACTCATATCTAACGGGATACTGGAAAAATCCTGAAACGGTAAATTCTGAAATTACAGATAGTATATTTAAGGTAAAAAATAAATTTCTTGAATCAGTAAATTATGATTATGTAGAAAAATACTGGATTCCATTACATGAAGAAATATATAATTATATTGAAAATAAAAAAGATGAATACGATACTGTAATTACTGACGTGGAAAGTGCATTTTTCTATAGAGAAAAAAATTTATAAATAATTATTGAACTATTTTATCTATAAAACTTCCTTTCAAGAGCACTTTTGCCTTACTGACAGTTTTTGGTATGTTTACTGTTTTTACCATTATTATTGCATTGACGTATTTATCAAATATTTCATTGTCTATATTCTGGAATGTAAGTGTATCTATATCTTTAAAGATGATTTTTCTATCGATTTCCTTCAGATCATCACCGGTTATTTCGAGTTCTTTTATATTTTCTATGTACTGAGATGATCCTTCTTTCATACCCTTAACAAAATCATTGGATAAGCGCTTTGCATTTTCAACAGTGCCCATAAATGACCTATAAGCTTCATCTGTAACCTGTCCTATGGTTTTGCCTGTATCATTTGAAATTTTCTGGATTCTCTTATAAAGGTCTGCACTTACACCCTTAATGGATATTGTTTTTCTTACTATCTGTTCATCTTCTTCTGTGCTTTCATTTTCATTATTTTCTTTTGCCATAAATATATATTGTAATCCAGTATATAAGATTACTGGTTTACCATATTTCTAAAGTTTGTCTATAATATCCATTATTTTATCTCCCGGTTTGATTCCGAGTTTTGAGGCATTATCCGTGCATGAATTTACATGGCTATTGAGGACGTCATTTATATCGTTTACCCCGGTTACACGTACTGCAATATCTCCCAGCGAGTTGGCTGCATCTACATTCAGGTAACCACACATAATGTAACCGGTTTCCCCCTTTACAATAATCATCGGCGCCTTTTTACCGAGCTTCTCATTGATATATTCATATTTCTTATTCCCTACTTCTATTTCCTGATTTATCATAATAATACATAACAAGGGCATATAATTAATTTATCAAAAATAATATATTACGGGGTAATACACATATATGGCTTCCAATATCAGAATCACCTTTCTAGGAACTGGAGGATCAATGCCAAAACCAGGAAGGTCTTTACCAGCCGTGGCTGTTCAGGTAGATGATATATTAAACCTATTTGACTGTGGAGAGGGCACGCAGAAACAGTTCATGAAAAGTGGAGTTTCTTTTATGTCACTGAAAAATATATTCATATCACATTTCCATGCAGATCACTTTCTTGGCCTGCCGGGACTACTCAATTCCATGGCATTTTTAGGACGTACGGAAGATTTGAATATATTTGGCCCTTCAGGTGCATCTGAATTTATCAGAAACGCTATGAATCTAGGATATGGAAGAATAACCTACAATATAAATGTCTATACGGTTATTCCCGGCATGGCATTTGACTTCGGCAAATTCTTCATAAAAAGTCTTGCAAATGACCATACAGTGCCATCAATAACATACTCACTGGAGGAAAAAGACCTTGTTAAAATAGATAGGAAGAAGGTTGATAGTATTGGCTTTCCGGTTTACCGCCTGGAGGAATTAAGAAAGGAGGGAAGTGTGAAAATAGACGGCAAAAAATACAAATTAAAGGATGTGGCAGAGGGTATAAAACAGGGCAGGAAAATTGTTTATACCGGTGATACAAGGCCAGTCAGTTCCATGCCCGATTTTGCCAGCAATGCTGATGTGCTCATACATGATACCACAATGGATTCCTCAATGGAGCCCACAGTCAATGAATACGGGCACACATCTTCCAGGCAGGCGGCAGAAATTGCACGTAAAGCATTGGTAAAAAAATTATTTTTATTTCATTACAGTTCAAGATATAATGATCTGGAAGTACTGTTAGAGGATGCCAGATCAGTTTTTCCTGAATCGTATCTGAGTCGTGAACTTCTTGTATGTGATATCAATAAACCTGAAGGAATAGTTAAAATGAACTAATCATGCACCGTATTTTTCGGCCCTGTCAGAATATGACATTATAATAGGCATGATGTCATTGCTGGTGATTTTATAATATCCAGTAGATACGCTGAGTTCATCGAAGCATCTGACATTATCGTTTATTATACCATTTGTTGCAAACATCACTGGAACCGGGTCACCAGTATGGTCACCGTATGAACACGGAGTGCTATGGTCGCCGGTAACAACTATAAGTGTATTATCCAATCTCTCCAGTAATGGTCCTATAACTGAATCAACCTGTTCTATGACATATTTCTTCAATTCAGGTTTTCTGTCATGGCCTGCAATATCTGTACCTTTTATGTTTATCAGGATAAAATCATATTTATCAAGTGCGCTAACAGCAGCAGAAATTATATTTTTATAGTTTGTGTCCACCCTCCCATTCATCCCTTCAACCCTGATATTTGTAAAACCGGCTAGGCCTGCTATTCCTCGAATTAAGGGTGTTCCTGATATGCACGCAGCGTTCATGCCATATTTTTCTTTGAAAGACGGAATCTCCGGTATTTTTCCTGCGCCCCTCAGCATAATTTCATTGGCGGGTAGCTTCCCGATAGAGATTAATTTCTTGTTAAATTCATGATTTTCAAGTATTTTCCTGGATCTGGTAAGAAATTTATTAATAACATCCGCAGTGAACTGCGCATCATGGTCAAGTGCTCTGGCAAATTCTGGTGGGGAATTCACTGAATGTGGATCTGTTTCTGTAATTCTGTCAGAAAGATTTTTACCTCTCATTACAACCGCTGCCCTGTGTTCGACTCCTGATTTAACGATAAATTTTACACCGTCTATTTCAGTTTCCAGATCCGATGAAAGACTGTCTGTATCCTTTACACGACCTGCACGGCGATCTATAATTTTACCATCTTTTACTGTGGCATAGTTTGCCCGGAAGGCGATATCACCGGATTTCAATTCAATTCCCAGGCCAAGTGCCTCGAATGGCCCCCTTCCCGTATAATATTTTATAGGATCATAACCGAGTATAGAAAGATGGGATGTATCCGATCCGGCCCTTATTCCAAATGATACTGGAGACATCAAACCGGTGGTTCCATTGGATGCCAGCCTGTTAAGGTTTGGCCGTCTTGCGGCCTGAAGGGCAGTCTTATTCCCTAATTCCTGATTTGGCCTGTCTCCAAGCCCATCCATAATTAAAAGAATGATATTCTTCATATATTGTTATTATGAAATGCTTTTAAATTTTACTGAAATTTAAATGCTCGAAATGCCAGTGGGTATTCTGCTTCCTTCTTTTTCCGACTGTAAGATATTTTGCTTGAAATCTTCCGGAAACATTTAAATTATTGGTAAATTTTATTATTTCATGCAACTTATATTCATCTACATTCTTTCTGATTAGGGTAATATGCGGAAGAAATCTTTCAGTATCCATGGAATTTAGCTCCAGTGAATGTATAAGCATAGAGTGAAATCTGACCATTTCCGGGGAGGGAATAACCCTGAGAAATACAATGTATGATTTCTTACCGCCTTTTTCCCTTTCGAAATAGCCTGTACCGTCTATTGTAAAGTAAAACGGATAAATAGTTCCACAGATTCTTTTCAATGAAGTAATATCCAGGACTTCTGGATTTTTCAGGTACGCCATGGTTATATGAACACCTTTGCAGCTCAATGAACCTGTATAACCATATATAGACTCCAGATTTCTTTTAATACGTGTAATCCGGTTTCTGATTTTTTCCGGTGGCTTTAATATAAGAGTGTACTGCATTTCAGATAAAATATGTGGATAATGTTCCCAGAGAATCTATTGTTACATCCACCATGTCACCGTTTCCAAGCCATTTTTGTTTTTCCTCTGGCATGCCCATAATAACTCCAGAAGGAGTGCCGGTTGAAATACAGTCTCCAGGCCTCAGGGTGATATATTTTGAAATGTAACTGATCAGTGTACTGACTGGAAATATCATATGTTCTGTTGATGAATTTTGCCTGATCTCACCGTTTACCCTGGTCTGAATTTTGAGATTCTGAGGATTTTCTATCTCGCCTATTGATATGTAAGGTCCGTGTGGATAAAACTTATCGAGACTTTTTCCCATATAAAATTGAGTGGTTCTGTATTGAAGAGCTCTTGAGCTTACATCATTTCCTATAAAATATCCAAGAACATAGTTTAATGCATCTTTTTCAGGGATATTCCATGCCTTCTTGCCGATCATTACGCATAATTCTCCCTCATAATCAACTTTCATATCCTGTCCGGTTTCTACTTTTGCTCCATTTCCTGTGAATGTATTATTTGATTTCGTAAAAACTACCGGTGTTTCAGGAACCTTGCCACCCTGGTGTTCCGATACATGGCTTTTATAATTGAGCCCTATGCACATCAGTGTTGAATTCTCATGGATAATTGAATCGTATGAAAAATCATAATCCCTGAAATCATTAATATCATTAATTTTTTTTAAATCATTATCTGAAAGTAATGAAACTTGCCCTGTTTTTATTCCATAATCATCCAGAAGCGCCAGTTTTCCCTTATTGTACACTGCAAGATGCCTTTCACCTTCAATGTTCACGGCAGTTATTTTCATCTTTATAAATATGAAAATTATATAAAAATCTATGTTCCTTCCTGGTAGCTTTCGAGGTATTTGATCTGATCCTCTGTATAGCTATCAATTTTAAAGTTCATGGATTCCAGCGCAATTTTTGCAACCTCATAATCTATTTCTTCAGGTACGGGATAAACCTTATTGGATAAATCCTTTCTGTGCTTGACAATATACTCGGCAGTCAGTGCCTGCAATGCAAAACTGAGGTCCATAATTTCCACTGGATGTCCCTGTCCGGCAGCAAGGTTTAAAAGTCTTCCATCTGATATTAAATCCACAGTATTGCCGTTTTCAAGCCTGTATTCTGTTACGAGATTTCTTACCTGCACCTTTCCAGTATTTCTTTTTTCTAGGGAAGCGTAGTCTATTTCATTGTTGAAATGACCAACATTGCCAAGTATTATTCCCTTTTTGGCTACGAGCATGTCATCATAGCTCACCACATTTTTCATTCCAGTAGCGGTAAATAGCAGGTCTGTATCTCTTATGGCATTATTCATGCGGTCAACATTGAATCCATCCATGACGGCCTCTATAGCCTTGACCGGATCCACTTCCGTAACAGTTACACGTGCACCCATGCCCTTCAACCTCATGGCTACTCCCTTTCCAACGTAGCCGTAACCTGCAACAAGGGTATTTTTCCCTGCTATGAGTATATTTGTTGCGTTCATGAACCCGTCCAGTGCACTCTGGCCGGAGCCGTATCTGTTGTCGAAGAAGTGCTTCATCTGTGCATCATTCACATCGAACATGGGAAATTTTAGAGCCCCAGCCTTTTCCATGGCCTTCAGTCTTACAACCCCTGTTGTTGTTTCCTCATTGCCGCCTATTACCTTCTTTACAAGTTCTGGATCTGACGAAACCAGGTTTGTAAGGTCTCCACCATCGTCTATTATAATATCCGGCGCAACTTCAACTGTTTTTTTGATATTGTCATAATATTCTTTTTCTGTTTCTCCCTTTCTTGCATATACCATGTAATTATAATCCTTCTTCAGTGAATCAACAACACTGTCATCAGAACTGAGAGGATTGCATGATGCAAGCCTTACCTCTGCACCCCCTTCAGAAAGTAGAAGCGCAAATATTCCTGTCTTTGCTTCCACATGCAATGCCATGGCTATCTTTATGCCCTTAAATGGTTTTTCCTTCAGAAAACGTTCCCTTATATTTGCTGAAACAGGCATGTGATCCCTTGCCCATTTTAACCTTAAAAACCCGTTGCTTTCCATTATGATCACTGGTGTATACTTTTGATGCTTAAAAGAATTCCCCTGCCGGATTGTTCCACACTGTATTCTATTCTTCTATCCGCAGGTTGGAAAAGAGATTTGCCTGAGAGGATGAGCCCGGGATTCATATATACAAAGAACCTATCAAATAAATTAGCCTCCAGAAATTCATTTATAACCTGGACACCCCCCTCAACGAGTATAGATTTTATTCCCAGTGAGTAAAGTTTTTCCATTATATCCTTTATTTCAGTGCTACTTACAAGAACGGTCAGGGCATTTTCTATGTGTTTGTTTTTTGTAGTTACTATGTAAGTTCTCGCACTACCATCAAATATTTTATACTTTCCGGATAGCCGGAATTCCCCATCCAGAACTATCCTGCTTTTGGAATAATGGAGCACTGGATCGTCCACAATCACCGTATTGGCTCCGATAAGTACAGCATCAACTGATTTCCTGAGGGAAATTACCCTCTCCATATCAGTTGCATCTGATATACTGTAACGGCCATTCCCTGAAGATATTTTACCATTCAGGGACATGGCAACATTTATTGTTATCTGCGGAAGCATAAAGGTTAATATTGTTTTAATATAACAATTTTGAGATACTACTAAAAAATAAGTATTTATAAATGTTAATAATATAGAAAAATCAACTATGATATAATGCTGTGATGGAGATATGATCATGAAAGTCAGTGGAAATATATACTTCAATGGAAAATTACGGCACGGAACTCTGGATTTTTCCAGTACACCGCACTTTGAAAATGGTATTGCTGATTATGGGCTTTATGGTACTCTGATACCCATGCCCGTTAACGCCCATACCCATGTGGGCGACTCTTTTATAAACGATGAGCCTTCCGGCACACTACCAGACATAGTTGGACCTGGAGGACTTAAACATAGGATGCTTGAACACGCCAGCACCAGTTCCATCCTCCATGGAATTACCCATGCAAGCAAATTTATGTGGGAAAGCGGAACATTATCATATCTGGATTTCAGAGAGGGCGGTTTAAAGGGTGTTGAACTTATGCGCAGAGCAAAGACCGGTTGTATGCATCCTGTTGTTCTGGGAAGACCTCACGACAGTGATTCCATTGAAGCCATTCTGGATTCCTCCCATGGGATTGCACTGAGTTCCATTTCGGATATGGATTATGAAAAGGCTATGAAGGCATCCATAGAAACCAGAAAAAATGGAAAAATATTTGCCCTGCATTTCAGTGAGAATAAAAGGGAGGATATTAACTTGGTTCTTAACCTGAAACCATCATTCCTGGTTCACGGAATAGAGGCAGATAGGGAGGATCTTGATTTGGTAAGTGAAAGAGGGATTCCTGTGGCAATAACACCACGGTCAAACATATTTTATGGAAAAAGACCGGATTACGGAAAATTTATAAGATCAGGAATTGACCTCATGATAGGCACCGATAATGTGTTCATAACCGAGCCGGATATATTCAACGAGATGGATTTCCTCTACAGGTATCAACGTTTCAGCACTTACATTAGCCCCGCGGATATACTTAAATTTGCAATTGATAATCCAAGAAAATTCCTGCGGAAAAACAGAATAAATTTAAATGAAGCATACATATTTTTCAAAAATCAGCTTCTCAATGAGTATCAGATAGTGACAAAAAAACATTATTTTAAATCATCTATTTTACATAATTTTGAGTAGATACTAAAATATTATATATATTGTGGCAATTGTCCTGTATGTATCAGGATGCAATAAAAGCGTTCCAAAATGGAATTCCAGTGCTAATATTCGATGCAGACAGCCGTGAAGGTGAGACCGACATTGTAATACCGTCCCAGTTTATAACGCCTGATTTCATACGTATAATGAGGCGGGAAGGCGGAGGCCTTATATGCACAACGGTTAAGCAGAATGATGCTGAAAAACTGGGATTGCCTTATATGGAGGATCTTTTCAGGAAATGCCTGGATATGGACAAATCCATATTGAATGCAGATGATATGAAATATGATAAGGATAGTACCTTTTCTATTACAATAAATTCAAGGGATACATTCACAGGAATATCTGATAATGATAGATCTTTAACTGTAAGGCATTTTGCAGATTTCATCAATGGCATTGAAAAGCAAGAGATGATTCCGGAAAATTTCGGTTCCGTTTTCAGAACTCCCGGTCATATACACCTTTTAATAGCAAGAAATGGTTATTTCGCTAGGAGAAGAGGGCATACAGAACTGAGCACATACCTGGTTGAACAGGCAGATTTGGTTCCATCTGCAACAATAGTGGAAATGCTGGATGACAATGGAAAATCCATGGCCAGGGACAAAACAGAAAATTATGCTGAAAAACATGGATATGGTTTCGTCACCGGAGAGGAAATAATCAGTGCATGGAGTGAAAATCATTGAAAAAAATAGGAATAGTAGATACAACCTTTGCCAGGTATGATATGGCTAGGTCTGCAATAGATGAGCTGTATGCATACGGCACGGGATTTGTGATAGAAAGGTACACTGTACCAGGTATAAAGGATATCCCTGTAGCCTGCAAAATTCTTTTTGAGGATTACAGATGTAACATAGTAATGGCATTTGGCATGCCGGGACCCATGCCCGTTGATAAAATGTCCGCCCAGATTGCCTCTACCGGCATAATGGAGGTTCAGCTACAGGAAAAAATGCACATAATAGAGGTTTTTGTTCATGAGGATGAGGCAAAGGATGATCGACAGCTTGCATGGCTATGCGATAGAAGAGCCAGGGAACATGCATTGAATGCGTATAACCTCCTCTTTGACAGGGATAAGTTAACCAGAAATGCTGGAATGGGATTGAGACAGGGCTTTGAGGATAAGGGACCTGCTGCGGATGGCGGTACTGGTTCGCACAGACATTAGGTGATAGTATGGAAAAAATAAAAGTTGGAATAGTAGTAGCGGAGTTTAATTATGATATAACTGAGATGATGATGAAAAGAGCGATAGAACATGCAAAATTCCTCGGTGTTGAGGTTAGCAAGGTTTTCAGGGTACCGGGCACATTTGATATGCCACTGGCAATAAAAAAGTTGCTCAAAATGGACGATGTAGATGGTGTCGTTACCCTAGGAGCTGTGATCAGGGGCGAAACGGATCATCACAGGGTTATTATGGACAACGCGGCCAGAAAGATAACGGACCTGTCTCTTGAGTATGAAAAACCTGTGGCTCTCGGGATTTCAGGGTCAGGTGAGTCCAGACTTCAGGCAGAGGCGAGGATAGATATGGCAAAAGATGCCATGGAGAGTTGCGTTAAAATGATAAGAGAAATCAATTCCCTGTAGATTTTTATGAATATATATCTTCCATTTTTAATTAAAAAAAATTAAATGCTTTTGTTTGATTACCTATGAAATGGGCACGTGGCCTAGCATGGATAGGGCAACAGCCTCCTAAGCTGTAAATCAGGGGTCCAAATCCCCTCGTGCCCGCTCATGATTCCATTCTGGGTGCCAGAAGAAATCTTCCCTTTATTCTTTCCGGGGAATCTGCACCCAGATTAAATTCAATGGTAAGCGGATAATCGCTTTTGAATGATAGTTTTATGTCCTCGTTGGGAGATATTGATCTCATGAATTTCAGGAGGTATTCCAGTGGATAGGAAGATTTTATGGTTTCATGGCACTGTATTTCCTTTAACATATCTTTTTGAAGTATCATTTCACTCTCATCAGCATCGGACATTGATCTGGCTGAAAAGTTTTCGGATGTCATTGTAAGCCTGATTGCATCAGAAACATCCTCTGCCGCCCTCAGACCCTTTTCGAATTCCCCCTTGCTCATCACAACATAATCCTCTGCAACGATCTGAGGAACCCTAGGAGTTGTAATTTGATTATTGTCAAGCAAGGATATGCTCTTTATTATATTCCCTATTTCAAATTTTAATTTTTCTCTGTCCTTTACAATTACCATGGAATCGTTGCTGGATGCTAGTTTCAAAATACTCTTTACCTTTTCAAGATCAAGAGATATTTCTTCCTCCGCCTCCACATCGTATTCGGCAAAAACATTTTTAGGAATTTCAAGGGAAACCATGGCCACATGCGCAGGATCCACAGCATTGACAGATATGCCGCTCTGTGTTATCTTGAACTTTGATTCGGTAACCACCGTATTCAGCATTTCTACTACGTCTTTCAGGTTTTTCACAGAAATATTCATTCTTGTCATATGATTATGACATAGATAGGTATATTATAAAGATTCTTTTTAAAAAAATAAATACAAAAAATTAATTTAAGAGTCCCCTTGCCTTCATGGCATCTACGACTCTCTGTATTGCGATTATATAAGCTGCTGTCCTGGGATCTGTTTTGTATTTTTCGTGTACAGCCAGAACATCCTGAGTTGCAGCAGTCATCTTCTGGTCAAGTCTGCTGTATACATCCTCTTCTGTCCAGTAATCTCCTGTTATGTTCTGAACCCATTCAAAGTAAGATACTGTAACTCCGCCTGCGTTGGACAGGAAATCCGGTAATAGGAGTATATCTTTCTTGAAGAATACCTCATCTGCTTCCGGAGTTGAAGGCCCATTTGCCAGTTCAAGTACTATTTTTGCCTTGATCTTTGATGCATTTTCACCTGTGAGCTGATCCTCTATGGCAGATGGGATAAGCACATCAACATCTGATTCCAGTAATTCCTCATTTGTTATATTTTTAGAACCGGGGAAGTTTTCAACTGTACCTGCCTTTTCCTTATGCTCCAGAAGCTCCTTGTAATCTATTCCGCTTTCCTTGTATATTCCTCCACTGGAATCGGAAACCGCAACAACCTTTCCATGGAACATTTCATTCACGAATTTTACAGCAAATTGACCGGCATTTCCGAAACCCTGTATGGCATATTTTGCCTTTGTAAGGTCAATACCCTTATATTTTGCTCCTTCTCTCAAAACATACATTCCGCCCTTTGCCGTGGCATCTCCTCTTCCAAGTGATCCACCGAGTGTCAATGGTTTTCCAGTGATAACACCAGGAGCAGAATGCCGGACTATTTTCTCGTATTCATCCATCATCCAGCCCATTATCTGGGGTGTTGTGTAAACATCAGGAGCAGGCACATCAATTTCTGGCCCTATAAAGTCAGCAACCGCATCTATATATCCCCTGCTCAATTTTTCCAGTTCATTTTTGCTCATTTTTTTTGTATCGCATATAATTCCACCCTTGGCACCACCGAAAGGCAGACCCAGAAGTGCGGTTTTCCATGTCATCCATGCAGAAAGAGCCTTGACCTCAGATAGGTTTTCCTTTATATAGTATCTTATTCCACCCTTCATTGGTCCCCTGGCATTATTATAATGTACTCTGAATCCGGTGAATACCTTTGTTTCGCCGTTATCCATCTTTACGGGTATACTGACCTGAAGAATCTCCTTAGGAGAACTCAGCACATCTATTGTTGCACTGTCTAGCTTCATTACCTTGGCAGCTTTGTTTAGCTGGGCAAGCGCTATATCAAACGGATCTAAATCTTCCATATAAACACCGAATTGAAATCACTAAGGAGTAGTTTAAGGTTTGCTTTGGCACCTATTGTGTGACATTTGATAACACTTATCCTGCAACGGCTTAGATTTTTATAGAGTGTTAACATTATAATTGATATATGGAAGAGGGGGATATTAAAAAAATGCTGGTAATGGATCATGAAATGCTCATGGTCTTAAAACATTTCGAGCTTGCCAAACTTGATTATGCGAAAAATATTAAAATATATACCAGCATACCACAAGCCAATGTTCAGATATACATAGAGAGATTATATTCAATGGATCTCATAGAGAAATATTCTGGCTCGTCTGTAAAGAGAACTGAGGCAAAATTAAAGAAAACAAATGAGGTGCATAAACACCATACATATTACCATATAGCCAATAAGGGTCATTACATACTCAGAGATATGACCGAAAGAGAATATATAAAATATGTGGATGTCCCCTGTCTCAGGCTTATATTGCTGAAAAGAGAAAGAAAAGAAAATTCGGAAAGATGCCAGAAATTATATGAAATGGGATTAATGGATAAAAATTATGAACCAACTGAAATGGGGATAAAAGTTGTTGATCTTGCAAAGAGGCGGCAGATAAAGATATTATGAAATATTTATTTTTTGTGAGAATGTTTATAATTAATATAACTGATTAACTGTCTTATTCCAGTGCATTGACGTTTGCATCCGGCAGATCAATCGGTAAAATCACCATAGGAACGTTTATAAATATTTTTAACATGACCATTTTAAATCGGGAGATGTACATAATATAGAACAGCAAACAACTATTTATTCGCTGTGTATGTGTCTACCGAATTAATGTATAAAAAGCGAGCGTAGTGTAGCCTGGTATCACAGTGGCTTCCCAAGCCACTAACCCGGGTCCAAATCCCGGCACTCGCATATGCCTTCTCATTCCATATGACTCGCAATATCCATAATTTGTCCCAGCAGGATTTGTATCATAAATATATTTTTATAGTTAATAATATTTTCAAGATGTGATTACAGATAGTTCCAGAGCCCTACATTTTGACATGCCCTTTGATATGAAAAATTAATTGATCAGAGGATTGCCGGGGTCGGGGATTGAACCCGAGGCCTTCGGATATCTCAGCTGTTGGCTTATGAGTCCGACGCTCTACCAACTGAGCCACCCCGGCTCAAAAATATTAATTTGGAACTGCTTCTACCGGTTCCTGTTCAGGTGTTTCTGGAACTTCACGGTTTCCGATTTCGGTTTTCCTTATTTCTATTTTTCTTATTGGATAAACTTCTTTCAAGGAATTTACAAGGTCTCCGTATACATCATCACCGATTATATAATTTGCAAATGTTCCAAGATCCATTTCTGCAGCTTTGCCGATCACATAATTTACAACTGAATGCCTTATTTCAGATCTTTTTGTTCCGGTAAGTTTCTGATCGGCTACAAGTACAAGTTTCACTGCCATGTTATAGAAATCCTTTGTTTTCACATCGGTAACAATATCCATCCTTTCTCTTCTTCTTCTTACCATTCTCCTGATGGTATCATCGCTGACCTCGTGCCCGATGAATTTTGTTGTACAGCGCTTCCCCTCACAGTTATCTACCTTGAATAAAACCATAGAACTTGCTTTCTTGAAGTTTCCTGTAAAAGTAGAGACAGGGACTGCTATGGTTCTGTCAATCATATATTTCGGATCAGCACTCGGACTAAGTCCGATTTCCTTCTCCCCGAAATATGACGGTGCAACTATTGTGTACCACGATTTCTCTTTCCATTTATCCTTTGTAGTTGATCTTCTTCTATCTGCCATTAAATCCCTCTTATTAATTGAGCTTAACTTAGTAGTGAAATACATTATTGCTTATAAATTTATAAGGTTATTGTTTTCTGCAGTCTCTTTAATATTCATCTTTCTGCATTGTATGTATATCAATGTATATTGATTATTCAGAAAGCTAACCAGTTATAAAATATATAATTTTTTGACATAATGCATAAAAATCTGGAAAAATATATTTTATGATCTATCAATAGTCGATGTCATGCAATGAGCTCCTCCGTACCCGCCGGTTATTTCACTTAAATCTATTTTTATCACGTCTATTCTATGGTCATTAAGTTCTTTATTATCGGGAAACATTCTGCCTTTCCTTGACTGCATATCTTTAATTATAATTTCCCTAGTAGGATTGTCAAAAACATTCTCTATTAGAAGCTTATCAATAACACGTGAGGAATCTATTGCAATAATTTTTCCATCGGATATGGTAAGAAAGTTTGAAGAATATGAAAGCTGTTCACTTATCCCGAGATCGATGAAATTATAACCCTCGCCAGACATAAATTCATACAGTGTTGTTTTTGAATCCTCCACATATTTCCCATCAGATTCACGAAAATATACTGTTGCATTTGCAGATTTTGACAATTCCACTGAAGTTATAACAATTCCTGCAGCGGGAATGTTAAAATATGTATCAAGGTGCATGTTTATCATAATATCATGACCATCCATGAAATTGTATATTGGATTGGAAATAATTACTATACGGTCGAAATCAAAAATTCCAGAATTCATTGCTTCTATTGCCCCTGCCTCGTTTGTCCTGTTTCCAGTTCCTATAAGACAGAAATCTCCAGCAGGCATGAAATCACCTCCTTCAAAGAATCCACTGTTAATTCTTTTTATTTTTGCTTTTAGAATTTCCTTGAAAACAAATGATGTTATATCGGTCTCTTTCCGCCTTTGCTGCATTTTCATGTTCCCGATCAATGCGCCCGATGATACTGCCTGCTGATCCCTCATGAAATATAGATTTGCCAGTGGCAAATTTGAATAGACACGTGGATACTGGATTCCTGCAACATATTCTTTCAAATCGATTGATGGCTCCATTATAAGAGCCTGGAAAAGAGAAAGAGAATCAATATACCCGATATTCTTTTCCATATCGTTTCTGGCACTTTCCATGGATTCACTAGTTCCATAAAAATTTACAAGTGAAAGAATCTTATTCTCCAGTTTTTTCCTGAAAGAAGGTTTTTTATCGGCCTCATTTACAATTAAATCTCCCAGTATATTAACCCGAACACCATTCTCTTCCAGAACTGATTGAAGAGTTTCGTGCTCCTTTTTGGCAATAGAATAGTTAAAAGGCCGCTCAAACAGAAACGGTTTGGGAGCCAGCATAGCATATGTTATTTCGGTTCCCGGTCTGTGCATTATAACCCGGTGTAATCTGCCCCATTCTGCTTGGATTCTCATATCTGCATATTACAAGGGATTTAAAATGCTTTTCATAGAGGATAGAATTTATCCCCGTACCTGTAAAGATCAATCTCTTTTTCCGTGAACTCTTTTTTGAATGTAATAATTTGGAAAGTTCTGGAGTCCATTAACTGTGATTCGCCGTCATGACTTGACAGTACAATAAACGTTTCTCTGTCAGGTTCCTTCAATATTACCCGGTAAGAACCCCTGAAGAATTCCTTGGAGCTGATTGTTACAATATTTCCATTTGCTGTATTTATAGCTTCAATAGTATTTGATCTGATGCTTTTTACCATTAAATATGCACCGCCATAGATAATTGACCCAGGAACTAAATCCAGTATTCTGATTAAATGTGTGTATCTGAAAAGATCTTTACTATCCTTTCTTCCGGCTAGAGATTTAGTGATTTTTATGTTGCAGAAGTAGTCGAGCTCCATCAATTTATCTATCTTAACTGCATCCTCTTTCTTTCCCAGGTAAATATCCAGCCCCTCTTTCAGCGTATCAATTCTGGATATGAAGGAATTTGGATCATTTTTATTGAGCCCTTTCATGAATTTAACTATGGAATCTCTGGCTTCCTCCAAGATTTTTCCATATTCTGTGGTATACGTTCTTAACTGTATTACCGATTCATAATAGGAACCAGTCACCTTATTACAAACGGGGCAGCTCTCTTTTCCGATTTTTAGTGGTATGGATACTTCTTTTTCAACCTCTCCGAGGTTTTTATCGTCAATTATCAGATCAAGGGATACTTGATTTTCACCTATTGTATAACTTTTTACTCTGGATATTCTATCATTCTTATCCATGATAATATGAGATTCAGCGCCTCTGACTATGAAACTATCAGCATTATCGTAGTGCCATGACTTACCAAGCCTGACAGCGCCGCACTTCGGGCACACAGTTAACTCCATATTTTCAGTTTTCAGATGGATTTTATCTGCCAGGCAGCTACGGCACAGACCTGATTTATATGCTTCATTTTTGCCGCAAATAATACATTTCATAACTATAACCATTACAAAAGGCTATTTAACACTTGATCAGCTTCTTCAGGTCTTCTGAGTTCCTTACTATGAAACATTTATTTGTATCGCATACAGAAATTTCATTGCCTTTAGATTTCAGGAAATAGTAATTATAGGTATAATGGCTTCCCAGATAATTCAGGGCATCCACATTTCCAGTTTCAATTTTATAAAATTCAATAAGATCAAAAAGATGTGAAACAGTGTATGAGAAGAACATAGGCTGCCGATCCATATCAGTTGTTATTGAACCTATGGATTTGTCCAGTATATCCTGATATTTTCCTTCAAGATAATTGAATATTATCAGATTGCCTATCTCAAATGAGAATCCAGACGGTATGGAATTATCATATGTTTCCTTTAATCTTACTAGCAATTCATCGCCTGTTGAATAAAATCCTCCATTGACATTATCATAAAAAGTTTTGATGGTGGTATTATGGAGTTCTCTAGCATAGTCCATGTATATGTCATTCTGCGATGCCTCGAAAAGTGATAAGAGTCCAGAAACCATATAGGAATAATCATCAAACATACCATCAATCCTGGCATGACCATTTCGGTACGAATGCATAAGTTTTCCATCTTTATACATATCATTCATTATGAAATCCGCAGAATTTTCCGCGGTATTTAGAATATTATCATCATGGAAAATCATAGCTGCAATTGAAAATGCCTTGATTACGAGACCATTGATATCTGTTAAGATTTTATCATCAACCAGAGGCTTTTTTCTTGAATCTCTGATTTTTTTGAGCCTTTCAAGTTCTTCTCTGTGCATTTTTGCTGGATTTCCATTCACGTCACGGTTCATAAACAGTATGTTTCTTCCTGACTGCCTTGAATTGTTGTCATAAAAGTTTCCTTCAGGAAGTATATTAAAATCATAAATGAAATCCTTTCCTACATTATTCTGTAATTCCGTATAATTCCATGTATAGAATTTTCCTTCTTCATTTTCAGAATCGGCATCCACAGCGGTGTAAAAACCCTTTGAAAACATGTTTTCTTTAATAAATCCGTAAATTTCATATACCACGTCTTTATAAAATTCATTTCCTGTAATATCATATGCATAGGAATATGCCATGATTGCCATTGCCTGGTCATATGTCATCTTTTCAAAATGAGGTATCCTGAAAAATGGATCTGTGGAGTACCTGTGGAATCCACCACCTATGTGGTCATACATTCCACCCAGATACATATTTTTCAGTGTGTTTTCCACCATATTCAGTGAATTTTCACTCCTGGTCTTCCTGTAATAATTCATAAGGAAAATAAGATGCTGGAATGAGGGGAATTTTGGTGCGCTGCCGAATCCACCATATTCTTTGTCATAATTATTTTTTAGGGCATTATATGTTGAATCTATATATTTTCTATAATCCAGTTTTTCCACTCCTTGTTTATTGAGTTCCATATTTTTTAATCTTGATATTACAGTGTCACCATTCTTTTCAAGTTCGTCCCTTTTATTTTTCCACAGATATGATATGTTGTCACATAAATCAATTATTCCTATCATGTTGTTTCTGGAAGTTTTAGGTATGTATGTAAATGCGAATACTGGCTTTTTATCTGGAGTTAAAATGATATTAAGTGGCCATCCCCCGGTACCGGTCATAACCTGGCTGAAGGTCATATAAAGGTTGTCTATATCTGGCCTTTCTTCCCTATCAACCTTGATGCATATAAAGGTATTATTCATCTTTTCTGCTACCTTTTCATCGGTAAAACTTTCCTGTTCCATAACATGACACCAGTGACAGCTGGAATATCCAATACTGAGAAATACAGGCTTATCCTGTTCCTTTGCAAGGTTAAAAGCCTCAGTGGACCATGGATACCAGTTCACTGGATTACTTGAATGTTCCAGTAAATACGGGCTGGTTTCATCTGCTAGTTTATTCATGTTATGTTATGTCATTTATATATTCAAATATATTGTAGTAGCTCGCTAAATTCAATAAAATTATAAACCTAAAGATAATATATTGTTTATGAAATATGTCGTACTTATAAGGCACGGGGAAAGTTATACTAATAGAAACGGAATACTTTCCAGTGAACTTAACAGGTACAGACTCACGGAGGAAGGAGTGGAGCAGGCTAGATTTACAGGAGAACAGTTAGGGGGATTAAAATTTAGTGGGATTATATCTAGTCCAGTTTTGAGGGCCGTTGAAACTGCAAATATAATAAACCAGTATCTTAATTTAGAGATAAAAACAGATGAAAGGGCAATTGAGTCTGATTTCGGCGAATACAATGGAAAAAGAATAGTTGACATACCAGATAAATCCCGTGATGAACTGGGTATGGAATCCTTTGAATCTCAACAGGGGAGAATGATTGACCTAATAAATTCATTTAGTGGAAATTATATTGTGGTAAGCCATTCATTTCCGATAAAATGTGCACTTTCCCACTTCCTTGATCTGGGAGAACAGGAAAGTTTTGGCATAGATATCAGGCATGCTTCTATGTCAGTCATCAACTGTGAAATAGGAAAGGTATTATCAATCGGTTCATTGCTCCTATCCAATCAAATAAAGAAAATTCTGAATGATTAATTCAATTTAATCGGCTTTCCATGTGGGCAGGTCTGTGGCTGCCCTAGACTTTTAAATAATTTTTGTACAGAGGTGTCATCCATTAAGTAGTCAATTTTTTCTATCTGCTGACATGCCTTATCTGAATTGACGCCGCTCCGGGTGAGTATTAACTCTAATGTCCTATGCGCCATAATTATTTCACTATAAATTGAATTCCCGTATGGTGTTAATGAGATAACCCCGTTGGTTTTTTTTATGATATTTTTGGATTCTAACCTCTTTATCAGCTCAAATGCTGTAGGCGCTTTAATGTCTAGTAGTTCTGCAATGTTGAATAACCTTACTGGAAAACCAGAATTCTCACGTAATGCCACTATGCAATCCCGCTCTTTTCGGGTAATGCTATATTCCATGATATTAGTATAATACTAAAATATATAAAGTTAATTGAACATTTACAAATATGAAAATGCACTGTATAATTTGGCCCTATAGCCACATATTATTATCCTCAAGATTGTCTAAGAGTTCTTTGCTTATTCCTTTCTGGACGAGATAGTATTTATTCGGGATTATTTCCATTTCTATCGCGTTATCAATTATGTTTTTTAACGGTACGTAACGCATACCTTTATAGGAGAAATTGCCAAAGATCCATGGTGGTATGTCAAAGTAGTTTGGGATACTATGAGGAACTGCCTTTTCAAGAACTTTATCCAGTATAGATGCTATCTTTTCATTGTAATACCATTTTTTGAAAAATAAGTTATTACTTGCCCTGGGCTCATAGATGTTCCAGGTAATTCCGTATCTTGTTTCTTTTCCAGTAAATACGGCATTTCCGCCAAAATCATCTATGACCGTTTTTGGCGGGTCTTCCTCTATGCCTGTGACAGCATTGATTACTTTTATATGCGGATTTGCTTTTATTTTTATATAATTGCTTATTAGTGATTCCAGTTCAATAATTTGTGTAGATGAAAGATCGTAATCATTCTCCAGCTGCATGGATAAATCTATGTAATATTCCACAACCGAATCTTGGGGCGGGTTATTTATCAATTTCAGATAGTAAAAATAACGTTCACCATTCATGCTGCACCACAAAATAATAAATCAATGACAATATTTAACATTATCGTTTAATATTCTAAACATATTATCCCGGAAAAAATAAGTAAAATTAAAAAAATCACTAATAAATTATAATTCATAATACAAATATTTGCCCTGAAAATGCTTTATATTGCATTTTAAATAGGGGTAAGCAATTATTAAGAAATGAAAATAGGCGTTATTGATAATGGCGGCCAGTGGACACATAGAGAATGGAGGGTTATCAAGTCTCTGGATGTGGACGCTGAGATATACCCGAACACGGTTGAAACTAACAAACTGGATAATCTTGATGGACTTGTTCTATCAGGTGGACCCGCAAGCATCCAATCAGAAATAGGGAAACTGGGTTTTATCAAGGAATATATCGAGTTACATAATTATCCTGTTCTTGGAATATGTGCCGGTGCACAGTTTATAGCCCTGAACTCTGGGGGCACTGTTGATAAAGCAATTCATCCTGAGTATGGTAAAAAGAATGTGATATTCAATAGAAGTGAATCAATTTTTGAAGGTATACCGAAGAATATCAGTGTGTGGGAAAATCATAACGACGAAATTAAGGTTCTACCAGAAGAATATATTCTTTGTGCATCTTCAGATTCATGCAGGGTTCAGGCCTTTTATCATAAAAGCAAGGATATATTTGCAGTGCAATTCCATCCAGAGGTAAATAACACTGAATTCGGCACTGAAATTTTTAAAAATTTTATAAATGCTTGCAGAAAATAGCCGGGTAATTAATATGCTTATTTTAAAATCAGATACATTAACAGGAATACTGGATGGCAAAAATCTAATAGCCTACATTGGAAATGAGAAAATACACCTGCCAAGGAATGCTATTATAGAGCCAGGGGACACTATTAAAATAAAAAATAGAGAATTTATAGCATTGAATCCCGACCCTGTATTTTTCCCTGAGGTATCTGGAAGAAGCACACAGGTAATTCTTCCATTTGACGCTTCATATATAATTTATGCTACCGGTATATCTCCAGGAAAAATGGTTCTGGAAGCAGGAATTGGAACCGGCTCTCTCAGTTTTGGAATTCTCAAAGCTATAGGAGGTAATGGCAAACTTACCAGCATGGATATAAATGAGGAAAGTATTGCTACTGCCAGAGAAAATATCGCCAGATTCTTACCCGTTGAAAACTGGGATACTTATAACGGGGATATCCGAACGACTGTGCTGGATGAAAAATTCGATGTGGCAATTCTTGATATCCCGGATCCATGGAATGCTATAGAGAATATAAGAAAGTGTATGAAACCGGGATCTTTTCTTGTTACATATTCTCCGAATTTCAATCAGGCTGAAAAGAATGTAATTACAATGAAAAAACATAGATATTATGTACTGGAAACTGTAGAGCTTATTAAAAGAAATATAATAGTCAGGGAAAATGCCACCCGGCCTGACAATAATATCATAGATCACACTGCATTCATAACAATAGCTGTGATGCAATCCATGGTGTAATTTTTATTTTAAAACCTTAACTCACTGATTCTTAGGTAATAGTTACCCATACCTTTTATTTCCTCATTATTTTACTATATTTCGATAGGGAATGTTAATATATTACTATTACCTATTAGGGAATATATGGAGAATTGGGTAAGGAAGGTTCTGGAAAAGGAAAATCTAAGGAACGTTGAGGTCAAGAAGATAGGGAATAATTATTATGCCTACAGTGTGAGCAGTGTATATGACAAGGAGAAGAAGAGGCCAAGGAAGGTATCCGGCAAGTACATTGGGAAAATAACTGAATCAGGAATAATAAGGAAGATTAAAAGGAATATAAGGACAGTATTCGAATACGGGAATTCACAGATGATATATAATATAATACAGGACATAGCTGCACCACTGAGGAAATACTTTTCATCTGCCAATGAGATAATGGCCATGGCATCGGTAAAGGCAGTAAGGAATATCCCGCTGAAGTACATTGATGATGCATATTCAAAACTGTACATGTCAAGAATGATTGATGCATCATTGTCACATTCCACCATAGCAATGAAATTAAGGGAGATAGGTTCAGACTTAAAAGCACAGCATGAATTCTTTAAAGAGATGATTGATGATGGCAATACATATCTGTATGACCTGTCATCCATATTCTCATACTCAGAGAATACAA
>JAKAAT010000068.1 GCA_021802205.1 Thermoplasmata archaeon
GTAGAACTTGCAGATGAATTCAATATGACTCTTGTATCCTTTGTTAGGGGAAACAGTTTCAATATTTATACCCATTCTGAAAGGATAGGCATGAAATAAAAATTTATAGTGGCACGAAGTGTAATCTATTTCAATGTTTATACACACAGGCTTACTGTTTATAAGATATCTTATTTATTATATATCGATATAACTTGATTCTCTCCGTATAAGTTCAATATTAGTATCATCAGAATAATTATATATCTTTTTAAACGTCCGCACATATAAAAATATTAGAGTGAAAATCAGGTAGAAACGCCTGTGTACCTTTGCATTTCTCATAAAAAACATAAGATTTCTCATATTATTGCATCCTACACCCCTCAAAACATCCACTGCAGACCTTGACTTCCTTTTATAATATTCAATGCCTTTTGCGTATCTTTTTTCCCTGTCGAATTCTACTGGTTCATTTTCCCATAACACAGGATTATTAGAAGGATAGGTTAGCTTATATCCAAGGTTAATAAACCTCGCCTCTCGTTCCACATCCTCCGCTGCCGTGAGGTCTTTCCATGGAACTGCATGGTTTACATCATAGTAACACAAATGATTGTCTAGAAAGACTGTTTTATGGTCTATATGGGCATATGCGTATTCAACCAACCTGGCAAATTCAGCGTTATATATTGTATCTAGATCTATAAACATAAACATATCATCATTAGATGCCTTTTCCTCTGCCTTTTGAATTGCGAGATACCTGCCCCATCCACGTGTGCAATGGGCCTGAATTACAACCATATTATACTTATCCTGATTCTTCCGCAATAATTCGAAGGTGCCATCGCTAGAATAATTATCTACTATGTAAACAGATTTTTCAATTTTTATGCCTATTATAGAATTCAGAGATTGAAGTACACGTTTTCTGGAGTTATAAACAGTTCCGTATATATACAGCACAAAAAGAGGATAATTACAATATATATAAATCTGCAGTCAGGATTAACATAACTTTTTAAATTCTTTGAGTATATCCAGAAAATTGCCAGCCAAAGAAGAAACATTCGGTTCTGGAGTCGCTCTCCAATATGGTGCAGTAGCTTCAATGTTCTTGTCGTCCACCGTATTTTATTTTCTCATAGCACATTTGCTTTCAACCACGTTAGTAGGTTCAATTTCCCTTCTCTATGCTATAATGAACATTGCTGGAGTTGCTTTTGTCCTGGGTTTTTCCCAGGGGCTGGAGCATTTTATATCATACCATATTTCAAGGGGAAACTATAGAAATGTAAGGGCAATGATACGAAGAATCGGAATATTTGCAATAATTTCCTCTATTGCAGCAATGGCTATTATATATTTTATATCGCCATTTATTGCAATAACACTGTTTCATTCATACTTTTATGTTGAATTCATCAGATTAATAGGAATAGCCATCTCAGCATTTATCTTCAGGGACCTTTTTTCATCTATTATTCTTGGATTGAAGCGTTACCGCACCTATTCATTGAGCTACATATTTGTAAATATATTTTCTTATTTCTTTCCAATACTATTGCTACTTTATTCCGGAAAGGCAATTTATGTAATAATAGGAATAGCCATCGCGGGATTAGTAAATGCCGTAATTTTTATAATTATGGTCTTGAGAATTTATCTCCATCTGGAAAGAACCTTGAATTCTGAAACCATTGATCCTTTCAAAACACTATTTATTTACTCATTTCCACTATTCTTCGCGTCAATTATGACAACAGGTGCAAATTATCTTGACAGAATAGTAGTATCTTATTTTCTAAATTTATCTTTTATTGGAATATACAACTTTGCACTGGTTATCAGCAGTGCAGCAACTGTTTTCATAATGCCCATTTCTAATATGTTGATACCGAGATTGTCATCTTATTTCTCACTGGATGATATTAGAGGATTTAAGAGAAGTATCAGGATGTTGCTTAATATAGCTTCACTTGTATATATTCCGGCTGCAATGGGAATAGCCGCCATGTCAAGGATTACACTTTATAACTTTGCAGGGAAAAATTATACTATAGCATACATTCCCATCATTATAATAATGATCGCAACATCTTTATTTGTGGGGTCAGTGATACTGGCTTCAGGAATAAAAAGTGTCCGGAAAACAAGAATATTTTTATTATCATCCGGCCTTGCACTTTTAACAAATTTAATATTCTCAATAGTTTTGATTCCAAGATTTTCCATTATTGGTGCTTCCATAGCATACTCATCCATGACCATTGTTAACTTTATAGTTATATATGTCTATGCAAGGAAATTTAATATTTCCAATTACGATATTAGAACTATAGGCAAGATATGGGGGTCTTCATTGATCATGTTTTCTATTTTATTTTATCTGCAAAGTATATTCAGTTATAATATACCCCTGGAAATTTTATACATATTCCTGGGTATAATCATATATACTCTGGAACTGAAACTTTTCAGGGTTATAAAGCCAGATGAACGTGATTTCCTCTTCACTATAATTCCAGAAAGATTCCGGAAAATGAGGGATATGCTAAAATATATTTCATCCTGATTTTACACAGACTTTCGGATAATATATATCATAAGCCTGAAAATATCTGAATTGGCAATATTTATAATTAGACTACAAATATCCTTTTCATGGTAGATGCCTCTGTTGTAATATTTGATTATGATAGAAAGAATTTCATTAAAGATATTGTTAAGTCCATTGCCGTTAATATAGGCGATAAGAATATTGAAATTTTAGTAATTAAGAGTTACGAGGATCCAGAAATAGATAATTTTTTAAAAGACAATAACATTAGATTTTTTACATTATTGGACCACAAAAAACAGAGCGATTACATTAAATGCGCAGTAAAGGAGTCTCTGGGCGAAATCTTGATGTTTCACGATGATGACGATCAATTTATAGATGAAAAAGTAAGTTATGTATACAATTTATTCTGCCAGCATGAGGATCTTGGATATTACCATAATAATTTTGATACCATAGACCAGGAAGGCAATGCTGTCTATAACAGAAATTATAAAACACCTAAGTTTGTATCGTTATACATTAAAAATTCTGAAAAAACACTGTATTTTAATAAAAAAATTGAATTATTAAACTATATCAGACCTGATTTTAATGCTACTTCTATCTGTATAAGAAAATCTATTATTACAAACTTTCAGAAAAACTTTGAATTCAATGTAAGGCCAGACACATTTTTACTGATTATGGCATTGCTCTCTGATCTATCACTTTTTTTCGATAGTAAAGTACTGACACATTACAGGTTATACGCAGATAACGTGAGTACTTCTTACAATGCCCCCGTGACTAAAATGCGCAATACATTCATGAGAGCTTTCTCGGAAGGAATTAGAATTTTCTGCTATTACTCAAATTTTTTAGAAAATACGTCATATTCAAGTTACATGAAATTACGTATAATTAATCTTAAACTGGCCTACAATTTCTGGGCACTGAAGAGAAAATATAAAATTATGCGTTCGGAATTAAAAATAATTTTAAAGGCAGATCTGCTACATGAATCGGCATACTATATAATATCTATATTGCCGGGCAGATTGAAATTATTGGTTATGAAGTTTGCCTATAAGGCCATTAAAGATTGAATTTAGAAACAAACCGTTTTTCATTTTTTTATGTTTAACATAGTGTTGCACTATTAATACATGTAAATCTTTAACCAAAGTAAAATTTTTAGTACTTATTATTTTTATAGAAGTATGTAATAATATCTTATGACGAAAACAATTGAACTGAGGGTATATGGTATGACATGCGACGATTGTGCGAAGCATGTTTCCAGCGGTTTGAAGAATCTCAACGGTGTAAAGGAAGTCTCCGTTTCGCTTAAAGATGGCATTGCACATATCAGAGCTACTGATACAGCTAATTCCAATGATCTCATAAAACTGGATGTCTTTAAGGGCCAGTACAGGGCACAGGTAAGGAGTGTTAAAAATGACTGAATATGATCTAGCCATTATAGGCTGGGGTGCAGCGGGTTTTGCAGCGGCTATAAAAGCAAGCGAATTAACATCTAACCAGATGAAAATAGCTTTGATCGGGACAGGCGAATTAGGTGGTACCTGTGTAAACGTTGGTTGCGTTCCATCAAAGTTTTTAATAGAGGCATCAAAGAATTATAAGGAGGCTAAAAGTCCGGCATACGCCGGGATAACGTCTTCTGCGACCCTTGATTTTTCAGAATTTATGGAATCCTTGAATCAATTTGTTTCCGGAGAAAGGGAGACTAAATATACCAGCGTAATGAAAAATTTTGAGAATATTGATCTGATAGAAGGTCTTGCAAAGTTCATTGATAATGATACTATATCGGTAAACAACACAGAACTCAAGGCCACTAATTTTATTATAGCAACGGGCTCAAGGACATTTATACCGGAGGTCAGGGGGCTGACAGATTATTATACCAGTGATACAGTGTGGAAAATGAGAAAACTACCTGGAAAGTTAGCTGTCATCGGTTCCGGAGAAGTGGCACTTGAACTGGCATACGCCTTTTCAAATTTCGGATCAGAAGTTCATATATTTAACAGGTCTAACAGGATACTGAAAGGGTTTGATGATGATGTCAACAGCCAGCTGATGGCTGCTCTAAAATCTAATGGTATAGTGTTCCACCTTGGAGTTAATTTCTATGAAATTAAGAATGAGGAGGGAAAAAAGGATATAGTTACATGGACAGGGACATTTGGCGATTTCGATGAAATCATTGTAGCTACCGGAAGGATGCCCAACATCGATGGATTGGACCTCAGGGCAGGAGGGATTACAGCAGACAATGGTATTGTTGTTAACCCCGATTTTAGAACAACAAATCCGAAAATATATGCAGCAGGGGACTGTGTAAGGCAATCCCTTAAGCTTGAAACACTTGCAGGAAAGGAGGGCGTAATAGCTGTAGAAAATATTCTTGGAGGGGATAGAAGGATCAATATGCAGGAAGTTCCCTGGGTAGTTTTCACTGAACCAAATGTTGCATCAGTTGGTTACACGGAAGCAGAACTGAAAAAGAAACACATAGAATACGATGTACGCACAGTAGAATTGAAAAATGTGGTAAAAGCAAATATTCTCAACAGTTATACTGGAATTGCCAAAATAATATCCGGAAAGGACAAAAAAATTCTTGGTATCCATGTAATAGCACCCATGGCAGCTGAATTCATAACAGAAGGTGTATACCTTATTAAAAATGGTTTAACCTACGACGATCTTATAGACACTATACACGTATTCCCTACTGTGGCAGAGTCAATTAAAATCACAGGCCAGGCATTTATAAGGGATATATCAAAGATGAGCTGCTGTATGGATTGATATACTAACTTTTTTTGTTATGGGAAATCTTATATTAACATTTTTAATAACTAGTTATAAATGTCACACGAAAAATTAATTGGAAATATTGTCAGTAAGTTAAAAAAAGACCCGTACCTTCTGTGGATTTTCATTGTATCACTGGTATTCTCAATACTCTTTACAGTTTATTCATCAATGGCATTTAATCTTGTAGAGATGAGCGGCTGGGATATGGGCATTTATATGCAGGCATTGTCCTCAGGCATTTCCGGGCATCTTTTCTATTCGGCACTTGTTCCGGGGAGTTACCTTGCCGAGCATTTCTCACCTATTCTCTTCATCTTATTGATTCCGTACTATATATTCCCATCAGCGTATACCCTTATTGTACTACAGTCATTTGCCATAGGATTTTCAACACTTGTGCTTTATCTGCTTTCTAAAGAAATACTTCAAAAGATAGAAATTATTAAAACAGGAAAATGGCTCAATACTTCAACAATCTCATTTATAATATCGATGGCATATATTATGTCTCCGTTGACAGAAAGCCCGGTTTTTTTTGATTTTCATTTAATGGTTTTTCTCCCTCTTTTCTTCTTTCTTGCCATCTATTCATTTATGAAGAAGCAATATATACTTAACATCATATTCCTGGCTTTGATAGTATCGCTCCATTCAACCTTTGTATCAATTGCATTGATGGCAATATTGTTTGAAATATTCCTGAACAGGACATTTATGATAACTAGTATTCATTCACCGGTCAGAAGTTCTATTTATTTTTTTATTTCCCTTGCGATTTTAGGGCCTTATTTTATACTTGCAGGAATTTTAAAAGGTGATATTGCGGGAGTACCAGCCTCAGTATTGCGTATACATGTTAGCGGGTCAGTAGGGCCCACAGCTCTAGTTATTGATACCTTTACCAATCCTGCACTTATCCTGCACCTCCTCGTACAGAATTATATTTTAAAACTTACATTATTATTTTTCGCATTCGGCGGATTTGCATTTTTATTCGTAAGGTATCCAGCATCCATATTAACATTTATACCTTACATTATTTATTCTATGTTTTCTACTTACCCCTCATATTATACGATAGGCTATCAATATACTATGATGTTCATTCCCATGGTGGCTGTAAGCGGGGCGATAGGAATATATATACTGATAAAGAGCCAGATGCATAAACCTTCATTTAAATTACAACTTCGTATAGCCCTGAGCGTTATAATAGTTATAGCACTTCTGGGATTTTCAATTGCCACTCCAATAGTATCGGGAGACGCTAATTCCAATAGCATGTATGCCTCAGTTTCACAGTACGGAAATAATACATATATGAATCAGGTAATATTTGAACATAAAATTGCAAATTCAATTCCAAAAAATGCAACACTGGTAACATCAAATAACTTGTTCCCTTTATTTGGCAATGATCTGAATGCTACAGCATTTCCCTTTACGCCTGATGTAGTCATAAATGGTGATTATTACCAGTATCTTGTTGATAACCAGAATAGTATGTGGTCAATTGAAACAGCTAACATATCAGGAACAAGCATATCCCTGAATATGCTGGAACATGAATATATGGCATCTGGTAATTATAAGGTGTATGCAGATAACTATGGAGTAATTGTACTTGAGAGAAATTAATATGGCAACATTATGATACTGTTTCTATTCTGCTATTTCGAGATAACCTGTTTACAATATTATTTATTCCTGCCTCATATGAATGTTTGAGGGAATAATCGTAACATTTTTCAGCATATATTCTTTTAAATTTATCATAATTTTCGTATATTTCTATACAACTATCAAGCAACTGTTTCTGATTACGCAACTCTACAGGAACTATAAGATCCTTAACATCTATATATGTGTCCAGCAGGTAAGAAACAACAATATTGCCATAACCCCAGGCTTCATAGAATGTGATAGGTATCCCATCTTCCATGCTCGG
>JAKAAT010000069.1 GCA_021802205.1 Thermoplasmata archaeon
ATGATCAGTACTGGTATATATACCATTGATGACTTCCTGGAAATGGGAATAGAAAATGCCGCAACTATGAGAATGAAGCTTATTTCATAGTAATCATATGTAACAGGGGATATAATCATGTCAGTTCATAGCTCTAGGCATTTCCCTTTTATGCATTGATTTCAAATATATTTCAACAAGCTTTTCATAATTCCCCCGGAGGATATGCAAATCAAACACATCTTTTAAGACCTGATCTATTTCATCATATGTCATGTTCAGTTCATCCTCATCGAACTGGTTTTCCCATAGCCCGGCAGATGGTTTTTTCTGTATTATGGGATCAGGTAATTTAAGGATTCTTGCGATATTCCTGACATCGGTTTTGTAAAGTGTTTCAATGGGCTCAATATCACATGCTCCGTCACCATATTTTGTATAATAACCCAGCAAATACTCTGTGCGGTTGGTGGTTCCTATTACCATGCCACCCAGTTTGTTCGAATAATAATATAATATATTTGCACGAATTCTTGATCTTATATTGCCTTCAAGCCTTTTAGCATCAGATTGCAGCACTTTTCTGTATGATTCCATAATGGGCTCAATGTTTACCTCATCTATTTTAATCCCTGTGGACTTTGATAACAGCTGCACATGGTCATAATCCTCCTTTTTTGTAAATTTGTCCGGCATGAAAATAGCATTGATTTTATCACTGTCTATTGTCGTGGCCAGTAAGGTAAGCACCAGTGAGCTGTCAATGCCCGAACTTATTCCCATAACAGCATATGCATTTCCTATCTTTTCCTTCAAAAATTCACGGATTGCCTCAATTTTCTTTATATTTATATCATTCACATTAAGATAATAAAATGGGATTAAATAAATATTTAGCTAAATTTTTTCCACGGATGTCTGGAGTCTCACCGAACATTGTTCAATTTTTATTATTTTATAGGTTAAAAATGACAGCAAATATCAAAATTCCATGTTAATCTTTCACACTATTAAATAATATCTGGATAATAGTATATATTTAAACTTAGTTTCTCTATAGTAATATATAAACATTGAGCAATCCTATTAAATTATATACATATGAATTCGCGCATTATAACAATATTAATATATAAGTAAATATTAGGGTATAAAATGAACCCTATATTGAAATTCATTCTTCTGGCACTGCCATATTTTTTTATGGTGCTCGGAGTGGGAATATATGATAGAGTAAATCCCGAACTTGGTGGTATACCATTCTTTTACTGGTACCAGCTCGTCTGGATTTTCATAGCAGCCGGTCTGACGTTTACGGTCTATTCCATAGAGAATAGTGAGAAGAAAAATAGGAAGGCGGTGTCCTGATGTTTACTGATCTTGACCTAGCACTGTTCTTTGCGATTATTTTCCTCGTTCTTTTTGCAGGTTATATGGCATACTTCTGGAGAAAACCCAAGGATATGGATGCAACAGGCGAATGGAGCCTTGGAGGAAGAAGGTTCGGTACCGTTGTAATGTGGTTCCTGCTGGGAGGTGACCTATACACAGCGTATACCCTCATAGCTGTTCCTGGAGCAGCGGCAACAGCCGGTGTGGGAGGCGGAGCATTTGCTATGTTTGCAATAGCATACGGAGTAATGATATATCCTATAGTGTATGCAACCATGCCCAGGCTATGGAACGTTTCCAAGAGAAGGGGATACATAACAGCATCTGATTTTGTCAAGGACAGGTTTTCATCCAGATCGCTGGCAATGCTAATAGCATTAACAGGAGTTCTTGCAGAGCTTCCATACATAGCATTACAGATAACTGGAATAAAATATGTTCTTGCCGCACTGTCACTGCCCATAACTGTTAGTCTGATTATAGCCTTCCTGCTTGTAGCCGGATTTACATTTGTGAGTGGTATGAGAGGTCCTGCACTGACATCCATACTTAAGGATTCCATAATATGGGTTGCAGTGATAGTTATAATCATATACATACCCATTAAGTTAGGAGGTTTCGGAGCTATATTCCATACTGCTGGAACAATAAGCCCCAATCTTTTGAGTATAAATCCTGTAATAGATGTTGGATATACAACATTAGCACTTGGTTCTGCCCTGGCACTGTTCCTTTACCCACATGCTATAACAGGAACACTGGGGGCAAAGGATTCAAAAACAATAAGGAGAAATGCATCACTGTTACCATTATATAACGTGCTTTTAATGTTCGTTGCCATAGTGGGAATAATGGCAGTAGTTTACTTCAATGCCTACCCAAAAGTCAGCAGTGAAGCACTTCCGCTGCTGGTGCTTCACATATTCCCCGCATCATTTACAGCATTCGCATTTGCTGCAGTGGTGGTAGGAAGTATAGTTCCAGCATCCATAATGGCACTGGCATCAGCGAACCTGCTTACAAGAAATGTTTATCTAGAATACATTAATCCAAAGGCATCTGACAGAAGCCAGACCAATCTTTCAAGGGTTCTTGTTATGGTAGTAATCATTGCTGCACTTCTATTCTCACTGGTTCCTGCAGCCTCCGGAGAAATTGTATACCTGCAGACAATCGGTGGAGCTTTTATAATGCAGACCCTTCCCGCAGTATATCTGGCACTGTATACAAGGAAACTGAATAAATATCCGGTAGCAGCAGGATGGCTAGTTGGACTTACAACAACTATTGTAATGCTTGCGGAGCTCAATTTCACAAGCTCACTTTACAAGAACTTTGACTTCGTGTATATAGGAGTATTTGCACTGGTTCTGAATCTGGTAGTTGTGGGAATAGGCATGGCTGTTATGAAAGCAATGAATAAAATAAAGGATGAGGGAATAATAGAAAATTCCGAGTTCGAGGATATCGAATAATCTATTCTTTTTTTTCATCCAAATATATTTTAATTTTATATCTGATGCAATCCATGAATCTGTCATGGTGGTCATTTCTTTTTTTTGCGATGTAATCAAGTATTTCCGGGTTTTTAATTATAGTTTCTGTATTATCCTTCAGTAAAGAAATCATTCTTTTTGTATCCGGTATATTTCTTACCTTTCTCTCCCTCACAAGCTTATCCAGAAAGGGATCTGTTTCAATAATCCAGTCTTTGATAATTTTTTCAACATCATCCTTTCGTACAGAAAGAGTCTTTGCTATCTGTTTCACCGGTTTGTTAACGCATCTCAATCCTGCAACTGCCTCTTCCAGTTTTTTGTTCATTGTAAGGTATTGCATGAAAATACATATATGTCACTGTCTTACCATGTCTTATGAATTATCAATAAATACTAAAAACATGCCGATAATCTTTTATATAAATATATATTATGATTTCATGAAAAAAATATTAGCTATTATGGTGGCCATAATATTTGTGGCACTTGCTCTGGCAGTGGTTACATCCCAGGGAAGCACTGTCCCTGCTGCATCTCCTGCTGCTGAACATACTCCTGTCGCACAGGGGAAAGACGCAAAATTGCTAGCTATTGAAAAAAAACTTGAGGCACAGGGCATACCCATGAAGGATGCAAGTTTCCCTGCAATGATAAGCCATGTAAATATGCAGAACGGAGTTGTTGAGCCATTATACAGCAGTGCTCCGGCGCCCATGGGAATCGGCTTTTATGGTACACAGAACATATCCGGGCATCTGGTTGGGTATAACCTTACAACTCCAAGTGTAATGGCAAGTATACACATAAATAACATGAGCGACTTTTACCTGTTAAACGATGGAGCTACCAGTGAAACATTCCAGCTGAACTCAGTACTTACAAATGTTACACTTTTCGGGAATTCAACATACACATTCTGGACCCAGAATGTAGCTTTCTATTCAGAAAGAACACAGACAATCCAGTTCCTGACAAATATATGGAACTTCTCTTCGCCTGCAGTTGCCATAAGCAGCAATGTCTTTCATTCATATGATGGCATACTGGATGCACCAACGTTCTACTATGCCATCGGTCCAACAATACACGTTACTACACCCTTTACACTTAATTTATACCTTAATTCCTCTGTTGTGGATAGAGACAGCGCAGTATTCTTCAATTATTCCGTAGCGAGCGATAACCATGTAGTGGCTGGCTCCTATGATTATGCAATATTCAATTCTACATACGGCCAGCCTGCAAACTTTTCTGCCAAAGCACCGGAATATCTTGCCAGCGGTACACAGATAACACCAACAGGATACATACCATATGACTTTGAGATAATGGTTGGCGGACCAGGTGGCGGAAGCACAACATCAATATACGATGTGAATGCAACTATGAATCTTAAGTACATGGATGGGAACAGCTATGTAAATGTACCCTCTGCATACGATGTTGGGTCTGAAACCGGTGAAACCTCAGAAGGCGTTGCCGTTTCATGGGCAAATGGTACTGCATACCTCACACCGGGGCCATCCATGGTTTATGGAATGTGGAATATTTCATCAAGCAATGCCATGGCACATTACTCCGGAACAGTAGCACCATCCAATGCCTTCATGTTTGTATCGCCTGGAAGTACATTCAATCTATCAACTGCTGCATGGGCACCGCTTTCACTATCCGGGCATTACAGCTTCACATTACCGGCAGGAAGCTACGCTGCAACGGCACTTCTCAGTGACTATAATGAAGTCTATTTTGTTCCCGGAAGCAGCGTAATGCTCCAGCATGATTATGCAATGGGAATATATACTCCATTATATGCCTTTGACAATGCACAGATTGCAAACATATCAATGTTTGGAAATGGTTCACCAGGAAATCCTTATGTTATGGATAATTTCCAGATCATGCCCATAAGCCCGCTGTTCGAGGAATTCAATGATTTTGCATTTCCAGTATTCTCCGGAGTAATTCTAAAGAATACCAATGCAAGTGTTGTAATGGAAAATATGCCATCCCTGTACATAGGCTATACAAATCCGACCTATCAACTATTAATCTCATTCTATGGATTCCCATCATACAATTTCCTGAACTACGAGCTGTACAATGCATCTAATGTGACTCTCTGGAACTCAAATGATGTTACAGGATACTTCTCTGCGTCAATATCAGGATTCCCTGTGGCTAATGTGCTAATCTGGAATTCCTCAAACGATCTGATAGGAGGAAATTACTTCAGTGTTATGGACAGTGGCCTTTTAGCATACAAGAGCCCTGATGTAACCATATGGGGAAACTACTTTGTAAATTCATCAATGACGGATAATGCAACATTTGCAGCAATTACAGATATATGGGGAGCACCCCTAGGGGTTGCAGAATTCACCTCAGGCGACACCATATATAATAACTACTTCACCGTAACAATAACCGCATACAGTCCCTGCTACTCGATATATTCGGGCAATCCTGCAGTTTACATAAACCACTGGAATATCCATAAACAGCCAGCATACAAAACACACTATGTGAATGGATTCGCACTGAGCGGAAGTATAACAGGTTCATTCCTTCAGGGAGGAAACTACTGGTACAACTTCAATGGAAAAATACCCTATAACAACTATGGATTAATAGCATACGGCGGTGATTATGCACCACTGTCTTTTCCATTCTTCATTTTCTGGTGGTAAAATAAATTTATTTTATAATTTTTTTATCTTTTTTAATTAATAATTTATCCAGCATTGTATTATATTCTTTTAATATGTATGAGTAGTTTGCATTGCTTCTTATGAACGATTTCATGGAATTTGTATATGGAGCCAGTAATTTATTTGTAAATGAATTCATCATTATTTTTATTACTCTTTCCTGATCCTCTGTGATATTGATTTTCCTCTTCAGTTCATCCATTTCCTCTTCCGTGATTTCCGCTGAATATCTATAGAACATGGATATAATATCATCTGACTTCATCTGGTTTATTCTGTCCCTGTAGATCTCCATTTCCCCATCTATTATTTCCTTGCTTCTCTGTATTTCTTTCTTCCTTTGTCCCTTTGTTTCCGATGAGATTTTGTAGATCATGTCAAGATCGTATAATGATACATTACCAGGAAGGTCTTTTTCAATGTTTGGAGGATTGGAAAGGTCAACCATTATTTTTTCTTCCTCTATATCTTGAATATCTGATCTTTTAATAATATAGTTTTTCGACGATGTGGCAGCAATTATTATATCATTTGATTTTATAAGTTCAGAAATATCTGAAAGATCTGAATAGGAAGAACCGTATAGTACTGCCAGATTTCTGGAATGATCAATAGACCTTCCATAAACAGTAACTTCCGACCCTGAACCGGATAAATAATTCAGGAGTGAAACAGCCATTTTCCCTGTACCAATTATTCCTATTTTTTTGCCCTTTAGGCTGTACTGTTTTTCCAATATATCCAGACTTATGGTTGATAATGATGTTTTTCCATGGGATATATCTGTCTGTGTTCTTACATCCTTTCCCACAGAAAGTGCCTTCTGGAATGTGTATGAAAGAAATTTATCCATATGTTTCCTTTTTGTCGACAGGTCATAGGCATTTTTGATCTGACGTAAAATGTCATTTTCTCCAAGTGCCATGGATTCAAGGCCAGAAGAAACCAAAAATAAGTGCCTTATTGATTCTGGATATTTTATATAAACGGGATTTTCCGGGATGATTGGAATTTTCCCTTCACTTGAAAAATAGAGCTCAACACGGTTGCATGTAATTAGAAGAACGTATTTTTGAATATCATTTTCTTCCATGATTGATTCGAAATAGGAGGGATCATGTTTTATTACTGTATTGAATGTTTCCGGAGTATCCTTATAGTTCCAGGATAATAACTCTATATCACCCATATAATTGTGAATACCAATTTGTTATATAAACCAATTGGTGGTTAAAATATATAGTAATAAATTATTTTGTACTAAATTGTATATATGGTTCATAAAAGCGTAATAGCCTGAATAGAATATGTAATAAATGGATAAAATTGACATGGAAATTAAGGAACTCTTTGAGGAGAAAAAAAGGATGCCTGCGGGGAAATTCTTGATTTTACTTACACTTGTAATGGGCACTAATGCAGTTCTTGTTTTATCTTCCATGTTTACATCTGTGATTTTTATCCGGATGATTCTTGTTTCTCTTTCCGGAATACTCATTTCAGGGTTCTTTCTCTGGTTCTTCTTCAGATTCTATAGAAAATAAAAAATGTTTATATAAAACGATAGAATTACGGGAATACAAGGTTGCCCCGATAGTGTAGCGGCCTATCATACAGGCCTGTCGAGCCTGTGACACGGGTTCAAATCCCGTTCGGGGCGT
>JAKAAT010000070.1 GCA_021802205.1 Thermoplasmata archaeon
GGCTGATTTATCAGTGGACCCGTGTTTTGAATTCCCTGCAACCATAATCATCATATAGGAATATAGTATATTAACATTATTATATAATATCAGTAATTATAGGCAATAATCAATCCAAAGAGCAGTAATAACAGACTCTCCGTATGTGTTAATAGCTGATAATGTAATACAGCCCATTAACATGAAAACATCATGTTATCCCATCCATTAGATGTATGAATTGCCATGGCTGTAGTGTTATAAGCAACACATAACTGAATATTCTACCCGGTTCAGGAGGAGAAGCATGCTTTAGCTCCATGGCTGAAGCTATCAATGCACATCGAATGCCTGTAACTTATTGGCCTTAACTGTTGATCATCCATCGCCGTTCATAATTATACCAAATTTACTCCTGCCCATGGCTATGATAAAGTCCATGAGTGTAATCCATCCATAGCCTGATATTCTTCTAATAAGATTAAGAAGAACCCACATATTGTAGATCAGCACTGAGAGGTAGAAGAGGAAATACCTTACGCCCATGTCAGGTGAATGTGTTTTCTCCTTGACATCCTTCTTTTCCAGGTAGCCGTTCTCTATACCCCATCTCTCCCTGTATATCTCAGCTAACTTCCCTGCATTATCCTCATTTACATCTATATTCGTATAAAATGAGAAGTCATGCCTCTTCCTGCCAGGGTAATATATTATATGCACAAAATTGGTCTTTACTGATTCTTTCCCTGATGATATTGTATCATTTATGGCAAGGAATTGAATGCCATTATAATACTTCGTCTCCATTTTCTTATATTTAAGAACCTTGGGATTATCCTTAGCAGGCATTATGTATTCCAGTTTCAGTGATTCCACTGTTCTTATTACACCTGCATCCAGATATCCCCTATCCATTAAAACCATATTTATGTTAATTCCAAGGCCAATAGCATGCTTTATAAGATGATCAACTTCCAGTGCATTGTCAATTCCATCAAGCTGATTTCTCTTCATGATGGATAATGTCAATCTCTCACCATTCTTCACAGATTCCAGTGTTGCAAACCTGTATGCCTTGTCTGTTCCCCTGAATTTATGGAAAGGCGCATTGATAAGATACCTGTTGTCCATTCCATAGTATGGCTCATCATGATCATCTATTGCAACATTGACAGGATTTGAAAATGCATTATTTGCTATGGCCAGTTCTACAGTACTGTCAATGATCATGCTGATATGTTCAATTCCAGTATGAACAGTATGCCTTTTCAGATTTTCAGAACCACTGCGCATATGCGAACCTGATTCTGATGCAACATCCTTAATCCTCCTGAATATCATATCAGCAGAGGGGATATTATTACGGGTACTGTTCCTCACACATGTTTCAATATATTCCTTTGAGGATATTGCATTCCTTATTGCACTGATGATATCTCCTGATCCATATCTTGATTGAGGCTTAATCTTTGAAGAGAATATATGTTTGTCATAACTCAAAATTAATTCCCACGATTTTAACTCTGGCTGGCACTATAATTTTATTAGTTCTAAAAGTTACAGGATTCAACAATTATAGTTACTGCTATTAGTCAGACATGCGGAGAGTCTGATCCAATGAGAAAGCTTAATATATTAATTATGAATTTTTTTTGTTAGAGAAAAGTTCAGTATACATGCATCACTTATGAAACAAAAAAGCGGGTGAAGATAAATATGAGTAAAATCGAACATATTGAAAGGCTTACATTAGTTTTGGATTATAGATGTAATTTAGATTGCCCATATTGTCCAGTGCATAATTTGCAGACCATTAAAGAACCAATGGACAAGTTAAGTTGGAGAAAGGCTATAGAAAGAATTAGCGGATTCCTCCCTGATGATACGCCTGTATTTATTAGTGGGGGTGAACCTACTTATAATTTTGATCTTCTTTGCTTTGTAATAAAGACTCTTTCCCTCATTAATAAAAAATCGTTTTTGATTACAAATGCTATGCTATTAAACGAATCGAGGATAAAATCCCTGTGTGAATTCGGGTTAAGTGGGATTCAAACTACCTTTCATTTCTATTATATTAGAGATCAAGAATCATTAATGAAAAAAATGATCCAAACTATCGAGAAGTTAAGACTGTTTAAGAGCTTTGGTGTTGGTGTAACAACTCTTTCAGTCAACTTCAGTAGTAGCTCAGATTTATTAATTCTAAGTATGTTAGGCCAAACAGAGATATTCTATGATTTGGTAAAAGGAGTAGATGTTTTGGAATTGGCAATATTGAACAATGAAATTAAGCTGAGTGATAACGACAATATTATAAAACAGTTGAGACAGTACACTGAGGTGGAAATTTATAATTATTCACTTAGCAAAGATAACGATGTGGAAGAGGTGGTCATTACTCCTGATGGATTCATCTTGCCATCTGAGGTGATGTATCCTATCATGTTACGGAATAAGCAGTGGGTCTTAAGGTTGAAAAATATTATGGATTCTGATTTTACTGAGATACTAAATTCAAATTCGTGGAACAAGTATAAGAGTTCTTTATCTGATATAACGGGTGACTCATGAGAACACAGATTCCATATCTCGTGTTCCTCGATTTTTTTGTAACAATGATTGGATCTTTTGCTATTTATTCAACAAATTTTATAGCGGTTTCCAATGTGATACCAATCCTGGGCAGTCTATATGGTATCTCAATAGTGATTCGCGGTTTCTTACCCATTCTGCTGCCAAAAAAATGGCTCTTCAATAATCTACCAATCTTTCATATAGCGTTCCTTGCATCTATTGTCCTGTCATCCATTCTTCTAAATAACATAGTGATCTACCTTGTTGGAATATCGATATCTGCGCTCCTGGGCATGTTTACTGGCAGTTACGTTTATAATATAGAAATAACCTTTTCCAAGTACCTAAAAGATGCGTCAAGGTTCTTTTCCTTAATAACAGGTATCGAATCAGTAGCGTTTCTTATCGCCCCTGTCCTTACATATCTAACAACAAGCAGGTACGTTTTTTTAAGTATTCTTCTAGTACTAATAACGCTTGCGTTGATCTTTCTCGCATACTTTAGATTCTCTTCTAAAATCAGAGTACAAACAAAATTCTTCTCTGGAAACTTAGGACAGGTGAAAAAAATCTATCCCATAATCTTTCTTGCAAGCTTTACATGGTTTCTACAATATTTGTGGATGGGGATGGCCTTTCCCTTGGGTGCAAAGCAAGGATTTCCTGAATTAGTTGTGTTATTAGCTGTTGAAGGAGAGACGCTGCTGTACATGGTGCTCCAGTTTGGGATCAGTATTCGGGGTTTCACATCTGTCGCCAAGATCAGAGTGGGCTACTATCTTATAGGTGTTTATACCTTACTGGTGGCGACATTTTTGTCGCTAGGCTTCTTCAAATCAAGTGAGATTCTGTTTGTAGCCATCCTGTTCTCGTTTGCAATTGTATCGTTTCTTCTCGAACCATTGGTAGATACTATTCTATCATCAACAGAAAATGCTTCTGAAAATTCAACCATCGTTGTGGCCTTTAGGTCAATTTGTGGAGGTATCGGCTACGCCATGGGATCTTTCTTACTTATTATTTGAAACACCGAAAAAAATAACTTCAAGAATAAATGGTCACCGAAGTATTCGAAACCAGTATACGACAGGGAGAAGAATTTAGAATCGCTACTGAAATACTACGAGTATCCAGAACCAATTCGCAGATCGATCCATTCCACGAACATCATCGAGAGGATGAACAGGGAGATCAGGCGAAGGATCAGGGCAATCGGTTCACCTTCATCATGCGAACATACAACGAAGATCGTACCCTCCGAATAGAACCAGACGGATAGTGGTCTAACAGATCTGAAGGGATTCTGTAAATGCACGGACCCCATAATGGGCATCTCCCAGGTGAGATTGCACTCAGGCTCACGCCAAGTATTGTTTCTGTGAATGGTGACCTTATCCCTACATTATTCGAAAAAATTAATAATCAAAATTTATAGAGAAGCAAGTCGGATGGGTAGGAACACGGATATAATAAAAATGACTCATTGGATACAAACTGTTGGTCACCCGAAGGATTTCTTCGAGCTGTTTAACATCCCGTATCCCACATACGGTGAGATCAATGAGGTCGTATCTTATCTGTCCCAGCTGTTCGAAAACTATTCCTGATCCATCGAATCAGCGTCGACTGACGATACGCAGATGCGAACTAAGGAGCCATTTACACTACTGTTGATCGATATCTTCGGCGAACTAGCGATGTCGATAAAGTTAGCCGGGGAAGGTTACATTAAGAACCCCTTTCGAGAGCTTAGGGTCGTGCTGGGCCTTATCTTTGCCGGTTTATTTACTGCAGCTTCTTGGCCAGAGGCTAGTAGAAATTAACAGATAGTGCCAATCCCTTCTCCGAGGCTTTCTTTTCGGGGATTTGGGGCAACATGAAAAACTCCTAGCCTGGATGAAATCATACTCTCTGGAGTGGATATGGGCGACGAGGAAAACAGGAAATCGGTTATTAGTCCATTGCATGAACTATCTAATGATGTTTATAATGATATAATCGAGAAGTTCGAATTCGATAAAAACAGAATAAAAAAGAACTCGGAGGATAAGCTAAAACGCTCACTGAACCAGTCACCGATCACGTTTCTTGGTGAAGTGGTAAATAATATGGGGAGAAGCCCCAGGATCCCAGATATTTCAATCCCTTGAATCCTGACCACATAGACATATTCGGAAAAGATCTTCTGAATAGGGATCTTATTTTTTCCCTTAATTCCGGTGAATCGGTAAAGGGCAAAATGACAGGCTATGCACAGTATGAGATTTTGATAGAATTTGATGGAAAGAAAGTTATCCTGATGAAGCAGGCAATAGCAAAGGTAGAGGTGTTATAAAATGAATGAATTTAGGTTAAGCAATCTGGGAAAGTATAAGATAGACAGGACTGAAGACTATGGATGGGCTAAAAGCACCGGGGAAGATCTTACCTATTACGAGATGATAAGGGTAAAGGGATCCGGGCCTGAACCTTGCTTTACGGTGCCATCCCATTTATACAAGTATGGGGAGGGTACCCTGGCAATTTACCTTAAGGACCACAAGAACTACTGGAGGCCCTTATCTAAATTACTGGACCAGGAAATGGACATAACCGATGATGAGGCATTGTTTAAATTCCCCATAGAGAAATTCCCGGATGTTTCTAAAATAGTTAAATTCGTAATGAAAAAGGGAAGTGGAAAACTTTCAGATAATTTCATCCGTGCAAGGAAGGAAAACGGGTTTAAACACGGTGCAAAAGTTAAGCAAAACAGTAAAAAAATAAGCGATAAGCAACCTACAGGCATAATTACATTAGAGAACTTTAAAGGTGGTAAAATATGAACTTTAAGATCATATCTAATTTTAACCAGGGTTCAATATTTTTAGATATATTTCACGCTGTAAAAGTTAAGCAAAATCACAGTAATTTATCAATAAAGGCACTTAGGGGTATAATTCTACCTGAAACCTGTAACATCTCTCTAAATGATAGTATTGGGAGTCCTTTTCCTTTTAACATTCCATTCCATCCAGGAGAAGGGCCTGAGATTGATTACCCGGATGGACCATATGAGCCGGAATACCCGGAAGAAGACCCAGGAGATGATCCAGATGATTAAGAATAATAAAATGTTTTTAGACCTTCCGGAAGACTGGAAGAAAATAATAAGGATCCTTAAAGATGGGCCTGCTTCCAGGGAAGAGATAGTTAAGCAGGCAGGAATAATAAAGGAAAAGGCCACTGCAATTATAAAGGCTATGAAAGATCTTGCAATGGTAGATAAGGGCCCGGACTGGATTATAACACTGAGGGATAAGAAATGATGCAGGCCACATTAGAGGAGTTCAGGCCCAAGAGAAAGATCTTCCAGGAATTCGATTACCTTATCCAGGAATACATAAGATCCACTGGAACCGATAACTTTGACAAATACGATTTATATGACTTTACCTGGAAATGCCCGGGAAGAATGAGGATTAAATCCATGCAGAGAAATGCGTTTTTCTCAACCTATCGACTGTACCTGGTGGATAAGGCTAGGAGACATGAATCCAGATCTGATGAATGATAATATTTATTTTTAATGGCTTTATCTTTTCCCATAGGTTTTATTATAAACTTCATCATGTGTGCCAATTTTTATAAATATGGCTATGCAGTCTTCTTCCTCTATTCTATAGAGAATTACGATTTTTTGCCTGTTTACTTTTACTGTTCTGTAATTTTTGATACGGCCTGTTTTAGTGGCACCGATATAGGGATTTTCCTTCACCGCATGTATTTTCTTTTTAATCTGTTCTTTGATATTTTTATCTTTAACCTTTTTTATATAATCTTCTATAGCAGATACATCAACAGAAAAATTATCACACATTTAAATCATGAAAATAGAGAATCTATATCAGAATCGTCTTTTATTATATGCCTACCATAAATTCCTTTTCTGATATTCTCTTTGTCTATTTCTTCGGCATTTTTCCAGAAATCATCAGAATTAACTTCACCGTAAAACCATGCAAAGCTGTCAAGGTCAATAGGATTGTCGAAATCTTCTGCATCGATATAAGGCTCCGTTTCATCTGCCAGTTTCTCAAGTTCCTTTCCATTTTTATTAATATATGGTTTTATAAGATTATCTATAATACCTGCGGTTTTATTATCTATTTTAAAATCCTCATTAATAAGCTCTGATTCCTTTGCAGGATTGGTACCTACCTTTTCTTTAATTATAATATCTTCTTCAAGGTCTTCAATATTTTTTATATCTTCAGAATAAGGGCCAAAATAATAACGCTTGAATGATAGATCAGATAATCTTTTTCCATATTTTTTAACATATTCATATTCAGCAAAATAAGAAAGTTTTTGTAATTTCTTCTGGGGCAATGGACCATATTTGCTTAATAGATATTTAACAAGGTCTACTCCACTTATTTTTACTTTCTCCATATACTGCAATTAAAATCACTATATATACATTTTTCGTTATATCATGCTTATAATATAATCCAGTAATTATATAATGTTATTTTTATATTTCAAAAACAGGATCGGGAGTATATAAACAAAGAATTGAAAACACTAATTCAGCATGTTACTGCATTGAGCTTTTATAATCATGCAGGTGCCG
>JAKAAT010000017.1:0-6636 GCA_021802205.1 Thermoplasmata archaeon
TTTAAAACACAAACCTACCTGTTTTTATGCTATAATCAAGTATGACAAAAAAAGATAACTTATCTGAATCTTCCCAGTACTTCAATATACAATAAAAGCATAATGCATAATGGAAGATGCCAAAATAGGAATAGATGGGTATTCCACCACAACTCCAGGAATTAAGGGAGAAATAAAATATGACCCTGAAAGTTTCATTGTAAACGAAATTCCAACCAAAATACCGGAAAAGATTGATGGAAAGTATATTATACTGCAAATCAGGCTGACAAACTGGGACACAAATAAATTTTTGATACATTTGGCGGATAGACTCCACATAAGCAATAAAAGGATAACATACGCCGGTACAAAGGATAAAACAGGAATAACCACTCAGTATTTCTGTATACACCTTCCGGGCAATATGGAAATAAATAATCTATCTATAAAAGATGCTGAGATAATTTCAAGTTTTCGTACCGATCACATGATAAAACTTGGAGATTTGCTTGGAAATGAATTTATAATTACTGTCAAATCCAATGAAGACAGCACTGAAAAAATAAATGAAACCATAAATCAGATAATCAATAATCACGGTTTCCCCAACTTCTATGGATTTCAGCGTTTCGGAAGCATCAGGGCAAATACCCACAAAATAGGCAAATTAATTCTGCAAAATAGATATTCAGACGCAGTAAAACTTTACATATACGATCCAGAATTTGATACAGATGACTTCAGAAAGCATTACGGGGAAACAGAGGATGCAGAACTTGCATTGAAAGAGTTTCCTGAGTATCTAACCTTCGAGAGGGCTCTTCTTGGGTATATTACCAGAGAAAAAACATACAATAACGCCTTCACTGTTTTTCCTAGAAATCTTTCAATGCTTTTTATACACGCCTATCAGTCATATCTTTTTAATAGAATACTCAGTGTTCGCATGAAACTAACGGGAAACATGTACTCTGTTATGGATGGCGATCTTTTATATTCTGTTGACAAATATTGGAATCCAGATAAACGTGATTTAATACACACTAACAAGTATAATATACAAAAATTAAGCAGGCTTTCTGAAGAGGATAAAATTAGAACTGTTATACCTCTTATAGGATATAATACTGAACTATCCGGTGGGGCAGAGGGAGAAATAGAGGCACAGATTATGGAATCAGAAAACATTTCAACCAGCAATTTTGACATTTCATCCAACAGAAAATTAGGGTCATCCGGGGATTATAGAATTATGTCTGCACTGCCTGTTAATTTCAAAATTATTTCAAAAAATAAGGTTAATTTCTCCCTGGGTAAGGGAATATATGCCACATCCCTTTTGAGGGAGATAATAAAAGGAAATTTATATTAGTCCTACTTTCTGAAGTTCCTTTTTAACCTTTATCACAGCCTGTTCTATTTCACTCTCTTCCTTTGCACCGGTACATACTACTTTTCCGGATCCGAATAGGAGCAGCACAACTTTGGGTTCTTCTACCCTGTATACAAGTCCGGGGAACTGTTCAGGCTCATATTCAACGTTTTCAAGTCCCAGAGACATTGCTATGTCGGTAAGATTGAGGTCAGATTCAAGGTCGTATACAGCAACAATGTTCTGAACTATAATATCCGGATTATCATAAACCTCTATCTTTGCCTTTTTAAGCTTATCAATAATTATATCTATTGTTTTTTTAACATTTTCCAGATTCTTGGCTCCTGTGCAGTTCACCTTTCCACTTCTAAAAATAAGTACAGCAGTTTTCGGGTCTTTTAATCTATATATTAATCCGGGGAACTGTTCGGGCTCATATTCTGAACCCTCAAGCGCAAGTGCAATTTTGCTTAAATCCAGATGTTCTGCAAGTGAGGTTGATGCAACTATGTTTTCAATTGTTATCTTTTCCATTTCACTCATATTAATCAGTATGTTTATATTTAAAGGGTATATAAAGGTTTTAATTCAGTATATATATTAATTTCTTGCAGGCAAATTTAATACATATTTAACTGCTCCTTAGCATAATCTGTCATCATCTCAGGATTCCATTGGGGGTCCCAAACAAGCTCTATGTCAGCAGCCTCCACATCTGCCAGATTTTCTACACATTTCTGGGCCTCTGAAAGAATCCACGGTGTTACCGGGCATGTAGGAGCTGTCATGGTCATTTTAATGTAAACCCTGTTATTTTCAGTAATTTCTACATCATATACCAGTCCCAGATTAACCACATCCATACCGATTTCAGGATCCGCTACCTCCTTTAATGCCTCGAGAACCTCATCTTTTGTTACCATAATATATTCAATGTTAAATACGTATTTAAACATTATTTAATGTTTTAATTTGCTATGGTGTACATTAACATTAATGGATTGCAATAAAAAATTCTTTATTAACCATTATTAATTTCATGTATGGGTTTAAAGGGGGACATCGCTTTATTTGCAATTATGGTTACATCATGGAGTATCAACTATCCCGTACTCAAAATAGCTCTGAATTACACAACACCATTCGTTCTATTATTTTACAGGATTCTATTTTCGTTCATCTTCATTTATATAATATTCAGACCAAAACTTCATTTAAAACTTTCAAGGCATGATATTATTCCCCTTTTCATTCTTTCGCTGCTTGATGTGGTAATATGGATGGAATTATGGTTTGTTGCAGAAACAACCATTTCAGCTTCTCTTACTTCCATATTAATATATACTTACCCCATAATATCAACCCTCATGGCAGTTATATTCCTGGGTGAACATTATAATAAATATGTGTTTGTTGGAATAATAATAGGCTTTACAGGTATAATAGTAATATTTTCTAATTCCCTGAAAGTAGGATTAAAACCAGGCATTGTAATTGCTATTCTGAGCGCCATCATGTGGGCTTTGGGAACAATGTATTACATGAAATATCATACCAAGCGGGACAGGGAAACCACAAATTTTTACCAGTTCGGATTTGCAATCCTTCCCGCACTATTAATAGCAGGAGTAACTAACCCGGCCATTAACACATTTGAACTAACCCCCCTGCTTCTGGGACTTATACTTATAATGGCAATTCCGGGAACTGCAGTAGCGTATTATGCTTTTCTGCATTTGAACAGGAAATACGGCGTATCAACTGTATCTTCATTTCTATTTATTGTTCCTGCCCTATCGGTTGTATTTAGTTTTGTTATATTGGATGAAATACCAACATTAATTGAAATAGCCGGACTTTTAATGGTGGCAGCAGGAATATTTTTCTCCGCAAAGGGAACAAAGGTTAGAAGCACGGAAAAATATATTCATGCACGGAATTCCCTACCATAAATATCTGGCCGCATCCTTGGCATAAAGGCATTTCTAACCGCTTCATATATGAGTGTGCTCCTCGTAATACTATTATCTGAAATCAGCCCTGATATACCCATTTTGTGGCCAATATTTTCAATCCCATACACATCCTCCACAAAATTATTGGTACTACTTCCCGATTTTATTGCATCCATGACTGGGTTGGGCATTTCAAAACCTGAACCGAATCCTGTTGTAATATGGCTGTATCTGTCAATTATCGCGCAGTAATGCAAATCATAATATGTGTCATTTATTTTGTTATAAAACAATCCAGATTCTATGCCAATAGAGTAATCGTTATCCTTTAAACCGTACATTGCCCTTGTGGTAGCATATCTCATTGTATCCTCGCCAAAGGGTTGCTCGCTATCTGTTTTATAATCGGTATTTTTTGTTAAAGTATAATTTTTCATTATACTTCTAATAAATTCTTCACCTGCATCTATTTTCAGATTATTGCATGTAGAAACGGCTATCTTAACCGGTATTTTCCTCCTGCCTGTTCTCGTTATTTCCCCTTCAAGTATTCTAGAAGAACTTATTGGAAATAGGTCCTCTGCAAGCACATATGGTATTTTGACTACATTTAATTGTTCTTTTCCCATGGACTTGCGTTTTCCATTTATTCTCAGAGCATTCATATACGTTTCCGGTGAAACAACAATGGTTGCATTTTCCACATCAAGTGTATTTCCAAATGTAGAATCCAGTGGATGTATTTCATAGTTATCTGTCAATTTATCCATAAATTTCTTTACATTTGCTATCCTTCTATTATACGAAACCGCTTTATCCTTGTGCAATTTTACATACTCATCTGAGGTAACACCTATCATGACTCTGTTTCCAGTTTGATATGCCGCCATGAGTAATTTTTCATGCCCTCTGTGAAAACTATTGAATGTACCACCTACAAGTGTTATCATAAAAAGTAAATATGTAATTATTATAAAATATTATTCAGAGAGCCTGTTTTTCCTCTCTTACAGTTTTTGCAAGCCTCTTTATTCCTTCCTTTATGTCATCATCGCTGGAGTATGTAAAGTTTAACCGCATTGTATTACGTTCGGGTTCATTATGGTAAAATGCTGATCCGGTTACATAGGCAATTTTGTTGTTTATTGCACGTTTGAGCATTTTAAGTGAATCTATATTCTTGTTCAATTTTACCCATAGAAACATTCCGCCGTCAGGTCTGGACCATGTTGCATCCTCCATATCATCATCCAGTGCCTCAAGCATTATATCCCTTTTTCTTCTATACAAATCTATGGTTTTTGGAACCTGTTTATAGATTATTCCCTTTCTAATATATTCATATGCTATATACTGTGACAATGAATTTGTTGCAAGGTCCATTGCCTGTTTCAGTTTGTTAAACTCATCAAGAACCTCGGGTTGTGATACTGTAAATCCTGTTCTCAACCCCGGTGCCATGATTTTGGAAAATGTTCCGAGATATGATACCATCTCATTTTTATCCATGCTTTTAAGCGTCGGTATCTTCTGCCCGGAGTACCTTAAGTCTCCGTAGGGATTATCCTCTATTATTGGTACGTTATACTGGGTTGCAAGCTCAAGTAGATATTTTCTTCTATCCAGGGTCATGGTATATCCAGCCGGATTCTGAAATGTGGGTATTGTGTATATAAATTTTGGTTTTACCCCTCTGGATTTGAGATCTTTTAATTTGTCTTCAAGCTCAGTGGTTATCATTCCCTGCTCGTCGAGGCTTACTGACACAGATTTTATCTGGTTAGCATTAAGGGATGAAAGCATTCCAACATAGGTGGGTGCTTCGGTTATAACGTAATCACCCGGGTTTGCAAATATTATCGGAAGGGCGTATAATGCTTGCTGGGAACCTGTTGTTAACATGATATTTTCGGGATTTACATTTATATTTTCATCCCTTTTCAGGTAGTCAGCTAACTGCTCTTTTAATTCAGAGAGGCCTTCAGTTTCACCGTATTGCAGTGCCGATGATGCATAGTTCTCCATTATATCATCCAGGATAGCCTTGAGTTCCTCTGTAGGAAAACTTTCTGGATTTGGTAATCCGCCTCCGAAGGATATCATTCCTGGCACATGTGCATATTTTAAAAGGTCCCTGATTTCAGAAGATTTCAAATTCCTCATATTTTCAGAAAAATCGTATTTCATAGCATATGATGAAAATAAAATATTTAAAGTTCATTATAGCATCATAAGTGGTAGCAATTGAAATTAGGAATAGAGTACATTCATTTCTGGTTATTTAAATCTTAAAAATGTATGGGAAGATGCTGTTTTAAGAGTACAAACTGGAGGCCAACATGTTAGAGTGGGAAGTAAGTAATAGGGTTATTCCAAAAATTTATTTATAAATCTATTGATTTTAAACTATTCCCAATATAATCGAATCATAAAACATATATAAATTATATAAAGAAATTTTCATCATTACAATAAATATATGCAGTCAAATAAAAAAATGTTTTATAATAGGTATTAATTTGACTCATAATGGCTCAAAAGCTAATATGGAAGGTTACTGTCACCGGTAAGAAAAGTTCAGGAAAGAGTTCTATTGTATCAGAGGCAGTATACAGTACAGCAACCCCAGTAAATAGCAAGGGCTTTATCAGAAAAAAAGTGAATATTGATTTCATGTCTAATGACTATGAAATAGACCTGCTATTTCTGGAAATGCCCTATGAAACTTTGAATGAAAAATTTCTTTCAAAATCAACATTTGTCCTGCTCATTGTGGATATAACTGACATGGGTAGCCTCCTCGATGCTGATAAATTCCTCGAACAATACAACGATGAAATGGAAATATTTATAATTGCAACAAAGGCAGATATGAGGTATACTTCGCAGTTCTGGGAACCTGAAATTTCTAAACTTGCAGAGCGCTATGGAGTTGTGTATTTTATTTACAGTAACCGGGATGATTTTTCCAGTATTTTAAAGGAAATACTGGGGTATACACTGGCAAAGATTTATAATCCAGGTAAATAATACCATATTATGGACATCATATGCAAGAATACTCATTTTAAGTTATCTGACATGGATGCTTCCCAGATAATGAATAAATACCATACAGGTAAAATATCAGAGGATAAAATGTTTCTTGATCCATGTGAATCCATATATCTATTTATGAAAGGTAAAATAGTACCTGCTGAAAATATGAGTGTATCAGAAATGATTGCAAGCGTATTTGATGAAGATCTCTATACCTTTTATGTATATTCTGTATTAAAATCAAAAGGTTTCATAGTTAAAAGAGATGGAAATAAATTTTACTTC
>JAKAAT010000017.1:6736-32015 GCA_021802205.1 Thermoplasmata archaeon
ATTGAAAATAAATTAAAATACCTCTATATGGAAAGGTTAAAAGATATTTAAATCTGTACCTCGAAATCGTCTATTTTTGATTTCATTTCTTCATATGATTTTATATCTCCCCTGTTCTTTAAAATTTCCCTGGAGAGCAGCCAGTATATAACTGCAAGAGACATTCTTCCCTTGTTATTTGTGGGAATTATCAAATCCACAAAATCTGTTTTATTGTTTGCGTCGCAGAGTGCAATTATGGGTATGCCTATTCTTATTGCCTCTTTCATTGCCTGTGTATCGGCAAGCGGGTCTGTTATAAGGATAACCTTCGCATCATAATATGTCTTCAGATTCGGATTTGTCAGTGTTCCAGGGATAAACCTGCCTATTATGGAACTTGAACCAACTATTTCGGAAAACTTTGCAACGGGCTTAAATGCATACTGCCTCTGAGCGACAACAAGTATCTGCTCTGGCCTGAATCTAGCGAGCATTTTGCCTGCCTCTATGAGTGCATGGTTAGTCTTTTTTATATCAAGTATATATAATCCATCGTTCCTGATTTTGAATATGTAATTATCCATATCCTTTGATTTTACCTGTGTTCCTATATGGACACCGGATTTCTGATATTCCTCTTCCGGTATTAGTAATTGCTCTTCCATCATAATGATTACCTTTTTTATTGAATTGTTAATTATTATATAATTATTCCCATTCTATGGTGGCAGGCGGTTTGTCAGTTACATCGTATACTATTCGATTTATTTCTGGTATTTCATCTGTAATGTTTACAGATATGTCTGATAGGAGTTCCCAGTCCGGCCTGGAAAAGGTACCAGTCATGCCATCCAGTGTATCAATCATTCTTATAGCTACTGTTTCACCGTAGGTTCTCTGGTCACCGTGGACACCGGTTGACTTTATAGATAAAAGAACGCAAAAATACTGCCATGGTTTTTCGCCCCTGTATTTTTCATTTACCGACCTTTCAAGTATGTCGGTTGCTTTTTTTAATATATTGAGCCTGTACTCGGTTACCTCCCCAATAATCCGTATGGCAAGTCCCGGACCCGGAAATGGCATAACATCCGGTAAATTGAAATATCTTGAAATTTCCCTGACTTCATCTTTATAGAGATCCCTTAAGGGTTCAATGAGCTTGAATCCTAGATTCTCTGGGAGTCCTCCAACATTATGATGACTTTTTATCGTATCCCTGGACTGGCCGCCGCTCTCTATCCAGTCAGGAGCTATGGTACCCTGAAGCAGGTACGTCGCTCCGTATGAAACTGCCTCCTGATGGAAAACATCAATGAATGTTTTACCTATAATTTTCCTTTTGGTTTCCGGGTCTGTTATACCTTTCAGATTTTCGAGAAATACTTTCTTTGCATCTATTAATTTATACGGTATGCTGAATTTTTCAAAAAGGGTTTTAACCCTTTCAACCTCATTCAACCTTAAAAGTCCGGTGTCGACAAAAACAATCTCTATATTTTTAATAGGAGCAGCTATCATTGAAAGCAATGTGCTATCCTGCCCACCTGAACATGCAAGAATGCCTTTCCCATCTAGTTTTGATATGATCATCTCCCTGCTTTCTGCCACAAATTTTTCAGCGTCCATGTAAGGTAATAAAATTATATTATTAATTCTTATACATATATCAGAATGATAGCATGTTTTATATCTTTAAATCTTATCTTAATATAAATGAATGTCATAAAACGTATTATCATAAAATTAGGGAGGTTTTTCAGTTCCAATGTGTTTAAAACTGTTTTAATTCTAATGATAATAGTTTTGGTAGGTTCATATCTTGAATATATCTCCCAGATAAACATTCACGGAAGCCAGATAAAAAGCCCTGAACTGGCAATATGGTTTGTTTTTCAAACTGTTACTACAGTAGGATATGGTGACGTTGTTCCAGTAAATCTGACCGGTAGAATTATTGCCATTATAATAATGCTTGCCGGCATAGGTACGGTCAGTACACTTACCGCATCCACAGCGGCATATATGACCAATGTTAAATTGAAACATAAAATAAGGAGGATTAAAATGAAAAATCATACAGTAATATGTAACTACAACGACTACTCCAGCAATATAATATCAAATTATCTGAACAGAAAGTTAAAAATAGATTCGCTGGTTTTGATTGCAAATATGAAGGAAAACCCGGTCAAATCTGACTATGTTTTTTTCACACCAGGAGATCCAACGGATGAAAAAACACTGGAAACTGCAAATGCCGCAGAGGCTAAACGTTTTATTGTTACCGGGGACTTCAGTTCGGATATACCGCCAAATCTCATAGATGCAAAAACAATACTGAATATTTTCCAGATCAGAAAATTGAACAAATCTGCAGAAATTATAGCCCAGGTGGCAAAGTCAGAGAATGTACCAAATGCAAAAAATGCAGGTGCAGACGAGGTTATAACACTTAATGAGTTGAGCGCCCTTGTTATATCCAAATCAATAATGAACCCTAAACTTCCAGATTTTGTCCTTAAATTGTTATCAACAGGGGACGGCCCAAAAATATATTCTGTTAAAATACCTGAAAAATATATAGGTCATAAAATTGGAGATTTTATCAAAGTTTTTAATAAAATTATAATACTATCAGTACTAAAAGGCAATAATTATGTTTTCCCACTAGGAAATGAATACGAATTCGAGGAAAATGATGTAATATATTTCATTTCAGAAGAAAGTGAAATAAAAGGTCTTTTAAAATAATGATTTATGTTTTCATTATGGCCCCAAGAAATACAAGGAGGCCTATTACCACACCTATGATGGCGGCAATGATGTAAAATACTGTTGGCTCAAGAACTTCGGTAATAAAACTTATCTTGAACACATCCTGTGAACCCAGTATTACAAATATTCCTATTAGCAAACCTATAATAAATAAACTGGCTCCAACTATTCTGCTTTTATTGCTTCCAAAATATGCGGTCAAAACACCGAATATTATGAGAGACAGAGCAAGCAAAGCAAGCAATACCAGAAAAAAAACATCCCAATTCCAAGAAAATACTGTCATTTTATCACCTATAATTTAATCTCCGCAAGTGTTTTTGTTTCAACAACGCCATTGATGCTTCTTATGTCCTGAATAACCATTTTTCCTATTTCTGTCATTTCCTCCGTATCTATTTTCAGTATAAGGTCGTATTCCCCAAGCAAAGGATGTACCTCTGTTACGTATTTTAATTTGGATACCTTATCATATATTTCATGTTCCTTACCTGGTAAAACTCTTATAAGGACAAAAGCAACTGACATTTATAGATAAGGTTTTATTTCAATATAAATTTTGTTGTCAAACCATGAATCAACAAATAATAATTTTACTATCTTAAGGTTAGTGATTTCCATCTCAAGTTGACTAATGGAGCTTCTAGCTTTCAAGGTTAACTATTAAGATGTTTTGTTTCTCAGGTGAAGCAGAAAATCATCATATCCCATGGTGGATTGATCTGAAGTTTCCATATTCTTAACTGTAACTGTATTTTCCTCTACTTCTTTATCACCAATTATCACGGCATAATTGTAACCTGATGCACTCTTCATTTGTGATGATATTTTCCTGTGAGTCATATCTACCAGAGCAATTTTATCTAAACTCCTGATTCTGCTGGCTATTTTTATTATATATTCATCGTCTGAACCGGAAAGATTACATATATAATAAGACTCTTTCAGATCCCGTCTGACCCATAGTTCCTGTCTTTTCAGGAGTAATTCAATTACTGCATCCCCTATGGCAAAACCCACGGCGGGGATCTCCTCTTCTGAAAAAAGTTTTGAAAGATTATTATACCTTCCCCCACCTAGAATGGCCCTTAATTCACCTTTTATATCGAAGGCCTCAAAAACTATACCTGTATAATACGAAAGTCCTCTCACAATAGAAAAGTCATAATTTATCTGGCTTTCTGTATAAAGATTTATGAGCTCAAACGTTTTTTTAAGCCTTTCAATTCTAGGTTTTATTTCATCGTAATTTTTAACAGTTTTTTTAACCTTTTTTTCAAGTCCATTTGTGTCTGTTTTCTCAGATAGAAGCAATAAGATCTTTTTGACTATTTCATCTCCGGCTCCGATCTGATTTAGTAACGATGAAAAATGGGCTTTGTCCAGTTTCTTGTACTTATCAATAATTGAAAATGCTTCCTGTATATTTTCAATTCCCAGGTCTTTCAGAATGTACTCCATCAGAAATCTGTCGTTTATATTGATTTCGTATACACCAGATAACCCAAGATAATCAAGTATGCTGGACGCAAGTCCGATAATCTCTGCGTCTACCTCTTCAGAATCTATGCCGAACATATCCGCGTTGAATTGATAATGTTCCCTGAATCTTCCCTCTTGTGGCTCCTCATATCTCCAGACCTTGGGAAAAGAATACCACCTTATGGGTCTCGGGAGGTCCTTTCTCGCCGTCAGGAGCCTTACTGTAGAGGGTGTTGCTTCCGGGATCATGGTAACCTCCCTGCCTCCCTTGTCAACAAAAGAAAATGTCTGATTCACAAGCTCTGTACCAGATTTTAATCTGTAAAGGTCCAGTGGCTCCAGACTGGGAAAATCTATTCTTTGGTATCCAAAATTTTCGGCTAAACCTGTAATCTTCTTGAAAAAATAATTCCTGATTTCCATATCCTCAGGATAATGGTCACGGAATCCCTTTATTTTTTCGATTTTCATATTTCCCCTTTGTACTCTTCACCTTCATATATTACAGATTCTATTTTCTTCATGGTTTCTTCGTCTATATCATTTGTAGCATGCGCATAGTGAAAATGAATCCTTATCCTTGGAAATATATCCTCTCTCTTTTCGGCATGGTTTTCAAATGAGCAATTCCATCCTAAATCCTTACACTTAAAGTAATAGGTCATAGTACCCTATTAATTTTTAATATAAAAACAATTATTATTTAACATGTTATCTCCCATTATGAATGGAAAAAATATTTTGATAACCGGCGGCGCAGGATTTATAGGTTCAAATATGGTGGAAAAATTGCTGCCTGATAACAGAGTTACTGTAATAGACAATCTGAATAATCATGTGGGTGAAAGATTTATAAGGGCTTTTAAGGGAAATAAAAATCTTGATTTTATTAACGCTGACCTTTTATCCTTTGACTTCGGTACAATGAAAAATATAGATGTTGTTATACATTTCGCAGCAAATTCCGATGTAAGATATGGATCAGAAGATCCGGAAAAGGATTTTGAAAACAATGTTGTGGTTACCCAAAACATACTGGAATATATGAGAAAAAAAGATGTGAAGCAGATACTGTTTGCCTCTTCATCCACTGTTTACGGAGAAGCATCCATCATGCCCACTCCTGAAAATTATGGTCCATATATGCCAATATCATCATACGGCGCATCCAAAATGTCCAATGAGGGTTTCATAACAGCGTATTCCCATTATTATGGCATAAGAGGAACAATTTTCCGTTTTGCAAATATAGTTGGGAAAAATTCCACTCACGGTGTTATATATGATTTTATAAATAAGCTGATGAAAAATCCAGCTGAACTTGAAATACTGGGAGACGGAACACAGAGGAAATCCTACATGCACGTTACCGACTGTGTGGATTCCATGATCTACGTTCATGAAAAATTTGACAAAACTGATATAATAAATCTTGGCAACAGGGATACAACATCTGTTAAGACCATAGCCGATTATGTGGTCAAAAGAATGGGATTAAAGAATGTTAAATATAACTATACAGGAGGCATTGGCGGGAGAGGATGGAAGGGAGATATAAAGATAACACACCTTGCAATAGATAAACTCCTCGCCACAGGATGGAGGAGCAGATATACAAGCGATGAATCAGTTGATACAGCAGTACAGGAAACCATAAAACAGCTGAAAAGTTCCGATTAAAGTTTCCATCGGATATAACCGATAATCGAAAATCCCTAAAATAGCCATGTATAGATTTATTTATAAGCAGTAAGTTAATTATTTACTTGATGCAAAATAAACATAGCAAGAGCGAAATCCGTATTAGAAACAGTATTATCCCTGCAATTTTTATCGGGATAACACTATCAATCACAATATTTTCGCTTTCGTTAATACATGTATACATTGTACCCATAGCCAAATTTATCGTTTTTTCATCATTTGCCTCAAGCTCCTTTCTACTATTCATGGAACCACATCAGGAATCGTCCAGGATTAATAAATTTGTTAAGAGTTATATAATATCCGGAATCTGTGGAATTATGGGATTTTTTGTTTCACTGCACATAGGGTTATACCCAACCCTTGCACTGGTTGAGACTGCAGTTGCACTTCTCCTTGTTATCTTTCAGGCAATGCACCCTCCTGCCATGGGTATAGCCGTGGTATTTATACTTGAGCGTGCAAATGTATTCGCACTGCTATTTCTATTTGCAGGCATGCTTCTCATAATCGTATTTGACCATTTTCTGAATAAGTTTGTATATGTTATTGAGGATGAGTTTAAGGCGGAGCCATAATAAAGACTTAAATTTTAGTATAAACTATCCCTTTGATGGAACGAGAAAAAATTCTTGTAAACTGTGCCTTGCCATATGCTAATGGGCCACTTCACCTGGGGCATATCGCAGGTGCGTATCTAGGTGCAGACATATTCGTACGTTTCAATAGAATGATTGGAAAGGAAGTCCTTTTTATCTCCGGTAGTGATGAATACGGAACACCAATTACAATCAGTGCTGAAAAAAGCCATGTTACTCCACAGGAAATAGCAGATAAATTCCATAATATGCAGATTCAGACATTCAATTCGCTTGATATAAATTTTGATGAGTTCACCAGAACAAGCGATCCGGATCATGATATCGATGTTGATGAATTCTTCCTGAATCTTCTGGAAAAAAATTACCTGGTAAAAAGATACATGGTCTCACCTTTCTGTAGGACACTTAATAAGTTCATGCCAGACAGATATATAGAAGGAACCTGTCCGTACTGCGGATACAATGGTGCAAGGGGAGACCAGTGCGATAACTGCGGGAGAACACTGGATCCTATAGAATTAATCAATCCTGTCTGTAATCTGATTCATGAAAAACCCGTGTTCAGAGTTACGGAGCATTTCTTCCTTACTTTAGATTCACTGCAGAAGGAACTTTCTGATTATATAGATTCAAAAACATACTGGAAACAGAATGTTTTGAAATTTACACGAAATTTTATAAATGAAGGTTTACACCCGAGGGCGATAACTAGGGATCTTGACTGGGGTGTTAAAATACCCATTTCAGGTTATGAGAACAAAAAGATATATGTATGGTTCGAGGCACTTATAGGCTATATCACCGGAGCAAGGGTTTACTCCATGAATATAGGAAAGCCAGATTACTGGAAGAATTTCTGGATGGATAAAAACGTAAAATCTTATTATTTCATTGGAAAAGACAATATACCATTTCACACGATAATATGGCCTGCGATGCTTCTGGCGCATGGGGAATACAATCTTCCATATAACGTTCCTGCAAATGAATACCTCAGGTTCGAGGGGGAAAAATTTTCAAAAAGCCGTGGCATAGGATTTACAGCAGATGAAATGTTAAAATTTGTGGATAAAAATTCGTTAAGATATTATATGGCATCCATACTGCCAGAAACCGGGGATTCCGATTTTTCACTCCACGAATTTCAATACAAGGTAAACTCTGAACTTGTGGACAAATATGGCAATTATATATACCGTGTTGAAAGTTTTATTGAAAAAAATGGGCTTTCCCCGCATGCTTCAAAATCCCTTGATAAAACCGACAGCGAAATAATGAATTTACTCAGAAGCAAATTTTCTGAATACTGTGCCGAAATCGAAAATTTGCACATTAAACGTGGGCTTTCCGTATGGCTTGAACTGGTAATGGTAGCAAACAACTATTTCACGGAGGCAGCTCCGTGGAAACTCATAAAAGAGGATATGAATAAACTTAATGAAAAACTTTACATCGCACTTAAAATAGGGCAGTACCTTACTGCTATGCTATATCCCTATATTCCTTCTGCTTCGATAAATATTATGGAATCACTGGGAATAATATTAATACCGGGTGAATCCACATTTTCAAAAATTCTTGATAATAATGATTTTCATATAAATAAGGGTAATATACCCTTTGAAAAGATCGATCTCACCAATCCCAATGTGCTTGATATACAGCTGTCAACTGTTATATCCGTGGAGGATCATCCATCTGCAGACTCTCTATACGTAATAAAAGTTAAAGGGGATAAAGTCTATACATCAGTATCCGATTTGAAAAAATATTATTCTAGAGAAGCGCTTGTTGGTAGAAAGGTGCTTATACTCACCAATCTTGAACCGGCTACAATTAGAGGGATAAAATCTCAGTGTTTAATTATGACAGTAAAGAACAACAATTCTGTGGAGCTTCTCACGGCCAACGGGATAGATGGAGAACCGGTCACGGCCGAAAATTACATTTATAACGGAGAAGGTACCATAAATTACAAAGAATTCCAGAAAATGGAGTTCAGCGTGTCAGATTATCATCTCCTGGTAAAACTTGGAGAGCATCGATACCCGCTCATGGTTAACGGCTTGCATATTAATTTATCTACAGAAATGCTGGATAATGTAGTAATAAAATAAATATAAGCTATTATAAATAATTATTACAGGTTGACTAAATTTATACCACAGAAATGTTTATTTAGGATTATTTAATACACCTTATACTTTAAATGATTTCTATGATGCTGACTAAATTTGAAAAAGCGAGGATTATTGGGGCGAGGGCATTGCAGATCGCAATGGGTGCTCCTGTGATTTTAGATGTTTCGCCTGACATGATAGATCCCATAGATATCGCAATTTGTGAATTTAACAACGATGTTATACCGATTACAATAAGGCGGAAATAAAATCTCATAGTATTTTTATTACTATTATATTACGTTTTAAACAAAATATTAAATCTTTAGAAATAATAGGTTTATATGTTTACGAGACGTGGGGATCAGGGAGAAACCGATAATGGGCTCAGGATTAGGATAGGGAAGGATTCTCCCATGGTGGATTTGCAGGGTACATTTGATGAATTGAATTCATTCATAGGGAATGCTCTGATAAATACTAAATGGGAAGACATTAAAAATGATCTTATGAGGATTCAGAACGATGTTTTTGTCATGGGTGAGGATCTAACAGCTGAAAGCCAGCATAGGACAATAAAGGAAGAGGACGTAAAATGGCTGGAGCAGAGAGTTCTTGAATACCGGAAAGAAATTGGGAAAATAAAGCTTTTTGTAATACCAGATGGAAGTCTGGAAGCGGTTTCATTGCACATGGCAAGAACCGTTGCCCGCCGAACCGAAAGGCTTGCTGTATTCGTTTCAAAACAGATGTCCATGAACAAGTATATTATGATATATCTTAACAGGCTTTCCTCTGTGCTCTTTATGCAGGCGCTGGCATCAAACAAACGTCTCGGGATAGTAGAACGTATATGGGATATTAAAAGGGAATCCTGAGCATATTTTTGTTTTTAACTTCGGTAAACCTTCCGAAATGCATGGAAAATTCATTTACCAGAGATTTTATTGCCTTCTCTCTTGGTATATCTACGTAGGATATTACATTGTTATTCATGCCGCATGGATTTATGAGGCTGAAGCCCTTCAGTACCGATGGTGATATATTGAGTGCCATGCCATGATAGGAAACATAATCATCAACAGCCATTCCCAGTGAGGCAACCTTCCTTTTCTCTCCCATATCATCTATCCATATGCCGGGCTCCCCGTATAGCATGGCCCTGTACCCATAGGATTTCAGCACATCTATATATGATTCCTCTATATTTTCAAGAAGCTTCCTGACCTCCTTTTTGCCGTTGATTCTTACATCAAAAATAAAATATGTGACAAGCTGGCCTTCACCGTGGTATGTAACATCTCCGCCACGATCTGTTTTTATTACATCTACATTGCTGTAATTTGAGGGGTCACTTTTCCTGCCTATGGTGTAAACATTATAGTGCTCCAGAAATAATACAGTATCAGGAATTTGATTATCCTTCCTGGCCTTTACGAGCTTATACTGTAAATTAAGTGCATCACTGTATCCTATTTTTCCCAGATCAGTCCAGTAATTAGTCATTTCTCTCCGCTGCATCCTTTAATCCCTCAGAAACCGTGGGATGCGGATGTATTGTCAGAAACAGATCATCTATGGAAAGCCCTGATTCTACTGCAAGACTGATTTCAGTTATAGATTCGGAGGATCGAGGTGCAGCAACTCCGGCACCTGTTATGCTTCCATCATCATCGTAGTAAAGTTTGAAGAAACCTTCCTTCTGATTCATGGTCAGCGATCTGGGATTTGCAAGTACCGGTATTTTATTATATTTGCTACCGGTTTTTCCAGTAAATGCTATTTCAGGGTCTGTATATACAACAAAGGGAAGTGCCCTGTAATCTACAACAGTATCATTACCGAGAATATTTTCTGCAGCGACGTATCCATCATAGAATGCCTTATGTGCCAGCATAGGGCCACCGGAAACATCTCCTATAGCATAGATGTTGGGTATATTTGTCCTTTTGTGTCCATCTGTCTGTATGAATTTTCCATCCATCTGGATTCCCAGTTTCTCTATTCCTGTATCTCCTGTACTGGGTATGCGTCCGACCGACATGAGAACCGTATCTGCTTCTATATTATCGTCACCCTCTATTGCAACTGTATACTTTTTGTTTTTCTTCACTGATTGCACCTTACTACCCGTCATGATCTTAACACCCAGCTTCCTGAGCTTTTTATCAACTTCCCTTGCAAGGTCTTCCTCTATTTCTGGAAGTATTCTATCTTTCATTTCAACTATATAAACGTCGGATCCAAGTTTCCTAAAGGCGGTTCCCATTTCAACACCTATATATCCACCACCTATTATCACCAGTTTGTCAGGAATGTTTTCCATGGCAAGTATTTCCCTGTTATAATAAACATCATCTATTCCCTTTATTTTCACTGGTACAGATCCGGTATCTATGACTATGTTTTCCGTTGAATAATCGGTTCCATTGACCGTAACAGTATTTCTATCCTTTATGCTGCCTGTGCCATACACTATCTTCGCTCCAAGGCTCAGACAAAGTTTCTCAGCACCGCCGGTTATCCTTGTAACAACGGATTGCTTCCATTTCTGCCACTCCTTCATATCCAGATTGTATTTCATGGAAACCCCGGGCATATCCTTCAAATATTCGATTCCTTCGCTCAGTTCTATAAGCGCCTTAGATGGGATACACCCGTAGTTCAGGCATTCACCTCCAAATTTTTCCTTTTCAATGATCAGAACCTTTTTTTTATGTTTTAACAACCTCAGGGCGGAATAGTAACCACCGGCACCGGACCCTATAAATGCAGCATCGAAATCCATTCAATCACCAATGTACATTAATGGATATTCAAGAACCTCTTTTAATCTGCCAAGGAAACGGGCAGCTTCGGCTCCGTCTATCAGCCTGTGATCGCAGGCAAGTGTAAGATAAAGCCCCTGTCTCAGCTCCCCATTCACGAACCCGGATGTTCTGGAATTAATCTCGAGTATTGCAACTTCAGGATAATTGATTATGGGAGTGGCCATTATTCCGCCTATGGATCCTATATTTGTCACTGAAAATGTTGAACCCTGAACATCCTGTAGCTGTAGCTTACCGGTTCTAGCACGTTCTGCCATATCCTTTATTTCATCCGATATCTGGAATACATTCTTTGATGCAACATCCCTTACAACCACAACGGTTAATCCTGTTGGAGAATCCACTGCAACACCAATATTATAATTTTTCTTTATTGTATAGGTCTTATCATTTTCGTTATAGATGGCATTAAGCTTCGGGAAATCCCTGAAGGCAACCGTTACGGCCTTTACAAAGAAGGCTGTGAAGCTCAGGTACCTCTTTCCAGTATACTGTTTTATGGATTTTTCTATATTGCCCGTATCTATGAAATCTGTAATGGTAAAATGCGGTATTATCTGCTTTGATTTTGTCATTTTATCAAATATGATCTTTCTTATACCGGTAGGTGTGAATATTTCGTCTTCACTGGATGTGCCTGCAACAGCTTTAGGTGACTCCACTGTTTTCCGGGATGCGAAGCGGTCTATATCATCCTTTGTTATTCTTCCATCAGCAGATGCAGGTTTAACCTTTAGAATATCTACATTCTGTGATCTTGCATATGCACGAACTGCAGGGGTTGCCTTCACACTGGGTATTTTCTCATCTGTACTTATCGAAACCTCCTGTTTCGGGGCTGGCACTTCCTTTTTATCTCCTGAAGGCGTGTTTGATTCATCAGGCGAATCAATTTCAAGGATTGCCTCCCCTATCATAGCGGTTTCACCCTCGTTGACCATGGTTCTAACAATTTTCCCTGCAACAGGTGAGGGTATCTTTACGGTTATTTTATCCGTCATAACCTCTACCAGTTCATCATCTTTCTTTACCGAATCGCCCGGTTTTACATTCCATTTTACTATTTCTCCTTCCTGAATGCCCTCACCAATTGGGGGTAAACTAACAGTATACATTTATATCACCAAATCAGTATTTCAACAGTTTCTCTATTGCCGCCATTATTCTCTTCTCGTTGGGCACATAATAGTCTTCCAGCGCAAAGGGTATCGGTATATCAAGCCCTGTAACCCTCAGAATGGGCGCAGCTAGATAATCAATAGCCCTTTCGGAAATTGTGGCCGAAAGTTCGGCTCCTACACCGAACATTTTGGGTGCCTCATGAACTATGAGTACCTTTCCTGTCTTTTTCACGCCTGCCATGATCGTCTCAAGATCGAACGGACTCAAAGTTCTCAAATCTATTATCTGTGCATTTACATTGTTCTTTTCCACCGTGCTTTTAACAAGTGGTACAGCCGGACCATACGTTATTATTGTGAGGTCATCTCCCTCCCTTATGACGTTAGCCTTTCTCAGGTCAACTTTATAGTAATCATCAGGAACATCCATTTTCCCTGCGTAATATAATCTTTTTGGCTCAAGAAATATAACGGGGTCATTCAATTCTATGGAAGAAAGTAACAATCCTTTTGCATCATATGGATTTGAAGGTGTTACAACAGTAAGTCCCTGCGTATGTGTAAAATATGCCTCACCACTCTGCGAATGGTAAGGTCCACCGTGAACGCCTCCGCCGTAAGGGGTTCTCAGAACCATAGGTAATGTGTAATCTCCATTGGTCCTGTATCTGAGTTTTGCCATCTGGTTTATAATCTGGTCCATAGCAGTGTAAATAAAGTCCTGGAACTGAATTTCCGGTATAGCTTTAAGTCCGGCCATGGACATTCCTATTCCGAATCCCACTATACCAAGCTCAGCAAGTGGTGTATCCACAACCCTCTCTCTGCCATATTTTGCAAGCAATCCGTCTGTTACCCTGAATACCCCTCCATCTGTTCCTACATCCTCTCCCAGGAGTATTATTGAATCATCTTTTTCCATTGCATTATTTAATCCACTGTTAAGTGCCTTTACCATGGTCATCTGAGTCATTGTATATCGCCTCTTTCCTCACTTATATACCACGGTTCATCCTCGTACAGGTTTCCCATCATGGTACTCTTATCTGGTTTCGGTGCCTTTTCATATTTATCTATAAGCTGTGATGTTGTTTCATCCATCTCAGCATTTATACTGCTGATATCCTTATCGGTTAAAATTTTCATGTCCTTCAGCATTTTCTGATTTACAACAAGAGGGTCCTTATCTCCACCTTCTATTACTGTTGTGGTTCTGTACTTATTCGGGTCATCGGCTGTTGAATGGGGCCCCATTCTGTAAGTCATTGCCTCAATAAGTATAGGCTGGTTTTCAGCACTTTCCAGAGCCTGTCTTGTTGCCCGGTAAACTTCCAGAAAATTTGTTCCATCTATTCTTATTCCTGTGAATCCATAGGCCTCTGCCTTTTTATAGATAGCACCCCTTGTTTCCTCGTAGGTGTTGCTGAAGGCCTTATCGGTGCTTGGATACGTTGGAACAGATATGGCAAACTGGTTATTCTCAACGAAAAATACCATGGGTAGGTTATAAACTCCTGCAAAATTCATGGCAACATGGAAATCAGGGGTCGATGTTGCTCCGTCCCCGAACGTTGTTATTACCGAGCCCTTCTGTTTCCTGTATTTCTTTGCATACGCAATTCCGGTTGCCGATGTTAAATGGCCAGCAACAGGTGTTATAACCGCACCTATATTATATTTTTTCAATGAGAAATGATCCGGCATATCCCTACCTATTTCATTGTCCGTGGCAGTTGCAAATACCTGAGATAGGATTGTATCTATTGGTATACCCATCTGTAGCAGTACACCGAAATCCCTGTAATAGGGATAAAAGAAATCCTCATCCCTTATTGCCATGCCCAGCCCAATATGTATAGCTTCATGCCCCATCAGCGGAATGTAAAACGGTAAAAATCCCTGTCTGCTGGCATTGAGCATTTTCTTATCAAAAAGTCTTTCCATTACAATATTCTTATATGCGGTCAACAAACCTTCCTTGCTAATATCAGTTTCCTCAATCATACTTATCCCTCATTTTTATGTATCCTTCAGCTGCCCTGTAAGAAGTTCTCACAAGCGGGCCGGATGCCACAAAGGAAAATCCAATCTCATAACCCTTTTTCTCAAAGAATTTGAATCTATCCATGGACGAATATTCCTTTACCTCTAACTGTTTTTTGGTAGGCCTGAGATACTGGCCAACAGTTAGTATTTCGACTCCTGCCCCTCTCAGGTCATTCATTGTCTCTATTACCTCATCATCGGTCTCTCCCAGACCAATCATTATTGACGATTTTGTTATGGTATTTTTATCATTTTCCTTTATATATTTAAGAACTGCCAGGCTCTGATCATACCCTGCCCGCGGGTCACGTACCGATGGGGTCAGTCTCCTGACTGTTTCAATATTATGCGCTATCACATCTGGCTTTGATTCTATTATTTTATCTATATCATTCTGATTGCCGCTGAAGTCCGGAATTAAAACCTCAATTTTTATCCCCAGCTCCCTGACTTTTTTTACCACTGCCGCAAATGCCGAGGATCCATTATCTGGCAGATCATCCCTGTCCACAGATGTTATTACCACATAATCAAGTCCCATAAGCTTAACGGATTCGTATACCTTTTCCGGCTCCTCCGGGTCCAGGGGCAGCATGCCTCCATGTGTAACTGCACAAAATCTGCAACCTCTCGAGCAGTTAGACCCAAGAATCATGAATGTTGCCGTTCCGCTTTCCCAGCATTCGCTTATGTTAGGGCAGTGTGCCTCTTCACAAACCGTATAAAGGTCCCTGGATGCCAGCGTATTTTTTATGAAAGTATATCGTTCTCCTGTAGGAAGTTTAACCTTATACGGGACTCTCATCATGTTTCATCCATTGGTAGAAAATATATAAACTTCACGTTATTAACATTAACAATTGCCGATTACCGGGGAGAAGAGGTCATTCAAGAATCTTCAATGTATCTGTACATCGTTATAGCATCCCTGTTAGGCAAAACATCATGTACCCTGATTACATCAACCCCGTTATTGTTAAGGTAAATAGATGTGGCAATTGTCCCGCCAGCCCTATCTTCCACACTGCTTCCCGTTATTTTTCCTATTATGCTTTTCCTCGAAGTTCCGAACAGTGTATCGAATCCCAGGAAAAAGGACCATGGGGACCGGAGAATAGATACATTCCCCTGAAAATCCTTTGAAAATCCTATTCCCGGGTCAAGTATAATATTTTCTGGATCAATGCCGGCCTGAATCATTGCATTTATCCGGTTATAAAAAAACGTGTTAATTTCCACAAAAATATTATCATAACTGGTAAATTGGTCCATATTCTGCGGGGTACCTCTCATATGCATGACTATACATTTTACTCCGTTGTCTCTTGCAATATCGATCATCCGTTGATCCTCGAATCCGGATATGTCGTTTATATAACTAATTCCGTACTTCATTGATCTTTTTATTGTTTCATAATGCCGTGAATCAACCGATACTGGTATATCTGAAACTGACTTAATATATTCAAGTATACTTTTAATTCTTGAAAATTCTGTTTCAGGATCAACTTCTGAACTCCCGGGTCTGGTGCTTTCACCGCCTATATCGATTATATCTGGTTTCAAATCTATCATGCGGTCAATAGTTTCTGTACCGGAAACTCTAGAACCATTGAAAAATGAATCCGGCGTTGCATTAAGTATTCCCATGATTTTAGTTTTTTTATTCCTTATTTTCGCCTCAATATTTCCTGAAATTCGATCCTCAAAACCTGTAAATAGATTATTTCGCAAAAAAAATTCTTTAACTATGCTGGAAGAAAACTTATCAGAGCTATAATCATATTTCACACCTGCAATTTTTATACCACCATTTTTGGATTCCATATAATGGCTAAGCATATCTTTACTTTTTGGATCGGGAAAAACAGTTTCCATATGATTGCAGGTTATGTTTAAATATTATTAAGCCTTTTCACTTTCCTGTATTTATAAACTCTCCCTCACGGGATGTTTTTCCGAGATCTTTACGTTTTGTTTCGGGAAGCAGCAGTATGGTAATTACCATTCCAATGAATGCAATAACTGCAAGGATTCCCATAAGAAAATGAATACCTGTAATAGATAATATGATTGTATCGGCAAAGGTCCCTATGAATGCGCCTGTTTTTCCTCCGGCTGAGGATATACCTGTCCCCAGCCCTCTGGTTGATATGGGAAATACCTCCGGAGGATATACAAATGTTGTCACATTCGGACCAAACATGATGAAAAAATAACTTATCCCGTAGATTAAAAGGAAATAGTCAAGGAATTTATACGTTGTAAGAAAACTTAAGAGTGATATTGTTGCAAATGAAATCGCCATCATGGCGAAACCGGTCACCTGAACAGGTTTCCTTCCTATTCTATCAATGGTAAATGAGGCAAGCCAGTATCCTGGAAAGGCAGCTATTCCGAATATCATAGCAGAGTACTCATTTGTAAGTATAATAGCGTGTATGCCTGTAACCGACGACGGAACTAAAAAGGCAAGTATACTGTTTGACATAATTGAATTCCCGTAGAAAGCCCAGTCCATTAAAAACCATGCGCCTGCAGTACCTATAAGTGTCAGAAGAAATTTTCTGTCCTTGAAAAGTATGTACCATGGAGCCTTTACTGTTTCTCCACGCTTTTCATCAGAGCTTATACCTGTAAAATCCTTCAAATTTTTGGCCGCCTGGGCATAGTCACCTCTTACATCTGCAGTATATCTGGGTGGCTCTGGCATTTTTCTTCTAAAATATATTACTATAATTGCTGGAAGTGCACCTATGGCAAGCAGCAGCCTCCATGTTATATAAGCTGATACAGCGTTGGAGAGAAATGCAATGGATATAAGCGGGCCGGCTATAAGTCCGAAACTCTGCATGGAAAATACCATGCCAACGAATCTTCCACGGTTCATGGTGTTAGAATATTCTGTCATGATCGTTGAACTTGTGGCATAATCACCGCCGATGCCTATTCCAAGAAGAAATCTCCAGAAAAGCAGTGCAAATATATTGTTAACTGGTGTCAGAAATGCACTTCCCAGGGCACCTACTATCAGGGCAATGAGTTCAAGTCCGTATATGGCCTTTCTGCCTGAGTAATCAAGAAGGCGCCCGAATACAATAGCACCGATGACTGCAGCCAGGAGTGCTGTTGATGTTATTAATCCCTCATAAAATACGCCTATTCTCTGCCACCCGGCCAATGGAAGTAAAAGTATTACAACGCCAATAATAAAAAGATCATAAGCATCTGTGAAAAAACCCAGACCTGATATAAATAAAACTTTATAATGGAATCTGGAAGATTTTGCCATGTCCATTGATTTGTCAATATCCGAACTCATCGATCCTCTAATTTTGTCAGGCTTCTAAATATTATAAATATTACCTATATATTCTATATATGCTATATAGAACAATTTTTCATCTTACTGGAAACATTAATATAATACAAATGGCATATTATTATTCAAAATTAAATAACCTTATTAATTCACATGTAATAAGGTATGTTTACTTTAAAGGTGATTAATGTGGCAACAAGTAACATGGAAATGGTAAAATTAAGAAACAGGACATATGTCAAAATCGATGAACTGTCAAGAGCAATAAGCAACGGATTGAGTCTCCAGAATAGGAAGATGGGTATTGAAGAATCAGAGTCTTCAGCGGAGCATATTATTAATTTCTTCGGATATAGTACAAGGGTTATTGATAACATGCTTGAACCTGAGGATCGGGACGTTTTCTATACAATGGAAGACCTTGGAATACTCGAAACCGAGAGAGAGGAAACAACACTTTTTGATGGAAGGGAATGGCGTATACATTACTGGATACTGAATGTTTTGAGGGTTCTGGAGCTGTCTGAAATGAATATCAGTACATCCGCAGTGCATGATAGCCAGTTCGATATATATAGCGAAATACCGGATGAATACTGGAAATCAAACTAAATTTTTGAGAATATAATATGCATATAGCTATCTTAGACAGAGAACGGTGCCATCCGAAAAAATGCAACCATGAGTGCAGGTACTACTGCCCGCCCGTTCGTAACGGGGCGAAGACAATTGAATTTCCAGGGCAGTCTGATGATTTTCCTGTAATTACAGAATCACTGTGTATCGGGTGCGGAATCTGCGTAAAACGATGCCCCTTTGATGCCATCAAGATAGTAAGCATACCTGACGAGCTGAATAAAAATATAGTCCATCAGTACGGAATCGATTCATTCCGGCTTTATTCGTTGCCGGAACTTGGAACAGGAAGGGTTAATGCAATTCTCGGCCAGAATGCACTGGGAAAGACTACAACAATGAATATACTTTCAGGTGTGCTTATACCGAATTTCGGGGGTATTGCAAGAAAAGATGATCAGGATTTCGTTATAGAGAAATTTTCTAAGAGTATAATGGGCCAGTATTTCCGGGATTTATACAGTGGAAAAAAGAAGGCGGTGCTGAAAAATCAGTATGTTGATCTTATCCCAAGGGTGGTCAAAGGCACTGTCCGTGAGATAATGAAAAATAATGATCATGGCAATATGGACATTATAATCGATGAACTTGCAATGTCCACCTCACTTGACAGAGATATAAAAGAACTGTCAGGTGGCGAATTGCAGAAGCTAGCAGTCGGCATGACACTGATGAAGGATGCAGATATTTACCTTTTTGATGAGGCATCATCATATCTTGATATCCATGAACGACTGCGTATATCTGAAATAATACGTGAACTTTCAAAATCTAAGACTGTACTGGTTGTTGAACACGATCTTGCCATACTGGACAAAATGGCGGATCAGGTTAATCTTGTTTATGGAAGTCCAGGGGCATATGGTGTAATTACCAAGGAAAAATCCACAAATAAGGCAATTAATGAATTCCTCTCGGGTTATATAAGAGAAGAAAACGTAAGGATACGACCAACATCCATAGATTTTACTGTTAAATCCAGCAAAAGGACAATGGTAACAACAAAAGTAACATCATGGACCACCATGGAAAAAAATTATGGTAATTTTCATCTGAGTATCGGAGAGGGTTACATAAACAGGGAAGAAATAATCGGTGTTCTTGGCCAGAATGCACTGGGAAAAACAACCTTTGTTAAAATTCTTTCAGGCGTTGTCAAACCTGATTCCGGTTCTGTGGAAAATGAACTCAAAATAGCATATAAGCCTCAGTATATATCAAGTGATTATGATGGTACCGTTTACGAACTTCTTTCCAATGCATTAAAGGAAAAAATGGAGGACGTATTTATCAAGAATGAAATCCTTTCACCACTTAATATAGAGGAACTATATGATAAAGGTATGGGCGATCTCTCCGGCGGGGAACTGCAGCGTACCTCTATAGCCCTGACACTGGCAACAGACGCAGACCTGTACCTCATAGATGAGCCATCGGCACATCTTGACTCCTCATACAGGATGAGCGTTGCAAGAATAATAAGGAGGGTAATAGAGAACAATAAAAAAAGTGCCATCGTTGTAGATCATGACATTTACCTTATAGACCTAATTTCAGATGCGCTTATAGTTTTCAAGGGCAGTCAGGGTGTATACGGTAACTCTATTGGTCCCATGAACATGCGGGAAGGTATGAATACATTTCTCAAGGAACTGGGAATTACATTCAGGCGTGATGAAATTACAAAAAGGCCCAGAATAAATAAATTGAACAGTGCACTGGATCGCCAGCAGAAGTCAGAAGGCGAATACTATTACATAAAATAATTCTTGACTACATTATTATTTATTAATAAATAATTTCGTAAAATAACCTTTAAATAATAAAAATTAATTAACTATCATGGTTCAGGAGAAGTGGGTGGCCTTATCCAACACGACTATGGGAGTATTGATGGCCACTATAAATATGAGTATTCTAATTATAGCTCTGCCGGCAATATTTACCGGAATCAAATTAAATCCACTACAACCAAATTCATTCGTATACCTTCTATGGATATTGATGGGTTATATGATAGTAACCGCAGTACTCCTGGTTACAATAGGAAGATTATCTGACATGTTCGGGAGAGTCAGACTTTTTAATATGGGTTTTGCAGTATTTACAGTTGGGTCCATATTACTATATCTTACACCAGGAACAGGTGATACCGGTGCACTGGAACTTATTATATTTAGAATTATACAGGCAGTGGGTGGCTCATTCATATTTGCCAACAGTTATGCAATTATTACTGATAATTTCAAGAAGGAAGAAAGGGGGTTTGCACTGGGAATAAATGCCATTGCGGCAACAGCAGGAATGAGCATTGGAATAGTTGTTGGTGGTATTCTTGCAACTATTAACTGGAGATATATATTCCTGGTCAGTGTTCCCGTAGGTATTGTAGGAACAGTATGGTCTTACCTTAAATTGAAAGAAACCTCACCGAGGAAGAAGCAGAGGCTTGACATTCCAGGCAATATTACATTCGCAGGTGGTTTAATTATATTACTGGTCGGGGTCACATACGGAATAGCCCCTTATAAGACAAGTGCAATGGGATGGGGTAATCCATGGGTGCAGGTTGCCCTTATTGTTGGTACTATACTGCTTATAGCATTTCCATTTGTTGAGAGAAAGGTAAGAGACCCTATGTTCAATCTGAGTTTATTCAAGATCAGGGGTTTCACAGCAGGTAGCTTTGCAGGAATGATATCAAGCATGGGCATGATGGGTTTCATGTTCATGATAATTATACTGTTTCAGGGCATATGGCTTCCCATACATGGATATCATTTTGCATCAGTACCATTCTGGGCGGGAATATATATGCTTCCCATGACAGTAGCCATGGGAATATTTGGACCACTTGCAGGAAGATATTCGGATACACATGGCCAGAGATGGCTTGCTTCAACAGGGCTTATAGTTTCGGGTGTGGCACTTCTCCTACTGGTACTACTTCCTGCAGACTTTATTTACATATTTATGGCTATATTACTATTCATGTTCGGAGCCGGAATGGGAATATTTACAGCACCGAATACAGCTGCTGTCATGTCATCTGTTCCTCCTGATGTCAGGGGTTCTGCCTCTGGAATGTTATCAACCCTGAGAAATGTGGGTACAACTGCAAGTATGGGCATATTCTTTTCAATACTTATACTGGGATTAACAACAACACTCCCGCATACCTTATCATCTGCAGTTATCAGTGCCAGAGGGGGAAGTAACCTAGCAGGTATAATGGCAAAGCTGCCACCCACAGAGGCAATATTCGGCGCACTCTTGGGAATTAACCCCATAAAAGCAATTCTTGAATTATATCCAACAATTCCTATATCGCCTAGTGCCTATGCAACAATGACTGCCAGAACATGGTTCCCCACTATATTTGCGCCTGCATTCATGAAATCACTGCACATTGTATTCTACGTTGGGGCAGCAATAGTGTTTATAGGCGCCATTGTATCAATATTCCGTGAGCCGCTGAGAAAACCTAAAGCAGAAAAAGCAGATAAACTCGAAACAAAACCAGAAAGTTCAGACATATCTGACAGAGCAGTAAAGATGAAGAGGTAATATAATGGAGAGAACTATTACAATATGGTCCATGCTTGACAGTATCCTAACTCAATACAGTTCCAGGATAAAGGATAGAATAGGGGAATATTCCCTCACAAGAACCGATTATAAGTTACTATATCTCGTAAGCACAGAGCCAAGAAATATGAAATACCTTGCCGATGAACTCTCACTGGCCAAGGGCTGGGTCACAGATATTACTGACGGCCTGGAACAGATGGGCCTTGTTAAAAGGATACATAGCAACGACGACCGCAGGGTAATCAACATACAGATAACTGAAAAGGGCGTGAAAGTATTCAAAGAACTCCAGTGTGTGATTAAAACCATCATAAACGAATCTATCTCATCTCTCCCTGCAAAGGATATAGAGCAGCTCTGCAGTATTCTTGAAAAAATAGATATAAATTTGAAATCTACGAATAATAAGAAATAACAGGCTTAATAAAGTCCTTTTTTCCAGATTCAAATAAATTGCCTATATCATTCAAACCTATTATATGATCTTCCATGCCGTCGCAATCAATAAGCCCTGAATTTATCATGTTTATTGCCTTTTTCATAGTATAAGGATTTATGAAATCACCGAAGATAGAAATTTCTTTGCTGTAAATTTTGTTCGCATTTATGCTTACATTTTCTCCCGGAGGATATACCGAGAAAGCAAAGATCTTTCCAGAAGGTGAAATCATATCAACTGTTTTTGCAAGAACGCTATTATCCCCAGTTGCTTCAATTACCAGACTTGCCTTGCCTATAAGCGGACTGTTCATGATTTCATCAGCACTTGTATATAGAGCGTCTGCACCGTATTTTGCGGCTAGTTTATTCCTTACTGGATTCCTCCCCATTATGTGTATCGGGTAGTAACCCATCCCCTTTAATATCTGAAGAAATGTGAGTCCTATAAAACCGGTGCCCAGAATAATTGCAGATCCTCCCAGATGAACATCAGTTGTTTCAAATGCATGAATAATGCAAGCTACAGGCTCCGTCATCGCAGCATGCTTAAAGTCCATGTTTTCAGGTACACCGTAAACCACCTTCTCCGGAACAGTCACATATTCACCGTATCCTCCTGGGTAATTTATCCCCACACTTCTCATATTCTCACAGAAATTTTCTTTACCTTCCTTACAGTAATCACAGTGACCGCAGGTTATATTAGGGTCAACTACAACATGATCGCCGGCATGAAAAGATTTTACGTTAGCTCCTGTTTTTGTTACTATGCCACTTAACTCATGCCCCGGGATCACGGGATATTTTACTGCAAGATGTTTTCCATGATATGCATGAAAATCAGTTCCACATATGCCACAGGCCATTGTTTTAATCTGCACTTCATTCTCTCCAGGTTCTACAGGTTCAATATCTACAGGTTCAAGCTTTTCCGGTTCTTTCAAAATAAAAGCTCTCATAATATTAAATGGGCTTATCTTTATTATAATTTTTCCGGAAAAGATTGAATAAAGTCAGGATGGTATATAATTGGATGCTAAAATTAACTGTAATTTGTAGTTTAATATCAATTTTGGAGAAATATCCATAAAATACTGCTAAAATATACAGGACGAATTATTAGAGGATTAGGAAATTTTAAATATGCATATGCACATATGCACATATGGTAAAAGTTATTTCAATAAGCGACGATGTATACGCAAGATTAAAAAATATCAAGGGAGAGAAATCATTTTCTGAAGTGTTGATAGATTTATTAAACAGCGAAAAAGGAAATCCAAAATTGCTGGAAAAGTACTTTAGGATATCTAATCACGAAGAAGCAGATAAATTGGAAAATGAAACCAATGAAGGCCGAAAGGGATCAGTTTCCCGTGATAAAAATGATTATTGATACAAATATTTTCATTGACATATTCAGAGGGAAATCAGAAACATTGGATTATATAGAAAATTTAAATGAAAACATCGCAACGACAATAATTAATAAATATGAATTATTGCGAGGAAATAATAAAATAAAAAATATTTTTGAAAGTATAATCCATAATTCCAATAACTATTTATATAACTGATGTATTATGTGATTAACTATGAAGGCAAATGAGGTATTAAATCTATTACGGATATCCAGAAAGACACTTCATGTATATGCCTCAACAGGGAAAATAAGATTTACAGTTATGCCCAATGGCTATTATGATTACAATGATGAGGATGTTTATAAATTATTGAATAGGGATGTTAAAAGAAAAACAGTTATCTATGCCAGGGTATCAACAATAAAACAGAAGAATGATTTAAATAATCAGCTCGAGCAGTTAAAGCAGTGGTGCTTTATGAATGGATATACAATAAATGCAATATATTCAGATATGGCATCTGGAATATCCTTTGAGAAAAGAAAGGGATTCTTTGATATGCTTGATGAAATTATAAACTATAAGGTAGAAAAAGTAATAATAACATACAGGGACAGGTTAAGCAGGGCAGCTTTTGATTTATTTAAAAATCTCTTTGAAAAGTTTGGCACTGAAATAGTTGTTATATCTGAAATTGGGAGTACAAAACTGGATTCAGAGGAAATATTTGAGGATATAATTTCAATGCTTCATTGTTATTCAATGAAAACCTATTCAAAGAGGAAGAAGAATTCCATGGAGATTGGCTATGAAGGTAATCAGGACTGAACAGGTTTTTATCCGTGGTAATGGCACTGTATCTAAAATGTGCCATATATCTAAAAACTTATTCAACCAGACAAATTATATCCTTAGAAACCAGTTTTTTAACCATAATAGAATGTCCTCTTACAAAACTCTTGCAAAACAGTTCGCAGAACCATCAGCTCTAGAGGAAAACAATAATTTCCAGAAACTGCCTGCACAGACAGCACAGTGGACTATCAAAAAGGTTAAAGAATCATGGACTTCATTCTTTGGGGCTCTGAGGTCGTATAAGAAGAATCCAGAACTATTCAATGGAGTTCCTAAACCGCCTAAGTATAAGCACAGGAATGGGGAATTTATGTTGATTTTTACAAACCAGCAGTGCTATATAGAGAATGGGATTCTTAAATTCCCCAAAATAATGAATTTGGAGGTGGAAACAAGGTTAGATG
>JAKAAT010000071.1 GCA_021802205.1 Thermoplasmata archaeon
ACAAGCAGCACGGGAATGGAATTACATGGAAAATACACAGTAACCCTTGTAGTGCCAACGCAGAAAGCAAAGATGGCTACAGCCACAGTTAGCTTTTGAAATAATTTTAATTTTTTATATTTAATCAAATAAGAATACCATTTTCTGATATATCAACTAAAATCTAATTTCACAGAATATCAATATATGTGAATATGTTATAATCACCGGTTTATGCCATAAAGATTATAAGTATAATCATTATAAACATAATCATGGAGATATTTTTCGATAGAGACAAGGAATTGAAAGAATTAATAGCAGATATTGAAAAATATAGATCCCTGATAGTATTATATGGCAACAGAAGAGTAGGAAAAACTGAACTTATAAAAAAAGTAATAAATAAAATAGGTGGGATCTATTTGTATATTGATAACACAAAAAGCTCAAACTTATTATTGCAGGAATTTTCCCAAATAATCAGAGAATATTTTAACACGTCACTTTTCAACCCATCTGACTGGGATTTATTTATGAAAGGTTTATTTGAACTTTCAAGGAACAGACAAACAGCAGTTTATTTTGATGAATTTCAGAGATTTGAGGATATCAACAAATCTGTATTTACGGCACTCCAGAAAAATGTCGATTTATACATCGACACATCGAGATTGTCAATTGTCTGTTCTGGATCCTCAATTGGGCTTATAAAGAAAATATTTATGGACATAAATTTGCCATTATACAAGAGAGCCACCTCAATAATGCATTTGAAAAATTTTGATTTTATAACATCATATAAATATCTGAAAGTTAGCATTGAGGATGCAATCAGAATGTATTCAATATTTGGCGGTTCTCCACAATTTTATAAATATTTTCGTTTGAACGGCATAAAAAACGTAAAGGATATGATAAAAAATATTTTTCTGAACAATACCAGCGTATACGTGTTTGAACCAAGAGATTTCATCACTGAAGAATTCGGTAGGAGATCTCAAACATACTTTTCCATACTTTACGCTATTGCAACAGGAAATACAAGAGTATCCGGTATAGCAAATATGACGGACGTCAAAGCCACATCGCTGCAGCCATATCTATTTGAACTAAAAGATATATTGAACTTGATAACATATGAATTGCCTGTAACAAATAAAAACAATAAAATTGATAAAAAAGGAATTTATAAACTAACTGATAATTATACGGAATTCTGGTTTGGCCGCTTTTATCCAAATATGAATCAATTTGAACTGGGTAACTACAGGAGAGTAGTTAATTCATTGATACGGTCAATTGATGTTATAGTTCCACATAAATTTGAAGAGATATGTAGGGAGCTAATTATCTACATGAACAATGAAAAAGCTCATATTTTGCCATTTAGCATACAAAAAGTCGGAAAATGGTGGGGGAGGAATGGATATAATACTGCTGGCAAAGATCAGGAAGAGATAGATATTATAGCTATTAATGAGGAAGAAAAGGCTATAATGTTTGGCGAATGCAAATGGACAGACAGACCAGTAGATATCACCGTATATGAAGCTTTAAGGAGAAAAGCGAAAGGTGTACAGTGGAATAACAAGGATAGAAGTGAATATTTTATATTATTCAGTAAATCCGGTTTCACAGACAAAATGAAAGCCCTTAGAGAGAAAGATAATTTGTTATTATTCGATCTTGATAAAATTGAAAGTATACTTAAAAAATAAAACTCACATGATTACAGCAATAGCTTCAACCTCAACGAATTTCACCGGAAGAAATAAAAGCTACAGAACATGTCATAAATTAAATATATATATTGCCAATTAGATTTTTATGGCAGGCAATGTATTCATTCTAGGTGCAGGGCTTTCAGGGATATATTCAAAGTTGCAGAATCCGAAATCAACATTAATAGATAAATCTAGATATTTGACAATTTCTACGAGACTTGTTAATGTTGTAAATGGCAATGATCAAAATTACGCATATAAACAGAGGCCGGTTGATCGGAATGAAACTGTTAGAGATATTGATTTTGCAAATAGGCTTATAGTGACGGACAAAGGAAACATACCGTATGGAAAATTAATTATAGCCCTGGGGCACAGTCAGGAAATAAAAACCATTGAAGGTAGCCAGTATCTGCATAAGCTTGAAAGTATAGAAGATGCCATAGGCATGAGGGAACTTATCAGGAAATCCGAAAATATAACGATCATAGGAGGAAGCTATCTGGGAATTGAACTTGCATCCATCATAAAAGGAAAAAAAGTAACCATGCTGGAATCTGGACTAAGAATCCTTGGCCGTGGACCGAAAGGTGCATCTGATTATGTGTCAGAATACCTCAAAAACACTGGAGTAAATATTATTACAGGTTTCAGGGTGAAAGAGGTTAAACAAGGTTCTGTATTATCTTCGGATAATGAGATCAAATCGGATTTGACTGTATATGCAGGTGGAATATCAGGGAATCCTCTGATAGAAAACCTCGGCATAAAATCAGAACATTCAAGGATAATAGTGAACCGGTATCTCCGATCAGTCGACTATGATGATGTATTTGCATGTGGCGATTCCATGAAAATAGAAAATAAGGATTTCCCTATGACCGCATTTATAGCCAGGAAATCCGGAGTTGTGGCAATGAAGAACGCAACAGGGTCCAGCGTTGAATTCAGTGATTATAAGAATGGCAATATACTTAGTTTGAATGGTAAGTATATACTTATAAAGGAAAATAGTTTCAGCAAAAGCCCTGTTAACGGTATTATCAAAAAATATGTTAACAGAAAAACCGAAAAAACACTGGAAAGATTAAATCAAATAATTGGTAATAAATAAATTTTATTAATCCTTAAAATTCTCTAAAGCAAGCAAGAGACCCATTAATATGGAGAATACAATGAATGCGATGCCATAGTATAGAATGCCATTAAATAATCCGGTTATTCTGTCCATAAACCCGAGAATGATCACCGGAAGCCCAACTCCTGTATAGATAATTATATAATAATTGGCAAGCATATCTCCGGTTTTTTCTGGAGGTGAAATCTCTTTGATCTCCCTTGTTGCACCGGTGAAGGCAAAACCCTGTCCCATTCCTGCGAACACGGTTCCTGTAATGAATATATACAGAGAATTTTTCATAATCGAGATAAGAATGAACAGGATAGCAAGGGCGATAAAAGCCATGCCTGTAAACATTGAACTTTTTATTTTAAATTTTAAGGATATGATCTGGAAAACAGATGCTATGCCGAGCATAATGAACACGATTATACCCCCGATAGCGATGTTATTGATACCTGAAAGAGTGATAATATATACAGGAGCTAGAGACATGAAAAATGCTGTAATCGACCATGCTATGAATGCAACAAATGAGCTTAAAATAAACTTTCTTATAACATCCTTATCAATCAATGGAAAATGTAATTTCAATCCAGAATTCCTGGGAGATGTATCTTTCAATGGGTACATTGCAATAGCAGGGATTAAGACAAAAACAATAGAAACTAAATAAACAAGTCTCAGCGGGTGTGGCAAATACTGGGCCATAAGCCCTCCAATTAAAGGTCCTGTGGCTGTTCCCGCGGAAGTACCTATGGAGGTTAAGACCGCTCCCGCCTTCCTGTGATAATGAAATAATAATGCACTAGCAGGCCCGGCTATGGCCCCACTGGCAAGACCCATAAATGCACGTCCCAGGAATAGCATGTACATATTTCTGGCAAATAGAAAGGAAAGCAGTCCAATAATTTCCATAATCACCCCTATTCCAACGGGCAATTTTCTCCCATGCTTATCTGAATACTGCCCCCAGAAGAGCAGTGATGGAATCAGCATCAAAACATATATCCCGAATATATCTGTGATTATGAATGGCCCGAAATTATATTTTGTAGCATAAAGTTCATAAATCGGTGCAGTAACGTTGGACGCTGCCATTATAGAAAAGAGGAGAAGAACTATAATCGCGCTTCCGGCATTGATCCGTCCTTTTTCTGGATTATTTTTCTTATATTCCATGGAGGTTGAGTATTCCCTGTAAATTAAGTAGGATTATCCATAATGAAACCCTGATATATGGCAAAGTATATTTATCAAATCTAATACAATAATCAATGCCAGGTTTCAATAACAATTCAGAACAAAACCAGAAAATCTCAATGGACAGGTTATTTTACTGCCTTTCCAGCCCAGTACGGCTTGAAATAATAAGAATTCTTTCCAAAGGCGCGAAAACGGTTAAAGGCATTTCAGAATTATTGAACAGTTCACAGCCACTGGTATCCGGGCATTTAAAAATATTGCTGGAATATGGTTTTGTTAATGAACTCCGGTATGGTAGGGAGGTATTTTATAGGATTATCCCTGAACAGGTTGAACTCTTGACGACGTATTTAGATGATATGGCAGGGAATCCTAAACTATCTATAACAACAAAAAAAGTAGAAAATAATGTTTCTTTTTCTGAATGCAGGAGATGTTATGACCATCTGGCAGGACTTACAGGAGTAAAACTTCTGAAAACCTTATTAACAAATGGCTGGCTGATGCAGATAAGCGACAAACCGGAGTATGATTTAACTGATAAGGGAGAAATTAACATGATAAGGCGCGGCGTTAAAATACCTGTAAAAAAGAAGCATGGAAGAATTTTTGCCTATGGATGCAGAGACCTGACGGAAAAGGAATTTCATCTTGGGGGAGCATTGGGATCTGCGCTTATGAAAGGATTAATCGCAGATGGATTTATATATGTTCATGAAAATTCAAGAATAATAACGATAATAAAACCTATAAAAGATTGGTTTGATATATAGATTATTATAGGTTTTTCATAGGAGTAATCCAGTACAGTTAATTCATTGAAATTCCCTGTAGGCATATGCCATGCTTGTGTTTGAATATGAAATATATTCATTTTCTGTTATTGCTATTATGCCGGAGCTTACTGTGAAGGAATCGACCTCTTTTTTAACTATATTTTCAAGGCTTGCTTCTCCAATCTGGGAGTATATACGGTAGGATAAAAGATTGCGTGCTATTTCCTCACCTATACCGGTGGCTACTACTGCGCCTTTCTCTCCGGCATATATGCCTGCACCTATTATGGGAGAATCACCAACCCTCCCCCTGAGCATTGGGAATGCACCACCTGTGGAAACTGCAGCTGCAAATTTTCCATTTATTCTGGAAACTGCTCCAACAGTATCTCCAGATTTCTTTTCCAGGAATTTGAACTTATCAGGCATACCATTTTTGGCAGTTTCCTCATTAAATATTTTTAATCTTTCCATGCTTCTCTCAGTAGCCGGATTATAATATCCATATCCCATTTCCCTTGCAAATTGCGTTGCCCCGTCTCCGGATAGCATTATATGTGGACTTTTAACCATGACATCCCTTGCAACAAGAACGGGATTTTTAACATTTTCTATGCATATTACCGACCCGAATTCTTTGCCAGACATTACTGCTGCATCCATCTGTATGCTTCCATCAATTCTGGGAACAGACCCTGTTCCTGCATTGAATAGGGGATTATCCTCCATTGACATTACCGGGCTTATGGCCATATTTAGCACATTATTTTCAAATTTTAGATTTTTGAGGATATCGTCAAGTACACTGCTCATGGAATTGGGGCTACCTGCACCACCGTGGACTAAAACTGCATCTGCCATGTGGGATAATAGGGAATAGAATAATTAATTTAACCTAAAAGCAGGTAGCCTGCTTTCGCCATGGGGGTACCATGTAGGCTGATCACTTTTTGTTAATGGGCTAAATATATTTATAATATGATGGTTTAGATTATTATGCTGGAAGATTTATATAAAAAATGGAGTGCGGGTATTGCAATCGAAACAGATTTTATGCAGGATTATACTGATCTTGGCAAATTTATAGAGAAACTTTATGATGAAATGAAAATAAGTGTGGATCGTGATATACGGCCTTACGATGCATATTTCAAAATTATCAAACTAAATAATTTTATAAATTCTATAATAACAAAGCGCCCGGATATTGTTGATTCCCTGGGCCACTGGTTCCAGAAGGAGAAGAAGGACATGGATGCAATTGCAAAAAAGATAGGGGCCCTTTACCTTGATATTGGAATAAGTTTCCCCGGCGGCATCAGTGTAAGTTTAACTTTTCAGCCGGATTTATAATATAAATTTATTTGGCACTGTGGATAATGGAATGCACAGACGATTTCATTTATTGAAATAAAAGACTGATAACGATAGGATGAAAAAATAAAGCATAAACATCCCGTTATACAGATACTGTACTGTTCCGCCAGATGTATACCTTATTACGGAATATGCAGCGCCTGATCCTGTTATAAATATCAAAAGTACCTGTGCCCATATTCCTCTCAATGGCGATTTGGTGGAATCTTCTTTCGGCGTTACCTTGAACGATGTCCTTTTGCCAATCAATGCATAAAAAGCTGATTTCACGAATATTGGGCTGCTGATGAAAGTTAATGATATATTTCTCAGCAATGGAACAATAGATTTCTGTATGCTAACTATAGTTACTGAAAATGCAACGAATTCAAATAGTATATAGAACGCAAAAATAAAGATGTAGAATGCCGGTGTAACGATTGATACAACATTGAAAAATATAAATAATAATGGAAATATTAACATCATCAGGTTTACCAGGCCCACAAAGTACCAGGATGTTGTCACCAGATATCCCAGTTTTTGCCGCATGCCAAGTGTTTTTCTTTTGAAAAGCAGTTTAATCGCTTTGAAAAATATTCCCAGAGATCCCTGCGACCATCTTGACTGCTGTATAAAATATGAATTCAATGTTTGTGGTGCCTCTCCTAAGGCCAGAGGCCTGCTATAGTATACAGTTTTATATCCTTTTTCATGAAGCTTTATTGAT
>JAKAAT010000072.1 GCA_021802205.1 Thermoplasmata archaeon
GTCATACAATAATACTTATACATGATTAAGTTATGGAAAAGTAACAGTATGTAAAGGATGTTGTTATATGTTTTCACTTGGAATAGACCTTGGTACAAGCAATTCAGCCGCAGCTTACAGCGAGGTTTCTGATAATAGGATAAATACAGTGGTTATACCCTTGAATAATAAAACGGGTTATTCCATGAAAAGTGTCATTGCATTTGATGAGTCGGACAGAATGTTCGCCGGAAGGGATGCAGTGAAGATGATCAAGCAAGGAAAGGTTTCAGGTGCAGAAGCCTTCAAGACAAGGATGGGTACGGAATATTTATACCAGTCATACGGAAATTTCCATTCTCCTGTAGAGCTCAGTGCAATAATGCTGGAGGAAATCAAATACATTTCGGAAAAGTACCTCAAGGATAAAATGAGGGACGCTGTAATAGCAGTGCCTGCAAGGTTTGATCAGAATCAGAGAAATGCAACGAGGGAAGCAGCAAATATTGCCGGAATAAAGGTAAAACAGTTTGTATCGGAGCCAACTGCTGCAGCAATAGCATACAGAATTAAAAATCCCGGAATTGATAATAAAAATATTCTGGTTTTTGACATGGGAGCCGGAACAACAGATGTAAGCATTGTCCATTTAAACGGAAACAATTTCAATGTGCTGGGCACATACGGAAACGTACATCTGGGAGGTAAAGACATTGACAGTGCCATAGCAGATAGCATGAAGGAATTCCTCAGGAAAAACGGAATAAAGAGCTATCCTGAAGACCTGGATATGTTGGCGGAACAGGTGAAAATAAAATTATCCACCAGTGAAAATGCAGAGATAAAATTACAGGGAAAAAGATCACGGCAGACATTGTTTAGAATGTCAGCCAGGGAAATGAATAATATAATTATGAATATGCTGCCTGAAATATACAAGTGCATAGATATGGCAATCTCAGCTTCAGATATAAGGAGAGATAATATAGATACAATTCTTCTTACAGGCGGTTCAGTGAAAATTCCATTCCTATCCAACTCAATTCAGGATTACCTTTCAAGAAAAGCTGTAAAGGGAATGAATCCTGAGACTATAGTTGCAATAGGGTCTTCAGTAATTGCCTCAGGTTATACTTACACGGAAAATAAGAATGTTTCAAAGATAAAAATACAGGATGTTGTGCCCATGACTCTTGGGAGTGTTGTCCTCAATGATATTGTAATACCCATGATTCCTGCAAATTCAAAAATACCATGCAAGGTTACAAAGCCATTCACAACCATAAGGGATTACCAGAAGGAAATAGAAGTTAAGGCAGTACAGGGAGAGAGACCAATGGGTTCAGACAATATACAGTTAGGAAAATTCATACTCACAGGGCTAAAGCCTGCACCGAGAGGAGAAGTATCCATAGATGTAACATACAGTATTGATAAAAATGGAATATTGACAGTATCTGCGAAGGATAAGGATACGGGTTCATACAGTGAAATAAAGGTAGTTAATTCAATGCAGCACAGCCCGGAGGAAATTAAAGAAATGAAGGATAAAGTCAAATCGTACTTCAAAAGGGATGCTGAGATGAAAAAGATGGCTGAAATTATGAATAGGTCAGAGGATATTTTACACAGGTTAAAGGTTATAGCAAATGAACAGCTATCATCCGGTACTGTATATTATAATATCAATACTGATATACTTAAACTCAGCAAGGCAATAAAGGCAGGGAACATCAGGCTTTTATCACAGTTGATACCAAAAATGGAAAAGGAATATAAAACCATCAACTGATATTTGAAAAGTATTCATCCGACTCTTTCCTGAATTCGTTCATATATTTATGATGTGCATCAGGACTGTGTGAACCCATGAGATAACCGGTACCGCTGAATTCCAAAAATTCATTCAACAGTGATTTATCCAGGGACATCACCATCAATGACGGGCCTGTGTCTCCAGTAATATAGATATCATTATTATTTTTCTTAAATTCAAGGAATTTTTTTAAGGTTTTAAGGCTTTCAGGCGTCTGTACAATATTTCCACGTGACATAAGTACAGAATTAAGGCTGAACATATCCTCTGTTGCCCTTTCCATCAAATCGTTAACATTAAAGTCTCCGTTCATGATTTCCCCTATTCTCCTGTATTTCTCAGCAATCCAGGATTCATAGAAAGGAGATTTTACAGCCTCTGAATGTGCACTCACTGTCTGGTAATCAATATTTTCCGGAAAAATAGCATAATTTATTTTACTGACATCCGATGGTACTCTTACAGCAAAAGATTCCTTCTCACTTATTCCCGGATAGGATAACCATATGGATGGACCATTAACCGCTGCCCTGGTTCCGGACCCCGATACCATTCTTGCATATCTGGAAACAATGCTGTCATCCTTTCCCGCCTCATCCCCGTATACATTCTTTATTATGCTTCTGGCCACTGCCGATGCAACCGCCGATGATTCACTCATACCCTTTGCTTCCTTATACTTCCTGTATCTCTTTATGTAGAATGAGAATGATCCTTTTATATCAGTATTCTTCCTGAAAAATTCCAGGGGTTTTCTGTATCTCTCAATATACCTATCAGCAGGTTTCCCGTCCAGGACAACAATATCCTTATTGCCGTCTGCCTTATAACGGCAAGCACTGAAAATCAGAGAAAAATCGGTATTGAAGGAAATAGATGGATTGTATGCAATATTGTAATAACTGTCGTAATAACCTAGGAATTTTTCAAATGCCTTGATTGGATAGCTGTAACCTATGGAGATTCTATCATTTTCAGGTTCGGGATTATATTCGTTAAGTGGTCTGTATATACCCGCATCGGAAAGTTTCCTCTTGATTGCTTCCCCTTCAAATCTGTAATCCATAATAAGGTTATAATAACATTTAATAAAAACTTCACATAAAGCCTAACCATAGAAGTAATATTCCTATGAATTCTGCATAGTAAAGAAACACTGGTACTTTTACTATGAATAATGTTCCGGCTACTGAAACCACCAGTACACCGGCTATGATGCTCAAAAGCTTGTTGCTATGAAACTTCTTATAGCTGATTGCAGCGATTATTATTATGAACACTGCAGCTGGGAATGTAACTGCAGATGATGATAATGTTACACCCAAGGGAAGGACTCCGAAGACAATATGGCTTCTTATTATATCTCCTACGGGATAGAGTACCAGAGTTATAATGAGAAATATAGTTGCTATTACTGAATAGATATAATAATAATTGAGGAATTTTTTATTGCCGAATAATGCGAAAGAACCTAAGGCAAGGAACTGTACCAGTATTGCCACAAGGAAGAGATAAAAATCTATGAGGAATCTAGAGTAAATGTTATTTGCCATAAGTATTTCAAGAAATACCGCAATAGTAAATACAATCAGTCCTGAAGACCAGTACAGAAGATTCAACTGCTTCTTTGCAAGATATTTTCTTACAATAAAAAAGGTTAAGCCCGCGCTGAGGAGGAATATGACTATGGTAGAGAACGTTACAAAGGCAGCGGAAACTAGTGAAAACATAATATATTATTGCAACTTGGAATATAAATATTCATTTTCCATAAAATTGCCTGGTCGTACTGATTGTTTACAAAATTAACATATTAATGTTTATTATATATGTGTTATTTTATTATAAATATGATATAATTCCTGAGTTCCCTGACTACATGCTAATTTTATAGGCATTCCATCTTATTATTCACAATATTTTTTACATAAAATTAATATATAATTATGTTGTATAATTTTAGTGAATAAAAAGATATTATTCTTTGTATTCGCTGTAACCATTATTGTCTTATTGCCATCCACCGTGTTTGCTTCAACTATTATTCAGCAAACGTATGGCATCAAAACAGAACCAACAGCGAATCCATTCATACTTGCAGGAGGTCCCAATTACGCGGTGGCCAATCAGTTAGGTTTTGCAACCATATCAGGGAGCAGAAATAGAATATCATTTGGATATGTCAATAATTCCCTGGTAGAATTGATTAATGTCGCAGAAATCGTAAATAATACAAATCTAAAGAATAATAATATGTATGTAGACCTATCGCTCAGTAGCAGTGCATATTCGAACATAACCGTATATTACAGGTCAACACCTGTCCCATTACAGGATATATTTCCAACACTTGCACAACTTGGAACAGCAATAAATACAACTGGATCGGGAATAATTGAGCCGGCAACTCTGGTAATAGGTGATAATACAACATCTTCGGCTTCTACATGGTATCTATCAGTGGTGCTCACAGGTAATGTTCAGAGTGCAATACTCACATTGAGTTATTATATAAAATAAAAATAAATCATTGTCCATTTATTACACTCAATATTATCTTGGCAAATTTGTAAAATGTTCTATCATTATATTCTCTTCCCGTAGCCGTTCTTCCCTGCTTGTTGCGTATTTACTGGTATCCACAGTGCATAGAATATCATCCATTTTTCCCTCTATTATGTCAAGCCTGACACCGCCTTGCTCCCTATGCGGATATGCTATGATTGAATCTCCCATGAAATCATCTGAAATGGAATTAATGGATATCACCGGTATTCTGTTCTCCAGTGCCCTTGTCTTGACATACCAGTGCCATTCCCTGTGGAAATCCCTTCTGATTAGTGATGGATTGAATATAACATCGCAGCGTTCCCTGAAAAGCATTCTGGCATAATCAGGGAAGTCAAGGTCATAGCACACAAGTATGCCTGCCCTATAATTTCCTATGTTAAAAATTTTTAATTCATTTCCGGGGGTGTATTTTGCAGTTTCAGCTTTATATAGATTGATTTTATCCTGCCACCCAATAATTTGTTTGTTCTTTATTATAAATGACCTGTTGAAGAGGAATCTCTCCTCAATAGAAAGGCTGCCGAGGATAACAGTATTGTCGAACTTAATGGAATCCAGTATCCTGTCCAGATCATTGCTGTTTACCTTAGTCGTAATGAATTTTTCAGGGAATACAAGAATTTCATCTGACTCTGGCTTCATTGATGATAGATATTCTATGGCATCATCCATTGACATTCGCCTTGACTGAACCCCCCTGATTTTCAATATCATAGTTTTTGATGTTCGGCACTTATTTTAACTTTTATTTTTAAGTATACTGGCAAAGCGTTCTGCATCATTGACAGTATCTATATCCATCAATGAATTATTAGGTGCCTCTATTCCAGTAAAATCATCTATATGATTCATTATGACCGACTTTCCCCCACGGTCACCCTTAAGCTGAAGAAGTTCATTGAAATACTTTCTGGAAAATATTACGGGGCTTGCCGGTACACCCTTGAGTAAAAATCCGGCTATTCCATTTCCATTGTCATTAAAATGATCTATTAAATCGTTCAAATAATTCGAGGTCATCATGGGAATATCTCCGGGAATAATCATGGCAGCGTCTGAATCATCTGAAATATTCATTATTCCAAGAATTATGGATGCAGACATTCCGTTTTCATAATTATTGTTCCATATTGTCTTGAATCCTAGGGTCTCGGCATATTTCTTTAAATCATTATTCCGTAGCACAATCAATCTTTCATTAAATTTAGTTTTAATTACGCTTTCTATTATATAAGCTATTATCGGTCTGTAGTTAACCATATACATAAGTTTGTCGGAACCGAATCTTTCACCCTTGCCAGAGGCAGTTATTATTGCTGAAATATTTGGCATGAGCTAATATCATCTTTATGTAAATATATCTTGGGTTTTATGGCATTTTAACTATGAATTCAAAATTATATTGATAGATCAATCAGGTTGTTGATTCATGATATTATATTGTGGCACTCCTTAAGATAAAACTTTTAATTATCCCGATTGGGTATGTATATAGTTTCTTTAAATCCCGGTATATGAATAGGTAAATAACATCAATAATGATTTTTAATGCATTTTATTATTTTTTCTATGCCCCCTTCCAGTGGCGCGGGATTTTTGATAATAGTATCTTCGGCTATCAGGCTGTCAGCCTCATCCACTATATATTTTTCATTCCTGTAATTTATTTTTTTCCCTGTACTATTTTCAATTAATTTAATTAATTCATTTACAGATGTTCCTTTTCCTGATCCAACATCAAACTCTCCAGGTGCAATTTTGTTATTTATTATATCATTAACCAGTTTTACAACATCTCCCACATATAGATAATCCCTGATGTGTGTACCATCTCCATAAACAGTTGCAGTTTCATTGTTCAATGCAGCTTTGGTGAATAGATATACTGCGCCTTTTTTTGCATTTTCTCCATATATATTATAAAATTTTAAAATGAAATAATCCAGATTGTAAAGGTTATTATATAATTTAATCCATTCAACACTGTTTTTTTTGGCAAGTGAATAGGGGTTTGTGGGATTTTTTATAGAACCGGAGGATGGAAAGATAAATTTGGAATTATACTTTCTTGACAGTTCCAGAAATTTTAATGTCAGGTCCAGACCGTCCTTGTAATAATCATGGGGATATTTTGTCGATAGCCTTATTAATCCACGTGCAGCCATATGTATGATATAATCATACTTTATATCTTGCAATTCATCACCTAAATCATATCCATATACATCATAATTATTTGATTTCAGATAATTATATATGTGGCCACCAATAAATCCTTTGTGACCTGTTACCAATATTTTCATTATGGTTTATGCATTGGATTTATTAATTTTTTGCCCTATTTAAATTAT
>JAKAAT010000073.1 GCA_021802205.1 Thermoplasmata archaeon
GGGCTCCTACATATATTGGCGTTGCACTGGGGCTTGCGCTTATGCTCGGGCTAATTCCATTTAACTATTACGGAATAAAGCAATTCGGAAAATCTTCACTATATACCGGTGCTGTTAAAATATTCTTTTACCTGTCAATGTCCCTTGGACTGGTATTCTTTGCCTTTGATTATGCGAATTTCTATAAATATGGCTTTGCCCCATACGGAGTTGCTATTCCTCTATTCTCTATAATGCCCTACGCCATGTATGATTTCGGAGCTATACGGGTGATACCTGACCTTGCTGAGGAAACAAACAACAGAAGCAAAATGCCCCGTGCAATAGGTATGGTTCTGTTATTTGAAACATTAATATACATAAGTGTAGCCTTTGCTATTACAATGGGGACAAACTGGTCCCTGATAGGCGTAATACCCGGAAACTTCCTGGGCGTGCAGGCAGCTTTCCATGGAAATAATCCATTTTTCTTGCTGTCGAAACCATTCCCATTTGTATTTATAGCTGCTGTAATTACTGGAGTATTAACTCCATTTGTTACGGGTTATATTTACCTTGGTTCAGGAACAAGAGTCCTATTCTCTATGGGAAGATCCGGTTATGTATCAAATAAATTAAAAAATATAGAAAGCAAGCACTCAATACCATTATGGTCTTTGATTGTATTCGCAGTAGTCGGTGTAGTGCTTGTATTCGTGACTGCACCGGTACCCAGCATATATACATTTATAGACGATGCAACTGCGGCTGGATACATAGGGCTGATAACCAATCCAATAGCCCTTATGGTAACAAGGAGACAGGGAATAACAAAAAAGAAAGATATGGTACGTGGAATGAGCATAATAGCACCACTTGCTACAGCCGGTTCCGCTTTAATTGTGTTCTGGACAGGATGGCCATCTGAACCCTATGCTGTGATACTTATAGCAGCTGGGGCAGTGCTGTTCGGTGCGCTTTCAAAGGTAAAAATAGGTGCAAAAAATGCCCTGTGGTACGTATTCTTTATAGGATTCGCAACTTTTATGGTAGCTACCAGCCACGATGGATTGACATCTGCTGTATTTCCGCAATATTTTTCATACATACAGGGAACTATCATAACCTTTATAGTGGGACTCTTTGTAATCTATCCGCTTGGTGTGCTATCTGGCTTTAAAAAGCAGTTTATACACAAAGACTTTACTGAGCAGCTATACACAAAAGAGGGCGAAGCCGATTGGAAAGATAGCCAGAATAGTAAACAGGAAGCGAAGGAGTTCCAGTAAAAATTTAAATTTTTTAGTATTTTATGAACGTAATAAATTTATATTATTATAGAATAACTATAACATATGGTAAAAGCTTTGGAAATTGTTATTGATAGAAATTCTGAACAACCACTGTATTTGCAGATTTACAATCAGATAACATATAATATTTCAACAAAGAAATTAAATAAGGGTGATATACTGCCTTCATCCAGAACCCTTGCAGAAGTTCTAAATATCAACTTTCACACTGTTAACCAGGCATATCAAAAATTGCGCACCAATGGAATTATTGTTCTTGGAAAAAGCAAGAAATATGTAATTGCAGATGGCAATAATTCGGAAAAAGGAACAAAATTAATTGAAAAAGAAAAGGATATGGTGAACGAGGCACTCGCAATGGGTTATACTGAGAATGATATAATTGAGAGCGTAAAAAGAATAATTTCTTCCATAAGGTCAGATTAAAATTAATCCACAATAACCTGTGGTGCAACAATATGCATGTATCCTGATGCAATGGCAATTTTTATAAAAAGATGATATGATGAAGCCAGCAAGCAATCTACATTTAACGCTTTATCATATAATACACATTTTTCTTTTTTCCCATATCATAAATTATCTTATTTGAATTGGAAACAAGTTCCTCATGCCCTTCTTTTCCTATAAACCCATTCTTCTTCGAGTTCCAGTACATATCGTATGTTTCCAGCAAATGCCTGGGAAACTGTGCAATGCTCCGTAAATATTCAGGCATCATATCAACTATAAATTTTGTTCCGGTATCAATTAACTTTTTCTTTTTACCCGCCAGTTGCAATCCGGTAATCTTGCCCCTTAAAAATTTATAGATATAGAATGAATAGGATGCATAGAACTGCACCATCTGGTCAAGTACCGGGCCTACATGTGTTTTCATAACCGGTGTAAGGACATCAAATCTATCCCAATCCAGTGTGAAAAGCGACTTTTTCTCCAGTGCCTCATCGAATATTCTGGTACCCGGTAGCGGCGTATATATTGAAAACTGTAGGGCGTCAGCCCCAGCTCTTGCCAGTTCCCGTGAAAACCTGACCGTGGATCTTAAATCACGGTATCTTTCATATGGTGCACCAACCATCATGCCAACTATGACAACAATGTCATTGCCGGATAGAATCTTAACTGCCTGTGCAGATTGCGGTGTAAATTCCCCCTTATGCATTTTCTTTAATATTTCTTCACTGCCAGATTCTACACCGAGGAATGAAATGCTCATTCCAGCCTTAGCGGCCTTTTCTATTAGCTCCGGATGGCGGGATGTTACATCGACGCGCATCTGCACAATCCATGAAGTATTAAGATTCTTTTCCAGTATCATATCAAATAAAGCTTCCCTGTGTTTAACATTTGGCTCCACTATGAATATGTCATCAGTAAAGAATATCCAGTTATACCCGTAACTTTTAGCGTTCTCCATTTCTTTTATAATACGTTCGTTGGATTTATTTCTCCAGGTATTTCCCCAGGTTGGCGTAACTGAACAGAAATCACAGCCATAGGGGCACCCGCGGGAAGTCTCCAGGCACATAACCCTGTCATCAGTGCCAAATACCTTGAATGTGTATTTAGATGGATCAAGAAGTTCAAGTGGGGGCATCGGAAGCGTATCAAGATCCTGTATTAACTTTCTGGGCATTGTCCGCTTGATGCTTCCATCATCCCTGAAAACTATTCCATTTATCTGATTGAAGCTTCTATTTTCCATTATTGCCATAGCTATATCATAAATAGTTTCATCTCCTTCACCCAGGACCGATATATCGAAGCCCGCTTCTATCAATTCCTCCGGAAGAAAAGTAGCATGGTGTCCACCTGCCACAAGAACTGTATCAGGTTTAGCTTTCTTAACACCACGGGCTATATACCCTGCATTATTGTGTGCAGCAGTGGCATGAAGTGTAATTCCCACCAGGTCAGGCTTAAAATCAAGAATCTGGCTTATGGCGTCATCCAGGGAGATATCATCTGCTTCCATGTCTATAATTTTTACTTCACTATCCGGTATCCTTTTGATTTCTCCTGCTAGAGCTAACAAACCCAGGGGTGCCGGAAGGAAACCCCATTTGTTCAAATATGCTGACCCGGTACGATTGCTGGGCCTAACGAAAACTGCCCTTAATGACATACTATTAATATAATTTACAAATATTTACGTTTTATGCAGTATATATTATAACAATTATTTATAATCCAATGAATATAATATTGCTAAATCTCTTTTTGAATGGAATTATAGTTAAAACATTATACTGGTTTAAACACAAATTTTATTAAAGCAAAAACAATTAAATTTTATGATTACCTACGTAACGGAAGAGGATGTAAAATCAAATTTGAAAATGGGCGAATGCATTGAAGAGTTAAGAAAAGCCTTCAAATCTTACGGAAATGGTGCATCAGATGCCCATCCAAGGGATAGAATAATGAATAATAATAGCATGCTTAATACTATGCCAGGAGTTTATGGGGCTCGGCATTTAGCTGGATTAAAAACTTATTATGCAGGTCCATCCGGAATACATTTTGTAGTTATAATATTCAATACTGAGAAACCTGAAGATCTTTACGTACTGGAGGCAAACACACTGGGGCAGATCAGAACAGGAGCACTTGCTGCAATGGCCACTTCAGAGGTTGTCAAAGAAAGAGCCATAAATTTCACCTTAATTGGTTCGGGATTCCAGGCCGAATCACAGTTTCTGGCAATGAAAGAGATCTTTAATTTAAAGCATGCCCACGTATACTCAAAGAATCCCTCGCATTCGAAGGCGTTTGCAGACAAATTTGGAATAGAATCAGTTGATTCACTTGATGTTTTAAAGGAATCAGATGTCATTACAAGCATTACGAATAGCAATAGCCCTATATTCAACTATAGCCAGTTGCCTGAGAGGTACCATATAAACCTCGCAGGCTCAAATTTTCCTATCAGAAGAGAGGCTGCACCTGATGTACTGGACAACTCAGACGTGGTGATAGTGGAAAATCTTGAACAGGCGATGAAAGAATCTGCAGAAATAATGGGAGTGCAGAAAAAGGAAAAAATAGTGGAGTTGAAGGATTATATGATAAATAAAGGCAAATACCCCGGGAATAAAACTATATTCAAATCTATGGGTATAGGATTGGAAGATGTTGCAGCTGGTTATGTAATATTAAAAAATATGGGAATAATAAATTTCTGATTTTTCTTTATTTTTGTTATACAGAATCCTGTATTATTGACATTCCATTTATGGAAGGAATGCCTGTGAATACGTAAGTGACACCTGTATACATCTCTGTGCTGTTCAGATTGAATGTTAAAGTTTCACCATTTAATCTATATGAGCTGGAATTTATCCTATATAAAGTTACATTTCCATTGTCGAGAATAGTGATATTAATCCCTGATGCAGGTATTTTATAGCTACTGTTCAAATACACAGATATGCTGTAATTTCCGGGCAAAATATAGGTGGTGTTGCCGGAATACACGTTCTTTCCCAGATTTTCTAATTTTTGAAAACTGGACATGTTTTTATCAGGTATCGGGCCATAGACCTTTCCGTTAGTATGGTTAAATTCCTTTGAGCTATAGGAAACATTTAATGGATTAAATATCAATGGTTTTCCTGTATAATGGAGTTCAAGTGCTATCACACCGTAACCCTCAGCAAGTATGCCATAGGAACCACTATTCATATAATCCGATGCAAGATTTGCAAGTGATATATTATGCCCGTTTCTAGTGTAGGTCTGGCTATCGTTCAAATCTGCAATTAGGTATTTAAAATGCACAGATGTCGATGAAATATTATTGTACGGAAATGCTGTTGCGTTTAAATCTTTATAAAATAACGGGTAAATGTTATTTCCGGTTACAAGGGATGAATTCATGCTTATATTATTTTCCAGTGAATATACAAAGTGGTTCCGTTCTGCAGAATATCCTGCTGAATCATTTACAATATTATGGATGCCTGAAGGTTCCACAGATACAGGCGATATGGGTGACACCACTATAAACGCTGCAATTGCGAATACAGCAATAACTAACATGGTATTTTTTAAATTCCTGGCCGCCCGTTTAGTTTTAATGGAAGGCGTAGGCTTGAATTCCATCATTTTAGATATTCCAAATACGGCAGCAACAAATATCATAGGTATAAACATCATTGAGTACTGGTATCCTATAAAATAATAAGGTATGTATGAGGAGGTCATGGCATATACAAGATATGGAATAGCCGGGATTAAACCAATAGGGAAACGGTAAAATGCAAAATCAACGGCCAGAAATGCAAGAACCAGGAAGAGAAGCTTAATCTGGTAATTGGCGATAATATAAGTCATGAATCTGTATGGATGGAGAAAAAATGTTAAAACAAGGCCAGTTATACTTCTCGACGCAGAACCCGTAGCTCCACTTGCGAAAAGCAAAATACTCTGGCTATGTGCTATGTCTCCTTTGAGGTACCCTGCTGCAGTATAATATATAAGTAAAACTATAAGTGATGTGATAAACATGTATGCCATTTTTTTTGTCTGCTCACCGGATTCCTTGAAATAATACCTGGATATCATCATTTCCATTATTAATGTCATCACTACAATAAAAACAAAGGAAGCATGAAGGCTTACTATCAGGGCAAGAAAAACAATATTCCACGCCATCCTGTTTTTAATGTAAAAATAAATTGCCATAAAATAAAAGAATGGGAGAAATATCATTAGATGGAAATCAAAATAAATCGGGCTTTCTGTTAAGGGTGAAAGTAGAAAGGCACTTGCTATTATAAATGAATAAAGTGCAGGATTTTTTATGTTTTCAGGGTATTTTTCCTTTATCCTGGAAAAAATATGCAGGGAGATATAGTAAAGTGGAATTGTTGCGAAACTTAAGAATACTGCCTGAATAATAAGCAATATGTATGGATTCGGATAGATGTAAAAGACACCGAGGAGGGCAAACATAAATGGCGAGAAATGTTCTGCAAGATAACTCTCTCCAAGCAGGTTTGAATAGAATAATTGGCCGTGGAGAGAAGAATAAAATGCCTGTGAATATAATCCCAGATCCCATGCATAAGCATTAAGTGTATATGCCTTTAAAATAGAATAAAATGAAAAGAAAATAGCGAATATAATGGATAATACTATAATTATACTGTGGTAATTTACTGTCTTTCCATCTTTAAATATGTTTTTTATCCGGAAGGGCATCCACTCAAATTTCATCTAATTGCCAAGTCCTTATTAATATATTTATTTTATGAAATAACGGATAGCCATTGCAATATTTTATTGAGAAATAGTTTTTATATATCATTTAAAGTTTATGTTATTGATATTTTAAA
>JAKAAT010000074.1 GCA_021802205.1 Thermoplasmata archaeon
CTGGCTTTGAATTTCCCTTTCCGTTTTCGGACATAAGCAATATAGCTGAACCATAAAATCCAGATGATTTTACACCTTCTGGCTCTATATCTATGTTTCCCCTATGCATGGTGGAACTCCTATCCAGTACAACGCCCTTTATATTTATATCACAGTTTGAATACTTTCCATACTGCACGCTTGAGTCCCATATATCCATTTCCTGGTCACCTCTTGAAACATTGACTCCATATGATTTCATTGTTGTGCTGTCGTACATTTCACTTTCGTGGTTATAAAAGACCTTATTTGCGCCTGCGTTAACATCTATTATCCTGATTTCTGAATCGCGGTAAAGAACTGGCCTTACGTAGGTCAGGTTGACTGTATCCTCTCCTTCATCCTGGACATAGTTATATTTTACATGGGAACCTTCTCCGCAGAATATGTATATATTTCTTCCATGGACACCATTTCCCTTATTGTGCTTCTTGTATACATCTGTGATCTCAACTGATGCATTTTTTCCCACTATGATAACATTTTTGAAAGCAAATGATGCGTTGGAATCCTGTATTGATTCTATCTTCACATCGGTGTTGGTATTATCGGGGAAATGTATAAAGTATCCGTTTTCATAGGAAAAATTGATCAGGTATTCCCTGTTATATTTGCCTAACTGCTGGTCAACATACTTTTTGAACAGTTCCTTTTTCTCCTCAAATGCAGTTTTCATGTTTGAAATGTATACTCCCTTTTTTTCCCCGCTTATAATAAAATCAGAATCAGTTACAACGAGATCATAATTACTATCAATTTTTTCATCTTTTTTGATAGAAACTGATAGCTCTCCGTATGCCATCCTTTCAAGGTCTTTTTCAGTAATATTTACATAGGTTTTTTTGTCCGGGCTTTCCTTATAAGACGGGTCAGGATATTTTAAATAATAAATATAAGCCTGTTTTCTATATTCTATATCAAAATCTCTAAATCTTTGATTTAATGTTTCTAAATAATTCTCTATCATGTTAATCACCGGTATAAATTAAAAAAAATGGTTTATCCCACAGCTCCCATTTTTGACATTTCGAGTTTTACGAGCCTGTTCATTTCCACTGCAAACTCCATAGGAATTTCCTTCATGATATCATCCATAAACCCGAGAACGATCATAGATGAAGCTTCATCTTCGCTTAATCCCCTTGATCTCAGGTATGTAAGCTCATCTGTACCTATCTTTCCCACAGTAGCTTCATGGCTGAATTCAGCAGTTGGCTCATATATCTCATCGTAGGGATATGTGTAGTTCTTGGAATCGCTGTTTATCAACAGGGCATCACACTGTACATGGCTTTTAGCGCGCTTTGCACCTTCATTCATCCTTACAAGGCCCCTATAGGCGGTAAGCCCGTTATCAAGGCTGATAGATTTTGATACTATCCTGGATGTAGTATCCGGTGCCAGATGCAACGCTTTTCCTCCTGCATCCTTGAATGTGTCCTTAGTTGCAAGGGTTATCTGGAGATTTGATGTGGATGCGCCCCTCCCCCTGAGGTATGATGATGGATATATCATGGTTACTTTGGATCCCAGTTCACCTGTTACCCAGTCCATATGTGCATTTTCATCAACCCATGCCCTTTTGACGGGTAAATTATATACACTATCAGACCAGTTCTGTACACTTGTGTACTTTACATCAGAATTCTTCCTGGCGTATATTTCCACTATTGCAGTGTGCAATGAACTTGTGTTGTATTTCGGAGCAGTGCAGTTATGGACTGCGAATCCTTTTACCAGATAGGAATCGTCTGTTTCTACTTCCATATTGTATACGATGTCATCATATACTTCGGCTTCCATTTTCTTTATGGGAACATAATAGTAGTTATCTTTATGCCTTACCCTGCTGAATTTCATATTCTCTGTATACTCTACGATGTATTGTTCCTTTCTTTTTATGTTTCTGCCCAGTATTACATCATCTGAAGCTTTCCTTATCATTATGCTGGCAAATGTGTTATTTCTCGATAACATTTCCTGTAGCTGCAATGCAAGCACTTTGCTTGCTGTGCCAGCACGGATCATTTTTGATTTGCCCTTTTTAATGTATACGTTGCCATCCCCTTTCAGGTAATAATCGATCAATAGTTTCTGTTTTTCCGGTGGCAGTTTCATTATTTTTTCAGAGAATGCCTTTTTGTCTGCATATTTTCCAGCGTTATTTAAGCAGAAGTCTATCAGTGTTTTTGAGTATGTCGATACTGTGTAATATTTTTTATCAGCTTTGAATATATTTGCCTGCTCGCCTTTAGCTTTTATGATATTATACAGTTCATATGCTATTTTTTCTTCTTTTTCAGCAAAACTGAAAGAGAACGACATCTGGTATAAATTCAGAGATTTATTGAATGATATTGAACCTTCTGCGGTATAAAGGCCAAGAATTTTAAGCATGTCATCATCTATGGAAGCGTCATCTTCTGTTTCAACAGGCGATACGTAAACGATAAAGTCTCCTTCGCTCAATTCATCCATTCTTCTGTATTCGGGTATAGCTTCCATCAGCTTTTTTGTTGATATTTCGTAATGCCCATCCCTTATTCTTGACGTTACATCCTCTTTCTTTATACTTAGAACAGGATGTTCTGATGTTGCCCTGAAAGCATTTCCAGGTGATAATGGTGTTATTTTATACATCAAGCCACTGTATGGGTGCACATATTTGCGTGTAATCTTTCTTTGATTGCCGGTGTTTGAGACTACTGAATCATCCGTCAATAGTTCATTTATTGGCACAAATTTATCGCCCTGGCTGATCAATTCATCCTCAGGCAGGCAGCCTTCGATATAATGGACTTTTGCACCCTCATCAGCTACAACTATAGTATGTTCAAACTGTCCGCTCTGTTCACCATTCATTCTAAAATATGTCTGCAATGGCATATCTATTGTAACGTTTTTCGGGACATAAAGGAATGACCCTCCGGACCATACAGCACCATTTAAAGCTGCGAATTTATTATCACTGGGTGGAATAGCCCGGCAATAGTAATCTTTCACAAGGTCCGGATGCTCCTGTACAGCGGTATCAAGGTCGGTAAATATTACGCCTTTGTCTTCCCATTCCTTTCTCAGGCTCCCGTAAACGCCTTCACTGTCATACTGGGCAACAGACCCTGCAAGATATTTCTGCTCCATCTGTGGTATGCCGAGTTTATTGAATGTTTCCTTGATTTTATCAGGCACGTCATCCCAGTTTTTTGCTTTGGTCTCTCCTGGCTTTGAGTAGTATGTCAGTTCATCAAAGTTTATTCCCGATAGGTCTGGCCCCCATGTTGGCATGGGCTTTGAAAGGAAAATGTCAAGCGCTTTAAGCCTGCTCCTCCTCATCCAGTCAGGTTCATGCTTGATATCTGATATTTCTTCTACGGTCTTTCTATTCAAACCTGTTCCTGTTGAATAAACGGGATTTATTGTATCGTGGAATTCAAAATCTGACTTTTTGTTGTGCTTTAAACTTTCAGTAAGTTTTTCTATTTCTTCATCTTTATTGTAGTCTTCCATTTTTATCACTCCTTTATCCAGTCGTATCCTTCATCTTCTATTCTATCGGATACTTTGTTATCACCATTCATTACTATTCTGCCATCTTTTAACACATGGACAAATTCAGGGATAATGTCCTTTAATATCCTCTGGTAATGTGTAATTATTAGAAATCCTACTTTCTGATCATGCATTTTCTTGATTTCAGCTGATACAAGTTTCAGTGCATCCACATCTAGCCCGGAATCAATTTCATCCAGTATTACTATTTTTGGCTTCAGTATAACCATCTGTAGAACTTCAAAACGCTTTCTCTCTCCCCCGGAAAAGCCATCATTTATAGATCTTGATATAAAGGATTCGTCCATGTCAACATCTTTCATTACAGTTTTGACCATATTAAAAAATTCCTTAAGTGGCATCTTTTCATCGGGATATAGATTATTATATGCCATTCTAAGAAAAGTAGATATTTTTACCCCACTTATGCTAATTGGATTCTGAAAAGCCAGGAATAAGCCTGCCCTGGCACGTTCTTCCGGCGTGGCGTTTGTCATGTCCCTGCCATTTATCAGGATCTTTCCGCCTGTGATTTTATAGTTAGGATGCCCTATAAGTACCTCACCAAGGGTACTTTTGCCGGCCCCGTTAGGACCCATTAAAGCGTGAATTTCGCCTGAGTTAATAGTAAGGTCAATACCCTTTAGTATTTCTTTGCCTTCTACTTCGGCTTTAAGATTTTCTATCTTGAGTGCCATATCTGTCATTATAGATTCATTACAAATTGGTATTTAAACATTTTATTATGTATAAAGTAACTAAAGTACATATAAGTATAAATATTAAATTAGAATATATATTTAGTGATTGTATGGAAGTAATAGTTAATGATTATCTGGGCAATAGCAAAAGCACTATACTCAGTTCTCTACTATACGATGATAAAACACTCGATCAATTATCCGAGATTATGGGTATTAACAAAAATGCAGTCCAGGAGCATATCTATTATCTTGAAACACATAATCTTGTTTCATCTTATTTTGTCAGGGCTAAAACCGGAAGGCCAAAAAAATATTATAAGTTAACAAAGAATGGAATGCAAATTTTCCCAAAACAGTATATCAATTTTTCATCTATGCTTTTAAAAGAGGTAGAGAGAGAACTGGGGACTGTAGGATTAAATAAAATTCTCATGCGGATGGCAGAAGACATTATAAAGGAAGTTACATCGGATAACATGTCGCTAACATCACTGAACAGGGAAGAAAAACTTGAAAAAATAGGTGAATACGTTAATATTCTGAACAAGCTTGGTTATTATGCAAAGATGGAAGTGGATCATGACACAGTTAAAATCATCAGGCATAACTGTATTTTCTACGAACTGGCAAAAAATAATAAAGACATGGTCTGTGGATCACTTGAAGGTTCAATGCTGCCTAACACTTCGAATGAAGGTTTCAAGCTAATTGAGAATTTTCCTGACGGGGACAATAAATGTGTTGTTGAAATTACACTTTCTCCATAAAAAAAATATAGAGTTTATAGAAGCTGGCAATATTGAAAAGGGTTAATATAGTATTTAGAATTAATAAGGTTATATGGGAAAAAAGCTGGTTAAAATTCCACCATCGTTATGCGTAAAATGCCGCGGTGCAAAGATGCTATGCGGTCTTTCATATTGCCCTGTTTCTATTGTGGACAGGGTTAAAAAAGTTTATACATTCAATGGAAATTCAATTTCAGGTTCCTCACCGCCATCGCTCTTTGTTGGCAGGTATGGCTACCCAAAAATTAATATTTATCCGTCAACACCCCCTTTCTCCGGTGATACAGCCTATATGGAGGATGAGTCAAAATGGCTTTCCACAGATTTGAATGAGTTTCTCTCAAGCAGGCTTTCACTCTTAAGGGGTGGAATAAAAATTGAAGCAACAAAAGCTTCAGACCCGGACTACAGGCTCCAGGAAATCCAGATAAGCTCATTATCATCCAGGCCTGTGGATGTTGAGATGACTGTGGAAAAATCATTTAAAGATAATGTTGTGCTTGATGAAAATATAACACCTATGGGGCCATCATCGCCACTGAAGAGCATTAAATTCGGGAATTACCATATAGATAACAGGATTGAAAAGATATACTATGATAAGGATCTGAAGGCAGGAAGTGGAATACTGAAGCTATATGAAAGGGGAATGGGAATTAATGGGATTTCCAAGGCCCTCAGTTCAGGTTCCCTTGGAACAGGAAAAAAGAGGAGGATAGTGCCAACCAGATGGTCAATAACGGCTACGGATAAATCAATATCTGATAATTTAGTGGAAGAGATAAAGGATTACAGGGAAATAGATGAATTTGAAGTTTACATAAGGGAAACCTCAGGCAATTTATTTATAGCAATACTGGCACCTGGTCAGTGGATGTTTGAATGGGGCGAATCATGGTTCCCGGGAAGCACATGGAATAGTTTTGGCGATTCTGTTGAAGTTGAACTTGACTATGAAGGGTATTACGGAAGGAAGACATATCCGGGAATAGGCGGGTGTTATTATTCTTCCAGGCTTGCTGTTGCAGAGAAATACAGGGAAATCAAAAGAACCGGGTCAGCGATGCTCTGGAGGGAGATATATCCCGGTTTTAATATACCTGTAGGGGTCTGGTATGTAAGGGAAAATGTCAGGGAATTGCTTAAAGGAAAGCCGGAGAAGTTCGATAATATACAGGATGCAATAAAATATGTTGGAAAATTTACAAAGGTTGACATAAAGGCATGGAAAGCAAAATCAAACAATTTAAAATATCTTGTGTCCAGCCTTGATAATTACTGATAAATATGCCGGATAATATAAAAATAATTGAAACAAATGCAAAACATGCACTGGGTAAATCAGGAATGGCTGAGCTTGATTATGCATTTAATCCATATCTTGGATGCTTTCATGGTTGCCGTTACTGTTATG
>JAKAAT010000075.1:0-3314 GCA_021802205.1 Thermoplasmata archaeon
CTGGTTTCGCCTTTTGACTTCCATGGATGCGTCATTCTTTTACTGCCTCTAAAATATTCTTCATCTTCTGTGACCTTAATCCATACAGTCTTGCCGAAAAAGATGTTATTATGGATATCAAATCCCTTGTGAGTTCTGCATTTGATGATGGTATTTCCCCGCCATCTGTTTCTATAATATTTGTATTATGTATTCTGCATATTGCTTCTATTAAATCAAAGCCGAATCTTGCCAGTCTATCCTTATGTGTAATGTAGATATTGTTTATTTCATTGTTCTCTATTTTATCTAATAATTCATTGAATCCCTTTCTGTTGAACTTCAATCCAGACCTCACATCAGAGTATACTGCTGCATCAGGGTGCAGTGCCTTTAATCTCTCTATCTGATTGTATAAATCACTCTTCTGGCCATTTGATGATACCCTTGCATATATTGCATCTATCCTGTTGCTCTTTACACCTAATATTCTATTTATCTCTTCCTCTGGCACCCTCCTGAAATTGTTTGATAATCTTATGCAGTGTATTTTTCCTTCCCTGTCCCATCTTCTCAATGTGGTTGCATCTATTTGCAGTATATCGCATGCCTCCCTTATTGTGTATATTTTGCTCATATATATTCCATAATAATACATAACTATATATAAATATTTTCATTAACAGTTAAAACCCTAAATTTTTATAATATTTTTCCATTACAACCTGTGAAAAGGTCCCAGGCAATTGCCATAATTCTTGTAATATCATTTTCAGCCACACTAATCCATATTCCGCTAGACCAACAAATAGATAATATATCAATTCCAGACGCAACCGGCGCATCTGTTTCTTTTAAAAATCTTTCCAACGGTGAGATCGATATCTGCACATATAATAATACACCATCATACTATAATATAACAGAAGGACATTATTCACAGACGGAATACAGTTTTAATCTTTCCTGGTTTGTCAATAGGCAGGAAAATGGTTTGACAGGAAATCAGATAATTGTCCAGCAGAGTAATAAAACGTTAATATCCATAGAATACGGCCGGGTATACGATTATTCGACTACGATTTCAGGGAAAGAAAATTACACAGATATACTTAATTTCAGTAAATGCCTTACATGGTATAATGTCTCAATAGTCTTATCAAATAATATGAAAAATCATGCAATTATAATGCGAGGCAATGGCCATAACAGCATACCATATGTAATAGCACTGAAAAATCCTTACAGGAATGGAAATATTACATTCATGTTCGGCGGGAAATATTCAAACCAGACTATAGGAAGAATAGCAGTAAAAAATTATACAGGATTGATTACTCCTAGAGGTGCCATCACCCATAATATTGGGCTTAAAAGCAGTAATATAGTTCCATATCAGGTATATGGTTCTTCTATGGCATTTCTGGATTCAAAATTGAATTCTGTAATATATCTTGACAGGGATATGTCAATAATCAGGTATAACTACTATGACGGCAATTATTCCGCCATAGCCAGTATAGATGATCCGTATGGTTCTGCTATACATTCATTCCAGCATGGAGGAAAATTTATATTTTATTACAGTACATCTGATAATACACATATATACAGCCTGAATAGTTCAGATTTATCAGTGAGCAGGACAGTAATTCAGAATGATGGTGCAACACATCTATTACTCTACAGGGAAGAGTATATAATGTTCAATCTCAATGGTACATTTATATTTCCGAGAAATTATACTGTAAATATTTCGAAGGGTACGATTTTATCCGTTAATGCATCAAGAAATATTGAAATAACAGCATTTTCAGGTAATACAGTATATAATTACACCATGAATAATACCATGGTGCCTGTAATTTCCGGAACCTATTCATGGAATATGACCGGAGAAGTAATTTATTCCAGTTCCCTCAATGGCATTGGATATTCAATTGAATACGGGCCACTGAAATTGAAACCATACAGTTACGTATATTATAACTTATCAAATCCATTACATAGTATATACGAAAATGCCGGAGAAATCTATGAGTTTATCCATGGGAAATTTTTAAATACTGGCATAAATGCAAACAATTCAGAAATTTCGGAATCCAGTAATGCTATAATATTAATGAATGGACTTCATATGTCCATATATTCCTTTGATAATGTGTTTTCAACAGATACTATTATAGTCAACAATATTATAGAATCTGTCACCTATAGAAATACAACATTGCTTTTCAATGTTTCATCTGCATTAAGTTATAATTTATCAGTGACAATTTTCAACAAAACCTATTATGCTCATAATAATGAAATCTCATTAACATTCAATAATACAACCTCGGGAATTTATAATTACAGTGCAACAGCTATTAACACAGCCGGATACAAATATACAGGGAATTATAAAATGGATTATAACAACACATTATATGTTAAACCTGTTCAGAAGAGAAAACCGGTAACAACAGTTACCTCCGCTTCCATATATGAAAAGTCAGGCGAATACCATCTTAAAATAAATGGAAATAATACGGAAAATGCAACGATTGCATGGTATGTCAACGGCAAATATTCCGGTTCCGGATTAGTGCTTCGTGATAGATTACCGGAAGGCATTGATAAAATTTCAGCAAAAATCACCTATGACGGTAAAGTATATACTGCAGAAAAGGCTGTAATTGTCCTTGGAAATATACCCTATATTGTAGGCGCACTGGGAATAGGAGCCATTATAACCATATTTGCTGTTGAGACATTTTACTTCAATAATACCGATATTGATGATATCATAGAAAATTCCTACGGGAAAACTGTTAAAGAATTAATAAAAACGGGAAGGAGGAAACGTGCCAGCGGTAGAAGAATAAAATATAGATTAAAGGCACTATCGATGGAGGGGAAAATCTCCATTGCCAGGGACCTTGACAATAAAAAATATGTAATGGCGAATAAACGGAAGATTAAATAAAAAATAATTCCGGAGCATTATCATCCTATATTTATCATATCCAATTATGTCCCATGAATTATTCATTCTTATGAAACATAGATTTCTGAGTCAGCTAAAGAAAACGTCGAGAAATTAGAAATTATACAATCTAAAAATATTAATAGTCAGATAAATTACCCTTAGCAATGGTTATAAATTCAAAGACACTCAGTAGTACCAGTGATATTTACAGGGAAAGTTATCTGAAAATAAGCAACCACGGTGCAATATTCAACAACAGAACATCTGCCCTGGTAGGTCTTGATGGAACCATTGACTGGGCATGTTTCCCCAACTTTGATTCGGACCCTATCTTTGACTCCATACTTGACAGTAAAAAAGGCGG
>JAKAAT010000075.1:3414-6335 GCA_021802205.1 Thermoplasmata archaeon
TGATGGTGGCAGCTCCCACATCAAGCCTCCCTGAATCAATAGGCGGTGAGAGGAACTGGGATTACAGATACACGTGGATAAGGGATACAACATATGTTATTGAGGCACTGTCAATGGTCGGCCTGAAGGACGAGGCAACGAAGTTCCTCTATGGACTCATGAATATGATACACAGAGATCATAAATTAAGGACAATATACCCGCTGGATGAGACCCGGGAGATATCAGAAAAGATACTTGATTATTCAGGATATATGAACTCCAGCCCTGTGAGAATAGGGAATGAGGCTGTGGACCAGCTTCAAGTAGATCAGTACGGTTCGATTATCAATGCAATTTATCATTTCGAACTTTCAGGTGGAATAGTTACATTACAGCTCTGGGATTTCATAGTTGAAATACTTGATACACTGAAGCAGATATGGAAATATCCTGATTCAAGCATATGGGAATTCAGAAGCGAGCCAAGGCATTATGTTTATTCCAAATTGATGTCATGGACAGCATTCCACTTTGCCGGATTAATCGGTAAAAAACTTTCATACTCTGCCACCTACGATGAATGGAGCAGGATAGAAAATGAAATCAGGGATGATATACTCAAAAATGGTTTCAACAGTGAAGCAAATTCATTTGTCCAGAGCTATGGCTCAACTGAAATAGACGCTTCACTCCTCAGGCTTCCCCTCATAAATTTTCTGAATTCAGATGACCCCCGTGTACTGGGAACCATCAAAGCCGTTGAAACCAGACTCATGAACAGCTCTTACCTCTTCAAGCGTTACCTTGAGGATGATGGATTGAAGGGAGAGGACAATGGCTTCCTCCTGCTTACCTTCTGGTATATAGAAGACCTTATCAAGATGGGAAGGGTCGGGGAAGCCAAGGATATACTGGAATCCATTTTAAACATGTCCAACCATCTCATGCTCTTCTCGGAGGAGATAGATTTGAAAACCGGTGAAATGTTAGGGAACTTTCCACAGGCAATATCACATCTGGGCGTTATCAGGACAATTACACTTCTTAATAACGAATTCAAAAAGAGCGGCAATGCCGGAATATTGAAATATGCATAATATTAAGATGCCAGAAACTGCATAACTCTTCCGTATTGTTGGGACAGCCAGAAAATTTTTAATATATATATTGTATAATCACTCTGTGTCAGAAGATTTTCAATCCATTCGCTGGGGTCTCAATAAATACGTTATAAAGCTCACATCTGAGAATGGTTTCCTGTATGCCGGATACCCAAGATTCATGGAACTATTCGGCAGAGATTCCATAATCTCCGCAATTGAACTTTTCTATATTCATCCGGACATACTCAAGAACACATTGATGGTCCTTGCAGGCAATCAGGGCAGAATCTATAATACCGGTACTGGAGAGGAGCCGGGAAAAATACTTCACGAGCTCGCAGGTCCGGAGGCATTTAGATATAATCCGTCCAAGGAAAAATGGGTTAAACCCTCTGTTCCACTCTATTATTCCATTGACAGCACACCGCTGTTTGTGCTTGCCTGTGAATTATACATTGAGAAGACCAATGATGCCGGATTTCTGGATTACATCAGAAAACATATGGAAAGAGCTGTATCATGGATGATTGAAAAATCGGGGAAAACCGGGTTCCTAACATATAATACTGGAGAAAATGGGGATAAACTGGCAACCCAGGGATGGCTCGACGGTGCCTGGAGCGTGTACGGAAAACGCCATGGTGATACCGCCCTCATAGAGGTGCAGGGTTATTTTTACCAGAGTATGAAACAATACAATGAATTATTCCCGGAAAATCCATTGAAATCGGCGATAGAAAAAAGGATTAATTTCCTGGAAGGTAATATCAATAGGTATTTCTGGCTAGAAGATGAAAAATATTACTCGCCAGCAGTGTTTTTCACGGAAAATGGTATGGAAAAAATTAATACAATAACATCAAGTGCAGGGCATCTACTTCTGACCGGATTGATAGACGGAAGCAGAAAAACAGCCATTGTTAAAAGACTCTTTGAAAATGATATATCCACACCCTTCGGCATACGGACTGTATCCTCTCTAAGCGATTATTTTGATCCATATAAGTACCAGGCCGGAAGCATCTGGCCACAGGATAACTGGCTGATATTGCAGGGATTGAAGCATAATGGTTTCAAGAAGGAGGCAAAGGTGTTAAGGGATTATATTTTGAATGCCATAGAGACTATAAGAGAACCCTATGAATATTATTCAGTTGATTTAAACAATAATATGATAAATATGGATCAGCTGGAAATACCTCCATGCATGCCGCAGGCCTGGAGCACCGGTGCCTTTATGGATATACTTGATGATAAATTCTAGTTGCCGTTTGCCTCTGAACTTGCAACACCATCATTGGTTTTTACCTCCTCCAGTACGCCATCCCTGTACACATTGAATTTCTCCAATCCGAATGAGATCTGGTCGCCCACACTGTATTTTACATCTGTCCTTACCACCATGTCACTGCCGCCGGATGTGCAGTGCACGAAGTAATTTCCCTCAGAATTCTCTATCAATGTTACCTGGGCGGTTATATCGCTGCCCTCGTTTGCCCATCTGGTTCTGAAGCCGATGGTCCGGTCAGCATAGCCCATATCATCCCCGGGAATAAAATTCATGGGATATGTTCCTATGAAATCACCGACCCACTGGGTTGCCGGCCTCTCATATAATTCATTGTATGGACCTATCTGCTCGATCACGCCATTATGAAGCACTGCAACCCTGTCTGCAAGGTTTGAAGCCTCGACCTGGTCATGTGTTACGTAAACGAATGTATGGTTCAGGTCCTTCTGCAATCTTTTCAGTTCCTGCCTTGATGTGTATCTGACCCTGGCATCGAGGTTGCTCAGGGGTTCATCCAGAAGGAAGAGCGCAGGGTCCCTTACAAG
>JAKAAT010000018.1 GCA_021802205.1 Thermoplasmata archaeon
ACTATAAAATTTCATTATTGCAATCCAAACTAAAAAGATTTTTAAACACATAGTTAATACATTAAAGACAATAGATGGAAAACTATACCGTTAATGACCTTACGCCTGTGGCGAGGCAGATTAGAAAGGAAATCATAAAAATGGTTTATGCTGCAAAGAGTGGCCATCCAGGTGGTTCACTGAGCATAACCGATGTGCTAACAGCACTTTACTTCAAGGAAATGAATATTAATCCGGAAAAACCCAATGACCCTAACAGGGATATACTAGTTATGAGCAAGGGACACGCCTCTCCGGCCCTATATGCGGCCCTTTCACTGAGAGGGTATTTTCCGCCTGAACTTTTAGGCGGTTTCAGATCCATAAATTCAAAGCTTGAGGGGCATGTACACAGGGGTATTCCCGGAGTTGAATCCTCTACCGGTTCTCTGGGTCAGGGCCTTGGAGTTGCAATAGGCTTTGCCCTCGCATCAAAGCTTGATGGCAGAAACAATAGAATCTATGCCATACTTGGCGACGGAGAGATGGAGGAAGGAAACATATGGGAATCACTTCTTGCAGGTTCAAAGTATAAACTCGGTAACCTTACTGCAATACTTGATAGAAACCATATACAGCTCGATGGGTTCACAGAGGATATAATGCCTCTGGAAAACGTTGCTGAAAAGGTGGCACCCTTCGGATGGGATGTTATAACCATAGATGGAAACAGCCTAAATGAGGTAGTTAGTGCCCTGGAAGATGCAAAAAAACCAAGGGAAAAGCCGATGTTCATAGTCGCAAATACAATAAAGGGGAAAGGAGTCAGTTATATGGAAAACAACCCGAAGTACCACGGGTCTCCCCCTGCCAATGAGGAGGAATACAGGCAGGCACTGAAAGAAATCGAGGAGATGCAATGATACAGAAAATAGAAAAGATGGAAAGCCTGAGAGAGGCCTATGGAAATGAGCTGGCTGCCCTGGGAGGAAAAAATAAGGATATAGTTGTTCTTGATGCTGATTTATCATCGTCAACAAAAACATCCGTATTCGGGAAAAAATTCCCTGACCGATTCTACAATATGGGAATATCGGAACAGTCCATGGTTTCCACCGCTGCCGGCCTATCACTCTCGGGAAAAACCGTATTTGCATCTACATTTGCCGTGTTTCTTTCAAATACGTACAATGTGATAAGGCAGTCCATATGCTATAACGAGGCGCCGGTGAACTTTGTCGTAACACATTCAGGAATTACCGTTGGAGAGGATGGCCCAACACATCAGATTCTGGAAGATGTTGGGATAATGTCGGGACTCCCCAATATGAAGGTGATAGTTCCTGTCGATTCAGTGGAAACTATCAGTGTTACTGATTATTTGGCTGAAAAGAAAACATCGCCTTACTATGTCAGGCTTACCAGGGAAAAGTTCCCGGTGCTGAACGGAAACGATTATGAATTTCAGGAGGGAAAATCTGTTACATTCAGGGATGGTTCTGATATAACTATAATGGCATACGGAATAATGGTTTCCTTTGCATTGAAGGCAGCGGAGATACTCAAGGGAAAAGGCATAGACGCCAGGGTGATTAATATGTCTTCAATTAAGCCGCTGGATCGTGAAGCCGTAGTAAAAGCAGCAAGAGAAACTGGAAGAATTGTAACAGCAGAGGAACATTCCATATATAACGGCCTCGGCTCCAGGGTTGCAGAAGTTGCAGGTGAGGAGTATCCCGTACCCATTCTAAGAATCGGAATGCCTGACATATTCGGAAAAAGCGGAAAGGGAATGGAATTATTTGATTATTTTCATATAGGGGTAAATGATATAGTAGAGAAAACAGATAAGTTCTTCAGGAGGGATTATACATGAAAATATTTATAGATACGGCAAATATTGACGAAATAAAAGAAGCGAATGATTTCGGCCTTATAGATGGAGTTACAACGAACCCGTCTCTGATGATGAAAGCAGCCAAGGGAGGAAAAAGCTTCAAGGAAATAGCCACTGAAATACTGAGAACTGTAGACGGTCCCGTGAGTCTTGAAGTTGTTGCAGAGGAATCAGATAAAATGGTGGAACAGGCAATGAAACTGCATGCACTTGGAGGCAATGCCGTTATAAAAATACCCATGACCCTTCAGGGATTGAAGGCCATGAAAGTTTTGAGAGAAAGGGAAATAAAGGTTAATACAACTCTTATATTCAATGCGATACAGGCTCTTCTTGCAGCAAGAAATGGCGCAGCATTTGTTTCTCCATTTGTTGGAAGGCTTGACGATATAGGCGAGGACGGCATGGCCATAATAGACCAGATTAAAACAGAATTCACCAATTATGGGTATAAAACAGAGGTGCTTGTTGCTTCTATCAGAAATCCAGTGCATGTCCTGAGATCAGCACTTATGGGAGCAGATGCAGTCACCATACCCTATGACGTGATAAAGAAACTGGCAATGCATCCAAAAACAGATGAAGGATTGAATAAGTTTCTGGAAGACTGGAAAAAGGTTTCCCCCGACGGTTCTTTGCCATTATAATTTATATAATTTAAAACTTATAAGATTTCTTTAAGACCTATATATTTCCAGATATTTGTGAATGTGCCGGTGCTATCTTCTGAATAAATATTAAAAATTAATATAACCTGGTAGTTTCCAGATTTTTCATTGAAATTGCCTCAACACCGAACTTTGTATGTATCAACCTTGCAAAGTCATAGCACTTGTTACCATCACCGTGATTAATAAGTATCCTCTGAGGTTTCGGTTGCATTCCTCCTATGAAATTTAGCAGTTCTCTTTTAGTTGAATGTCCTGAGAATCCTTCAGCATTTTCAACTGCCATGTTGATTTCAAACTTTGTTGATTTTCCTGCATCCGAAAGTGTTATGCTTGTGGCACCTGATTGTATCCTTCTTCCAAGCGTTCCATCTGCCTGGTATCCCACAAATGCTAGCGTATTCTTGCTATCTGGTGAAAGCGTTTTAAAGTATTCAAGAACAGGGCCACCATTCATCATGCCTGCGGTGGCAAGTATTACCTTGCTCTCTGGAGAATCACATATATCTATTCTCTGATTTCTTGTTTCCACGCTGGTGAATATGGGACTTAGGAATGGATTTGCACGCTTTATCATGATCTGATCTCTCAAATCTCTGTTCAGGAATTCTGGATATGCTGCATGTATGGCAGTGGCTTCCATGATCATGCCATCAAGGTAAACCTTAGTGTTTTCAGGAATCATTTTGTTCCTGTATGCGTCTTCCAGAACAAGCATAACCTCCTGACTTCTTCCCACAGCAAATACGGGGACAAGCACTGAACCGCCGCGGTCAAAGGTTCTATTCACCACGTCTATAAGAGTATTTGTTGCCTCATTTCTGGTGTAAGAATAGTCATCCCGTCCGGCGTATGTAGATTCCAGCATAAGAGTTTCCACCCTGGGAAAGCGGTTTACGGCTGGATTGAACAGCCATGTTTTTTCATACTTCTGATCCCCACTTAACACCACATTGTATAAACCCTCGCCTATATGAAGATGAACAGCAGCCGAACCAAGTATATGACCTGCGTTGTAAAATGTGAGCCTGATATCTGGTGTAATATCTGCAGTTTCATTATATTTCAGTGCTATTGAGTGCTTCAGCTCCTCCCTTACATGCTTTGATTCATAGGAAAGTTTATGGTTTTCGCTGTGGGATACCTTCAGATAATCATTCTGCAGCAATGCAGCAAGGTCCCTTGTTGGTGCTGTGGAGTATACTGGTCCGTTATAGCCATATTTGAAAAGCAAAGGTAGCAAACCAGAATGATCAAGATGGGCATGTGTAAGCACAACTGCATCCAGCGAAGTGAATGGCTGGATTTCGGGTGCATAAAGATACGGAGCCTCCTCCCATGGATGTTCCGGATCGTTTATATTTATCATGCCACAATCAACGAGAACTTTTGAATTGTTCGTTGATATCAGTGTTGCGCTCCTGCCCACCTCCCTGTGTCCACCCAGTGCGGTTATCCTGATCCATGTTTCACCAGGCATCAAAGGGGTTGTGAGCTTAATTCCAAGATTATGCAGAAATTCTTTTCTTTCCTTCTTTACATCACGGAGGTATTCCCTGACTTCTTTAACAGTCCTTGAGTACATTGGAGGTGCCCTTACTATCCTTGGTGACCAGTTCGTTTCGGACTTTATGGCCTTTATAATTTCAGGATTTGCAATGGTGGGCTCATCAACTTCAATTACTGCTTCACCAGTATCAGGTTCAAAATAAATATCCTGTAGACCAGCATCACCGGGAATGATTTCTCTGATGCTTTTATCTGCATCCTCCTCACTGGACATTATACTGGGATCCGGCCTAATGGCAATTCTCCTTCTCAGCTCCTGTGCAATCTGCCTTGCCAGATCATCCCTATCTGAGAATAAATTCTGATCCTTTGTATAAACCACTATGGTTGATCCTTCGTAATCTATCTCTGTAATCTTGTTGTCTGGATAAAGCCTGTCAAAAATAGACCTGGCCTCGCTTAAATAATCTCGAAAAGACATGTTATAACACCTTGAACATAAAAAATAAATTTATAAAGTTAATTTTAATTTTTTAATCCTGGACAATATATCGTCCTCGGAAAGATAGTTGAATCCCTTTTCCGGATCGATGACACCTATCTGCAGCATGTTTCCTGATGCTGAATCCCTCTGCTTTGCAACGCTTATTGCCTTTACTGCAAGGTTAATAGCATCATCAAGCTTCATATTGGGCTGGTATTCTGCCTCCAGCACACCGTAAACGAATGGTGATCCGGAACCTGTGCTGGCATATTCGTCCTCAACAGAACCGCCTGCTGCGTCTATTGAGAATATATGAGTCGTTTTGTCATATCCTCCGACAAGCAACTGGACCATGTATGGATAGTACTTTGACTGGTTAAGCATGTTGGATAGCAGTGTTGCCGCCGCCTCTATTGGCATATTGATTTTTCTCTGCACCCTGTAAAGCTCCATTTCTGCCCTCATATACCTTACCAGTGTCTGGGCATCTCCCACAAGTCCGGCTATGGTCATTCCAGCATATGTGTCAATTTTGTAAAGTTTTTGAGCGTTTTTATTAGAAATGAAATTACCCATAGTTGCCCTACTGTCGGTTCCCATAATAACGTAATTGCCTGCTGTGATTCCAAGTGTTGTTGTTCCAGTTTTTAATACTTCCATATAATCCCTCTAAACAATTATTATTTCTTAATAACAAATAATATATTTAAATTTTCTACTTTCCCTAATTAACCTTATGTTTATATATTTTGTTATTTAATTCCTAATTAAAAAACAGAACCGGAAAATATATTTTCAAGATTTGTCAGATTCCAGTATGCTGGATATATGCTTAAGTATTTCCCTTTCAAGTATTGTGCCCACAAACTTTCCATTCTTGTCTACCACTGCAACAATTGGTGGATCGGATTCCCTGAATATGCTTATAAGATGTGTGGCCGGAGCATCACATCGTACTTTAATCGCAGGAATTATCTTACCCTCATAAACAGAAAGAGTTCTCAACTGATTGTGCCCCAAGGTAACCATATCACTCAACATCAATTCACCAAGAACCCTGGATTTAGAATCGGTTACTATTACAGCACGTGCATTCAGATCATTGCACATTTTGAATGCTAGGCTGATAGGATTTCTACTGTTTACAGACACGGATTGAAAGGAACTTGCAATGTCACATGCTTTCAGATTTTTGAATTCTGCATTGACCATCTCCCAAACATATTTTGATTTCTTTGTTTGAACCACGGGGGCCCTGACGTTGAACATAAGAGGTATTACCAGGGTTAGCAGGGTAATTGCTATCATGATAACGGAATAATCATACCTCCCAACCAGTGTAAGTCCAAGGGCGACCACCAGCAGTGCCGCATCCACACCTCCATTAACCGAAGTGCCCAGGGCATTTTTGACGGGATCAACATGTATAAACTTTGAAGATATCAAACCTGCAATAGGCTTGAATGCCAGACCTATAAGGAATATAGCAATGCCCAGTTCGAGTAAGGTAAGATTGATTCTGACAAAGTAAAGCCCTAGCCCAATAAAGAATAATGGTTCAAAAAACCCATAGGTTAGTGTAGATACTTTTTCTGCCACCAGTGGTCGTTCTCCTATAAAATCACGGAGCATTATTCCTATAAACAGTGCAACTATGGCAGAATTAAAACCATACAGCTGACCAATGAACCCCAGCAGAAGTACGAAACCTACTATTACAGCTATTACCGTTTCATGCGCCCTTGAACTGAAATCAATTTTTGCAAGGAGTTTAGTAAGAACATATCTTGAAAATAATATTATAGCTACCAGTGAAATAATGAGCTCCGCCGATATTTTGAAAATAATATAAAATGTAATGGCCCTTCCGTGCAGATCACTGAGGAATGAAAACAGTATAACTGCAGATATTTCAATGGTAACAACCTGCTGGAAAATCTTATTCCCCTCCTCAGTATTGTTTAATCCGGTATCACTAAGAAGCCTGGTTAGCGGTCCTGCACTGCTCATGCCTGTGACAATACCGACAACGAGGGCTATTATGAAGTTATGGAATATATAATAAACTACAAAGGATATTAACCCGAATGGAAGTATAAATTCTAATATGCCGAGAATGATATTTGATGGTTTGAGCAATTTTTTTGTTTCAACACCTTTAAATTCAAGTGCTCCCCCTGTAAATAGAAGAAAATTTATACCCAGTGATATAAAAAGTGTTATATTAGGAAGTATTTTAATGAATCCCAGTACCCCCGGGCCGATTATTATTCCTATCACTATGGCGGCCACATATGGAACGAGCTTTAATTTTTCAAATATTTCCTCCCCGAGCTTTGCGAGAAGTAAAAGTACTCCTAAAAATAGAAGTGCCAATAGGGGATCTGCAACTCCGTACATTATGTTATAATACGTGGTATATATATAATATTTTTGTCAAAAATTCTTTGTTTTTGGTTATTTAATTAAAATAATCAAGAATTTTGCAATGATTAACATAATACAATAAAAATCCCGGCTTCCGGATTCGAACCAGAGACCTATGGATAACTGCGTTTTCTGGCAGTAGTTCACTCTACAGTCCATCGCTCTACCAACTGAGCTAAGCCGGGTAATAGATAATTCTTACAACGAATATAAATTTTAACATTTTTGCCGTAATTTCAATATGGGTAGTATATTTGTCTGAGCATGAAAATATTGGATGGATATCAGGAAAAAAATTTACACTTCAAATGGTCGTCGATGAACAAACCGGCAATGAACATAGAACCAAGGGAAACGCTACTTGTTAGGGTCCCTAATTCATCTAAACTACGGATAAAAGATAATTTTACCACGGAGGACCTTAAGAATATACACCATTTGAAAGTTAATGCTGGGTAGGTACATTCTATGTCAGGTGCATAACCCGGAGACATGATAAGGGTGAAAATTGAAAAACTCACAACGGGAAGCGGGGACTGGAGTGACATAGTTAATAATTTTGGTATGCTGAGCAACGAATTTACAGAGAGATTGGTAGTATGAAATATAAATGAAAATACAGCGGAAACAAAATATTGTGAATTCCGTATTTGTGTAAAAATACCTGCCGAACCTTTCATTGGAATAATTGGTACAGCGCCTGTGGAAGGATACTATAGAATGATACCACCCCAAAAATTCGGTGGTAATATGGATAACCGGTTCCTGAAAGAGGATTCGGTTCTTTATCTGCCTGTTAATGTTAGGGGTGCTCTGGTTTCATTTGCAGACCCAGATGCTGCACGGGGCGAAGAGAAGTTTGTGGGGCGACAATAGAAACATCCTGTCAGGCTATAGTAAACATTGATTTCATACATGGAATGCAGATAAAATATCCACGGCTGGAATCATTTGAAGCTTTAAAATCTTATTATATGATTTCTATGGGAATAGGAGATGCCATGGAGGAAGCAGCAAGAGGGGCAGTGAGGGAAATGATTTCCATTCTCGGAGATTATGGATTTTCAGGCGATGAGAGATATATACTCTGTAGCGCTGCTGGAAAATTGAGAATTTCAGAAATGGTCGATATGCCAAACTTTGTTGTGTCTATGGCAATGGATAAGGACCTTATAAAAAGATAGATAACAAACTATTATAATCAACTTTATCATTATTATTTATGCGATTTTCCGATGTCAGTAAAAAATTTATGGAAATGGAAACCACTACTAAAAGGCTGGAGCTAACTTCCATCCTTGGGTCTCTCCTGAGCGATGCGGATCAAGATTTAAAGGAACTGGTTTATTTAATACAGGGTAAGCTGGCACCAGATTATGAGGGCGTAGAGTTCGGTATTTCAAATAAGTTAATAATAAAATCACTGGCAATTGCATCTGGACGGGGTGAGGAAGAGGTTAATAAGATCTTTATTAAAAATGGGGATCTTGGCACCACGGCAGCAGAATTGAGGGAAAACGTCAAACAGGCTCCACTGATAAGCGAAGAACTCACGCTTCATTATGTTTATACAAAATTACTGGATCTGGCAAACTCATCTGGTCACGGAAGCGTAAAGGGAAAGACAGATATATATTCTGACCTGTTTATGAACTCTAACCCTGATGATATCAAATATATCACCAGAATAATAATGGGTAAACTAAGGCTCGGGGTTGCGGATTCCACCATTCTCGATTCCCTTGTCAATGCATTTTCAGAGAAAAAATATGCCGATGTTATAGACACAGCATATAATTTCCATCCGGATATAGGACTTATAGCTACATTGCTGCAGAAGAAGGATATAAAAACTATAGAAAATATAGGGCCTGAACCTCTTGTTCCTTTCAAGGTAATGCTTGCCGAACGTTTAAAATCAATAGATGATATAAGAGAAAAAATGAACCATATGGCAGCATATGAATACAAATATGATGGTTTAAGAACTGAACTGCATAAAAAAGGAGATAAAATCAAAATATTCTCCAGAGGTCTCGAGGAAACAACAGAGAATTTCCCAGACATTGTTTCAAATTTCAAAAGAAATTATGATTTTGATTCCATAATTATAGACGGGGAATCCGTACCATATAATCCAGAAACAGGAGAACTGTTCCCGTTTCAGATGGTTTCACAACGCCGTGGAAGGAAATATCAGCTTGATGAAAAATCTCTGGAAATCCCGCTTGTTATGTTCATCTTTGATATATTAGAACTAAATGGAAAATCTCTGGTGAATACACCTTACCAGGAGAGGAGAAAAATTCTGGAAGAGAATTTTAAGGACAATGAATATTTTAGGCTCGCAACTAGATTTGTATCTGATAACAGCGAGGAAATCAACAAATTTTTTGAAAAAAGCATAGAGGATGGCTGCGAGGGTGTTGTAGCTAAAAATACATCCATTGAATCCGTTTACCGTGCTGGTGCAAGGGGATGGCTGTGGATCAAGTTCAAAAGGGATTACCAGAAGGAACTTGCTGATTCCATGGATCTTGTTGTAATCGGCGCCTTCAACGGGCACGGCAGACGAGCAGGTGCATACGGCGCACTTCTGATGGGTTCCTATAATGAGGAAACGCAGGAATATGAATCTTTCACTAAACTCGGAACTGGATTCTCTGACGAGGTTCTTTTTTCATTGCCTAAAATGCTCTCAGAACTGAGGGAAGATCACAAACCTGCAATGGTTAATTCAAAAATGATTCCGGATGTATGGTTCTATCCCAAGATAGTAATGGAAATTCAGGGTGCAGAAATTACAGTTAGTCCTATACATACATGTGCTTATGGAAAAATAGAAAAAGATTCTGGCCTGGCTTTAAGATTTCCTAGACTTGTTAAAATCCGTGACGATAAAAAAGCTGATGATGCTACAACCACAAATGAAATTATAGAACTTTATAAAATGCAGAAAAAAACTAAATAAAATAATGAAGAGTTCTTACTCTTCGTTGTCATCGTTTCTGTTATAGCTACTTCTTCTGTTATTGTTTCCATATCCACGGTTTCCGTTTCCACGTTCTCCGTTTCCACGCTCGCCATTTCCACGGTTTCCGCCATATCGGTTGTTATAGTTGTTGTACTGATATTCGTATTCCTTTTCGCTCATATCCAGTTCTTCGTTAGGCTCGATTTCCTCATCTGACTCTGCCATTGAACCGTATTTTCCAACGTTCAATCTCATGTGCCCTCTGAGAAGTGAAATGTAACCGTTATCGATTTTGAGGTTTTCTCCGTCTCTTATATCCTTTGTCTGGTCATCCCAGAGTGTAAGGGTAATTTTACCGGTATCATCAGCTACAATAACTTCGCTGACCGATTTATCTTCTCCAAATCTGGTTTTTATCTCTTTTGGCTCTCCTAGTACTACTACCTTTCCTACGACGTTAACACGTCTTGAGGAAGGTGTTAAATCCTTAATTTTGGTTATTTCGTCCATATTATTACTTCCTTTAATCCTTTCGGACTAATAATAATAATTAAGGTGTATTTAAACATGCGCATTTGTTTTTACAGATATCTAACTTGGCAATAACTTTAGATTTTAAATTTTAAAAATGATAAATTACGCTAAATATCAATTTAATAAAATTAATGAAAAGGTTCAAAAAGTGCCAGAACCCATACATATACTCAGTGGGGCTGGCCGGGTTTGAACCGACGACCACCTGGTTATGAGCCAGGCGCTCTACCTAGCTGAGCTACAACCCCATGCGCCGTCAGTCGGGCTTGAACCGACGACCGCTCGGTTAACAGCCGAGTGCTCTACCAACTGAGCTATGGCGGCTTACTATGGTTATTGCATTTTTGCTTTTAATATTTTGCCTTAATGCAACATTATTCGTAGCAACATGCGTATCTTATGCAATACAAATTAAGATAAATATTTTATGATTTTAGAATTGAATTTATTGCGTAATTTCAATATTTTCCTTGAGGGGATTTTCGCCGATGCTAAATATCTCCAGCCTTATTCTATATCTGCCCGGGATAAGGGAATGTGCATCCAGTGCCTTGTATGCCAATCTTGAAAAGAAAACTCCATCATTTGGCCCACAGCCAGCCGGATTCAGATAAAGCCTCACATTCATGCCTTCAAGATCCATTAAATCATCGGAATTCAGGTAATCCTCAGTACCCTCAACCTTCAATATGCGACCTTCCATTTCAATTTCGTGTTCAAGTCCAAGTTTTCCAGAAAACTGAAGTGATTTAACGGGGATGTAATAATTTGAAGCGTCAGGATTAACTGGTTTTACTAGTTTTTCGTTCTTCAGCAATGATTCTATTATGGCAACCATGGCATTACATGGAAATAAGGTTTATAAATATTCTATAATTTTACTGATCGCTTTTAAGCAGGTTATTGCGCCAGAACCTATCGTTGAATCGGTCATCGCATAACCATATATTTGACTCATCTTCAGGTGATCTGGTAGAACGCCCTGCAGCCTGCTTTATCTTTATCAGTGCAAATTCAAAATATAGTAAATTGTATGCGTCCCTTTTCAGGACCTTTTCAAGATATTTTATCTTATCCTTTCTATAATCATCAAGGGGTATCAGGGGAAGCCCGGCTATGATTACATCACTGATCAGGCTCTTTCCATTACTCACCAGCTGAATTCCCTCCAGTAGCCTTCCACCATGAACCGAAAAAATGATGATTTTCCCTTCATTAGCCCTCTTTTCTACATAAGAATATGAAATTTTTTTACTCTCAAATATGCTTTTTGACCGCATGCTGTCTGGCAGGAAATTTGCAAGTCCTGGAACCTTCGTATAAGTATCACCGAAAATGATTTTATAGGATGGAACTGCTACAAGCACGCTCTTCTCCGATTCTGAATATTTATTTAATATAAATTGCATGTATTTTTTCAGCATCAAGGCCCATTCCTCAACATTATCACGGTAACGACCAAGTGTTGTATATCCCTCGACAATTCTATAGGTTTTTATGCCTCCTGCATTGGTAAATATACTGTCTACCTTTAAATATAGAACATCCTCCATATTCCACACCTTTGATATGTGATCCACGGATGGTAAAGTGCCTGACATGAATATAACCGGATTGGACTTCAAAAAGGAGAGGTAGCCGGAAGTATCATAGTACATGAGCTTTAATTTAAGTTCCTTCTTTTCTATGCTATTAACCGTAGAATATATGGCCCCGTTTTCCATCCTCTGATAATCATAGAGAAAATTATAAACAGTTTCAAGGTAATTCCTGTTCCTTTTTTTCAAAGGTCTATTCTCATTTTTCTTTTCAAATTCATCACTAAAGGTTTTTAAAGGCTCTAAATCCGATATCCTGGATTGGAAATCGGTTGAAAATTTAAATGATTTCAGGTTGTCTGTTGCACGAGTTGAGCTCATGTTCGATAGAAGATTTTCCAGGATGAGATTGGCCTGAACTCTTTCGTAGGAATTGTAATTTTCTATGGGGAAATCCTTTACTAGAAGATCTATCGCCTTTTCAACTGTTTTTATTTGCAATGTTCTTCCAAAATTTTCTATTACAGAATCCAGATTATGCGCTTCATCAAAAATTATATAATAATCCTCAAGCCGGATCATTTCTTCCCCCTCAGTACCCTGGAATACATTGAATCGTATGGATGGATTAAGCAGATAATTATATGTCATTGCAATAATCTGGGCATCTGCCATGCTTGCCCTTACAGAATAATAAGGGCAGTATGATCTCATATTTTCCTTTTTTATTGTTACAAGGTTTCCTTTTGTATCTCTTCCCAGTGCCTTCGAATCAATATCCTGCCTTATTAGTTCTGTTGAGTTTTCTTCCATATCGGTAAGAAAGTTTTCCGGGCTCCTTATGGTTTTTAGATCTAATTTAACTGTTTTATCCTTGATCGGGCAGCCCTTGCATACATTTTTCTGTCCGTCCTCCTCTGAATCATACCATCTCTCCTTTAAAGGGCATAATTTATTTTTACCGAACATATATAGTGTAGGTATATTGAAATATTTCTCATTGTCTTCATAAAGCCTAGTGAATTCATTATGCGTCCTTGTAAGATAAATGAGTTTTTTTCCAGTAAGGAATGCTAAATAAAGTATAAAACTGGTTTTTCCTGAACCAGTAGGTGCTTCAACTGCAATTTTATTTTTTTCCTCAAGGTTTTCTGATACTGTGCTGATCAGGGCATCCTGCCATTCCCTGGGGGTGAATTTTTCCATTATGATATATTAATAAATTGTATAATTATGTATTCATTTTGTGCTTGTTTAGAACTTTGCTACACATAAAGTAGTAATTTATATGGTTAGAGAACGTTAATTTACACTAAATCCATGATTGCAATAATATAAAATCATAACAGTAAAATAAATATATGTACTGGGCATATCGGGTGTCAGAGTGGTTGTACGGACAATAAATGGTTTATAGGCTATATTTTTTCAAATCTTGCAGCAGGGCTAACCACGCCACTGATTCCATTATTTATAGTCTTTTATTTGAAAAGCAATGTGGAATATGTTGGTCTCGTGTCCGCAATATCCTCCCTGGCCGCTGTTCCAGCTCTAGTACTATGGGGAAATTTATCAGATAGGATAAAAAGAAGAAAAATATTCATAATTATCGGATTCATGGGCTCATTTCTTTCCCTGCTTCTTGTTCTTTTCGTTCATGATATGCCATCCTATATATCCATGCTTATAATGTTTCAAATACTGGCAATGGCCAGTGTTCCAGTTTCAACATTGCTTATACTTGAAAATTCAGAACAATCAGCATGGCCGAAGATAATGGGAAAATTCAATAGTTACAGCGCCGTGGGTACCGTGATAGGACTGGGGGTAGGAGTTCTTATCCTAACATTATTCAGCGGCATCGGATATATGCTGATACCATATCTTTACGTGATAGCAGCCTGGTTTTATCTAGTTGCCGGTATTATTTCCATTATAGTTTTGAAAGAGCCAAAAATGGAGATAAAAAGGGAAAAAATAGGCTATCTATTTGCCCTGCATATCATAGAAAGGGTAAGGTATTTTCCAACGCATCTGATACATATACCTGGAAAGGAAAATAAAATAAAAATACCCTATCATCTTAGACTTTATCTGATTACAACATTAATTTTGATGATGGGGTTCCAGTTATTTTTTATTCCATATCCGGTGTTTGTTATAAAAAGGATGAACGCCAGTGAAAATGACATATATATTATGTACTTGCTGAACAGTCTTTTCTCTGCAGCCACGTTTATTCCTGCGGGAAAGTATATAAATTATATGGGTTCTAATAGAATGCTTTCTATTTCTACTTCAATAAGGGTTGTACTATTTCTGTCAATGGGTATTATATCATTTTTTGTTTTTGATGCTGTGGGATATCTTCTATTTTTTATACTGATGTATGGTATATTCGGAGGAATATGGAGCTTTATAGGAATCAGCGAAGTAACAAGCATTTCAAATATGGCAACTCAGACAATAAGAGGAAAAGTTATAGGTTATTACAATTCACTCAACGGTGTTGGGCAGATAATAGGTGCGGGTCTTTCTGGCTTCATTGCCTATGATATAGGTTATTCATTTGATTTTATACTTTCAGCAGTTATCGTACTTGCTGGCTTGATGATTATCATTTATTCCAAACCACCTGACATACAGTATTCCAGGAAAACCATAAAGGCTCAGTCCTGAATCCTTTTGATAAACAGATGGAAAAGATTTCTGAAACCATCATTCCAAGTTTTCAACTTAGGTTTGCTTATCCTTATACCATATTTAATCGGCACTTCTATGAGTTTTCCAAGCCTTACCGCATCTATTTTTATATCCTCCGAGAATGACATCCCATAGCTGAGATTCCTCATTTTTCCATAGAATTCCCTGTAAAAAATCCACATACCGCTCTGTGAGTCGTTCAGATTTATCTTGAATAGGAGTCTCATTGTAAAATTCAGTACACTATTTCCTATATAATGGAGTGATGTATAATTATGCTGTGTTCTAAGTGTCATCCTGTCACACGATATAAAATCTACACCATCCATCTGGATAACATCCAGTAAAGGCCTTACAATGTCAGTAGGATATGTATTATCACCATCCATGCACACTATTAAATCTCCTTTTGCATGCTCCAATCCTGTTTTATAAGCCCTTCCGTATCCCTTCCTGCTTTCATTTATTACAACGGCACCCTTCTTTTCGGCTATTTCCCTCGTCCGGTCAGTAGAGTCTGTATCAACCACGATTATTTCTATGCCATTTACAGCCTGCATGAGACCATCTATCACTGTTCCTATTGTGCCCTCTTCATTAATTGTGGGAATAACCGCGGTGACATTCATTGATGGTTAATGTCACTACATATTAATTATTTTTTAGTATCTAAGTTTACTATTAAACATATTTTTGTATGTTTTCCATTCATGCCGGACTATACTATCTATATTTATGTTATTTTTAATAGCGTTTTCAACAAAATTTATCGTTCTGGGATCTGATGGATAACCAGAACCGAAATTCCCGAATTTATCGTGAAGTTTCTCTACTTCTCTGTCCCTGATAACCTTTGCTACGATCGAAGCTGCAGAAACCTGGGCATAAGTATCATCTGCATGGTGTTTGCATATGACCTCCCTCCCGGAGACTGCCCGTAATTTATTCTCAAGTCTCGCCTCGTTAACATCAAAACTATCTACATATACTCTAAGTCTTTCAGGCAAAAAAGAGATAAGTTGAAGGGCATATGTCTCCTCCATAATATTCAATTTTTTATCCCTAACATATGTGTCTATTTCGCCCGGACTAATTATTATGTGTTTCTGCCGGAAACATGCCAGCTCCGCATAAATAAATTCACGCCGCCGGGGGCTCAATTTTTTTGAATCCGCGACTCCAATGCGTTTTAATTCATTGCTGTCACCGCAAACAATTGCCATTACCATGGGGCCTATTAATGGTCCTCTCCCTGCTTCATCTATTCCACATTCTTCCATTAGAATGGAATCCATATTGTGATTAAAACAGTTTGTATGCTTACTCTAAGGTTAATATTCTTTTAAACTTTGATATTATAATGTATTTAATCACAATATCTAAATACACCATTGAAGTTTTAAGGCAAATAAAATGAATAAGTACATATTGAAAAATGGTGAAATAGAGATTACAAATGAATTTTCTGAGGGGCATATGGATGAGTTTCTCATGGGTGCCAATGAGATAGAATTAGGTTTTCGACTAATGGCCCACAGCTTTCCATATCCTTACACAAAGGAGGATGCGCTCGCGTTCATCACTAAGAACAGGGAATCAGGAAAAGAAATATTTGAGATAGATTTCTACATTATGTACCGAAATGAATTTGCGGGTGTTATTGGACTGTCTGACATTGATCATGAAAATTCCAGAGCACATATCGGATACTGGATTGCCAAAAATAACAGGAATAAGGGCATAGGTGGAAAAGCACTGGAACTAGCTATTCAATTTGCAAGGAAAACACTAAAATTAAATAGCCTATACACAAATGTATTAACATCAAATATACCATCAATAATTATACTCACAAGAAATGGATTTACAATGGACGGTATCTCCAGGTACTGTTTTAGATATGAAAATAAGTTCTTTTCTGCTTTTATTTTTTCTTTACTGCTGTAATATTTAGTGGTTCTACTAAATTTATGAAAAACCCTGTTATTACTGGTAATCTAAAAAATCGCTATTTAAAAATAATTCTATTTATGGCAATATTTATAAACAATAATTCTATAAGTGCTTTCATATGACGAAATACGTTTTAGTTTCGGACTCTACCTTGAGTTACGACTATAGAAATTTCCCGTTGCTGGACTTTTTACCGTGCGCTCCGGGAAGCAAGGTACCCGGAAAGGTTTATAGATTCCTGAGAGGTCCTTCTCCTGAAGCATTACCAAATGGCGAGGCAAAAAACGCCCCATACGCAATAAGAAAGATAGAGGCGGGGCTTTTAAGGGATAACCCAAAAAAGGACGTTGCAGTTGCCCATATGGATTATCTTTCAAATTTTATCACAGATGATACGGAAATAATAGGCGTATCCACAATGGACCCGCTTGGTATAGGTCCGACAACAATGTCATATGCCGCATTATTCGGAGGGGCACTTGATTCATGGGTAAGGCGTGAGTGGGATATACTCATGGAGAGAATCAACCAGATAAGAAAGGGTAAAAAGGCCAAACTCGTTGTTGGCGGACCCGGTGTGTGGGAATTTACAGTTTTAAGAGATGAAATTGACAAATATCACTTTGATTATGTAGTTTCCGGAGAGATGGATGATATAATATCAGATCTTTTCCGTGGCATAGAGCATGATGATATTGATAAAAATATGTTCACAAGGGGGTACATGACATACGATGACCATTTCAGAAGAGTTGTAAAAAACGATGACCTATTTGTTGGCAGGGGAACAGGAATAAGAGCATATCCGGCACTGGAGGATATACCTGAAATTGTCAATCCAGCTACAAAGGGAATGGTAGAGGTCATGAGAGGTTGCGGTGTTGGATGTGATTTCTGTGAGGTCACACTGAGGCCTCTGAGATATTACTCACTGGACAGAATAAAGAAAGAAATAGAAGTAAACGTAAAGGGTGGAAATGACCATGCATGGCTTCATTCAGATGAAATATTTGAATATAAGCATGAAAAGATGTTTACTCCCAATCAGGATGAATTAGTTGACCTGATGAATACAGTAATGTCTATAAAGGGCGTAACGGGATCAAATCCCACACATGGGAGAATATCAATACCTGCTGCATTCCCCGATCTTATAAAAAAGCTAAGTGAAATACTGAAGGCTGGGCCTGATAACTGGATAGGGATCCAGACCGGGGTTGAAACGGGAAGCGATTCACTTGCATTAAAGCATATGCCCAATAAAACGATGCCGCTGAGAATAGGCCCTGATGGGTCTTTCCATGAGATCGTCTGGGAAGGTGTCTACAATGAAACTAAGTACTATTGGAGATCGGCTTTTACCATACAGGTCGGGCAGCAGGAGGAAACCGACGAGGATAACTGGGACTCTATTGCGATGATTAATCAACTCAGCCATTCTTATGTTGATGGAAGGCCTTTTGAATTTACAGTAACACCCTTAGTTAATGTGCCGCTTGGAAGGATAAAATCCAGAAGTCTGAACTCGATGCTGAACACTACACAACTCGGCGTTTATTATGCATCCTACAGGCATCTTGCAAAAATGGCAACCAGAGACGGATTCCGTGATACCCATGGAAATATATTTGCACGTGCAGGTACAGGGACAATTCTCAGCGTCGGTGGTGAATTAATGCTCAAGATGGTTGAGAAAATAGCCAGAAAGAATGGTGTTGATATAGATAAAGTAAAGAAATGGGGAATAGAAAATTCAAAGGAAATTTCCTCCCTGAGTATGCTCTCTAGAGCATAAATCTTTAAAGTATTTATAGATAATTTTTATACACTGGCATGGTAAATTACAATTTTTTAAAAAAAATTCTTGTTGTTGGTGAAAAAAACCTTTTATCAAGACTTTCAGAATATCCATTGATGGGAATAGAAAATTCTTCCAGTTTAATTTCAATGCTTAAAAACGCCCCCGCTAATATTGAAACGTATAATGAAACGGTCAGAAGCATGGAAAAGAAAGGGGATGAAATGAACATAGATTTCAGGCACGAGGTTACAAGCGGTGCAATAAGCTCAAGTTTGATGGATAATCTGCTGGACCTTATAGAGAAATGTGATGATATACTGGACAAAACATATTTTGTGAGCAGAGAATTGAACAGGTTCAATATAAATTATAATATGTCTCCTGATGAAAAGGCCATACGTGATCATGCATACACTAATTTCATAGACATACTTGAAGCCAATAAAAAAGCACTGGATTATGTTCACAGTATATTGAATGAAAACGATCTGGGCAAGATGAGATCGGATAGAAGAAACATAGAGGCAATAGAAGAACAGGTGGATGAAATCAAGGATAATATAATAGATTATACGTATAAAAATTCTGGAAAAATGTCATATCTTGTATTCGAACACTTGAACACGCTTGCACATAAACTGGATGACTTGCTTGATGATTGTGAGGATATTTCAGACCTTGTATTCACGATAATGCTTGCGGTGACAAGTTGATATTTTTTATTTTTTCTCTCATACTAACATTCTTTCTCACGCTTCTGGTTTCGGGAAATAATCTTTCCGCAGCAGTTGGAACACTGGTAGGTTCAAGAATAGTGGAAAGGTATGCTGGAATTTTGATTGGTTCTACAGGTTTTTTCATGGGGCTTATAATTGAGGGAAGATTCCTTCACGGTGCATCCCTTTCTCTGATACCACATTCATATTTCTATATCACATATGCATTTCTTATCTCATTTCTTATATTTCTCTTTGCAAATATAGGAAGAGCACCTCTATCACTAACAATGGCACTAGCAGGTACCGCTCTTGGTATAGATATCCGCATCAGCTATCCTGTCGATTATAATTTTGTTTTTCTCATGATTACTTTCTGGGTAATTGCACCTATTATTTCTATACTTGTTTCATACATAACGGAACGTGAAGTATTTCACAGAAATTTCAAGAATGTCTGGAGTGTTGCAAAATGGCTTAAATTCTTAATAATTGTTTCATCGTTTTTAACAGCCTTTACCCTAGGGGCGAATACACTTGGATTCATAGCAAATGTGGAAGGTTTTAATGTTACAACTATTTTAATTATGACTTTTGCCATATTTGCAGGATCCTTATTCTTCAGCAGCGGCGTGATAAAAAGGGTGGGAGAAGAAATGTACTCTATGAGGTATTCCAATGCCCTCGTTTCACTGGTTGTGTCATCCTTACTTGTTGAAATTGCTACACTATTTGCTGTACCGCTTTCAAATACCCAAACACTGACATCCAGTGTTTTCGGCGTTGGCATTTCCTATAAATACAAGGCTATTTACATGAAGCCATTTTTCATTATTGTTCTGACATGGATATTATCACCGTCACTGGGATTTATACTTGGATATATGGTCTAACTACAGGCTATGTGTTAGATTATCAATTCTTCCTCCGTCCACAACAAGTACCTGCCCATCCATATATTCTGATTCATTGCTCGCAAGGAATAAAGCCGCATCTGCTATATTTTTGGGTTTACCTGTCATATTAAGTTCAGTTCTCGATCTGAATGACTGCCTGAGTTTCTCTGCTTCTTCAGCGCTCTTCCCACCTATGGTCATATCTGATTCGATCCATCCAGGTGCAATGGCATTTACTCGAACATGCCATTCCATCAAATCAAATGCGAGCCTCTTGGTCAGCATAGCAATTGCCGCCTTAGTCATAGAATACATGGTAGTTCCCTTAGCAGCTGTGCCTACACCGGCATTTGATGCCATATTTATTATAATGCCGTGATTTTTCTTGAGATCATCCACACATTCTTTCACAGTGTATATAGGTCCCATGAGATTTATATCAAATATTTTCCTTACCTTTTCATCGTCAAACTCGTCCCAGGAAAATGAGCTGAGTATACCTGCATTGTTTACCAGAATATCTATGGTGCCCATTTTGCCATGTATATCTTTTATCATGCGTTTAACTAAAGCATGATCTGATACATCGGCCTGAAAAATCTCTGAACCCGGAAGTTCCTTTTTCAATTTTTCTGCAGATTCCCTGTCTCTATTGTAATTTATAGCTATCTTTGCACCCTCCTCTGTAAATTTCCTTGCTATTGCACTACCAAGACCTCTTGAAGATCCTGTAATCAATACTATTTTATTATCGAGTTTTGCCATAATTAATAATATTGCCAACTTATAAAAATGTGGTGCAAACCTGAAATTACATCGGTAACTTTTCTAGCAAATGTTAAATATTCTTATTAAATTGGTAAATAATGATCAACAATTATGAGGCCGTCTACAAAAAACAGCATTACGGGCTGGTTGGGAGCCATTCGGCTGTAAAGGTTTGCCACTGGACGAAAAGTGAATTACTTGGCAAGGCCCCATGTTATAAAAACACATTTTATGGAATAAAATCACATCAGTGCGTACAGATGACCCCCGCACTGAATTCGTGCTCTGAGAACTGCGATTTTTGCTGGAGATTCCAGGGATTCGATTCAATGCACATAAATGAGGAGGATGACCCAGAATTCATACTGGAAGAGAGTATCAAAGCTCATCTCAAACTCATATCTGGCTTCAAGGGAAATCCCAAGGTAAAAAAAGAATTATTTGAGGAGGCATCGCATCCGAGACATATGGCTATATCCCTGACTGGTGAGCCAACGCTTTATACCAGGCTTGGCGAGCTAATAGAAGCGGCTACCAGAAGAGGAATAACAACATTTGTTGTAACAAATGGAACCATGCCTAAGGTTCTTGAAAATTTAAATCCGTTGCCTACTCAGTTATATGTGACAGTTGCAGGCCCTAATAAAGAAGTTTTCAATGATGTATTACATCCTGCCTTAGGAAATGCGTGGGAAAACTTCAATAAAACAATTGATCTGCTGCCTTCCTTGGATACAAGAACGGTAATAAGGCATACTATGGTAAAAAATATTAATTTTCCGTATTATGATGAGTATGAAGCCCTGGATAGGCGCGCCGACCCGGATTTCATAGAATCAAAGGGATATGTCCATGTAGGTCAGTCAGCAGGGAGATTATCATATGAAAATATGCCTACGCATGATGAAATCATGGAATTCTCCGGTGAACTCGCCAGAAGACTTGGATATGTTGAATATGCCGATAGATTTGAGAGCAGGGTTGCCATGATAGCAAAAAATCCAGAAATCGCAAAAATAAACGTTGATGAAGAAATACAAAAAACTCTCAATAAACTTGAAATAAACAGAAAATAAGGATTGACATACCTATTTTATATCTATTTTCTTTAATTTTTTTACAGGTTCTGCAGATGATACATTATTATTAAGCATCCGTGAACCGAACCTTAAAAGCTCAAGTCCCCCATCAAAAAACTTTTTTCCTTCCAGAAGAGCAGTTCCCACAATATGCGGTACCTCGATATTTATCTGTATTACTGTTTTTTTATCCATATACAGTAATTAACTTAATGTTATATATAGATAACCGTTCTTGAGTTCTGCCCCTGTAGGTTGCATATTGGCCATGGTCTGGGGAAGATAAAGTATGCGTTTCCAGTTTTTGACCTCAACAATAAGTTCACCGGCTCTATTAAACAGATTCAGATTTTCTTTATCTGCAAATGGAAGCTTCATTTTGACCGTGGTTTTTCCATTCTCTCTTGTGAATTCTATGGGTTTTCCCTTATAAAAGACGGAATATGGGTCCTCGGAACCGTAAAGGTCATGGGCAAATTTGAGCACCTTCTCATGGCCCATGAGTTCATAATTTTGCAGATAACTTTTAAAAACCTTTATTTCTGGAAATGAGGCGTCAAGTTCTCCAATTATTTGTGCCTGTGTTTCCCTCCAGTTGGTGAAAAAATCGCCAGTATTTTCCGGATATATTTTATTTGCTATTATTGCATCCACAGGATATCCATAGAGAAGCAAATACGTAAACGCACGCTTGGTTTCATTGAAGGACATCTGATCTGCGTTGGTTACAAGCCTTATGGAAGTGATATCCGGATCTTCCAGAATTTTATGTATTTCGCCCAGGTCATCGTAAAGTGTTTCTGCACTCTTGAATACCTTGTCATTAGGCATGGGTATACCAGTGAAAGGCCGCATTATGGGTCTGGCTATTTTGGCAGCAGTCCTGCTTATGGGAAATACCTTTTCCATGTACCAGCGCATAACCTCGGGAAATGAAAGCATCCTCAATGCCTCGCCTGTTGGAGCGCTATCCACAACAATTACATCGTATTCATTGTTCTTTATATAATCATTTATGTACAGCAAATATGTGGCTTCCTCAAAACCTGGAAGTATAGCTATTTCATCTGCTGAAATAGGATCCAGGCCCTGATACTGGAATAGGGCTGTCAGATACTCCCTGAGATCCTTCCAGTGTGATTCTATTGCATCGTTTATATTTATTTCCTGAGCGTATAGATTCTCTGAAATCTTTGTAGCTTCAGATTTAATTTCTGTATTTAGAGAATCACTGAGGCTATGAGCAGGATCCGTTGACATCACTATAGTTTTCCTGTTGTTTTTTGCCAGCATTGACGCTGTAGATGCTGCTACACTTGTCTTGCCAACTCCACCTTTTCCTGTATACAATAATACCCTTGTCATTATATCACTCCTGATTCATTAATTCTATCCACCACAATAAGTGCCAGGTCCATTAATAGACCCAGATCCTCGGATCTGCCTATACCGTTCAAATTTTCTACTGATCTGAGAATATAGTCCTTTGCTATCTTAAAAGCATATTCCAGAGACCCTGATTTAAAAAGTAAATCCCTGAATTTGGTTTTATAATCGGTTTCTTTATATTGGCCCTTCAATATACTCACCAGTATTTTCATATCCGCTGAATTTGCATGGGATAAGGCATGTATTATGGGAAGTGTTATAACATCATGGTTTAAGTCCACCATTGTCGGTTTTCCCATTTCCTTTTCATTGCCAACTATATCAAGTATATCATCTGTAATCTGGAATGCCATGCCCATGTTAAAGGCGAAATCACTTAACTTCTTTCTAACTGTTGTATCCGCTCTGCCGGCTATGGTTGCGCCTTCTGCACATGCCGAGAAAAAATACGCTGTCTTATTTTTTATTATATTGTTATATGTTTCAATATCAAGTAAAAGATTCCCTATGTTCAATGCCTCTATAATCTGACCTTCCGCAAGATGTGAAGATCCATCAGCCATTACCTTTGAAACCTCAGTACCGTATCTGGAACCGAGTTCATATGCCTTTGCAAAAAGATAGTCTCCAACTACTATGGCATTGTCAACACCATCCCGGGAATACAGCGTTTCACGACCACGTCTATATTTTGATTTGTCTATTATGTCGTCATGTATGAGACTAGCAGTATGTATTAATTCGTAACCTGCAGCAAGGTCCAGAATTTTATCGTATGGCTCATAGCAGGATATTTCATATGAGAGTATTGTTAGCAGGGGTCGGAATCTTTTACCGCCAGCGTCTATCGTGTATTTTGCCATATCGAACAGATAATTCTGGTCAGTTTTTATAGATTCAAGAAGTCGTGAATTTACCTCATTAATCTTATCCCTGAGACCATACTGCCATTCATAGAAATTTTTCATCGAAACACCAAGTGATATTTATGTATGGAAAATTATGATTTAAGGTTTTGTAGAAATTTTTTTTATACATTATAAAAATTTATTTTGTAAGTATTATTTCTATGGATGAAACGTTTGAAGGACCATTTTCTCCCTCTAGCGTTTCTGTATCAAGCTTGATGCTTTCGTATGTTGCTGTCTGGATAAATTTATGCTTGGTAATTTCTGCAATATCAACTGCCTTGCTTATGGCTTTTCCTCTTGCTTTTATCACTATTCTGTTTATATCAGAGTTATTAAACTGAGTCACAATAGCCAGTACATAGTTCATAGTTGGTTTTCTTCCCACAAAGATTATGTTTTCTTCAGACATGTAAATTACCCAATTCTACATTTATTCAGAATATATAATAATATCGTTAAATTTCATTTAAGTCTTACCATTGTATCTGTATTCAACACACCGCTCAAATCCCTGATTTTATCCACTTCCATATTTAATTCATCTATTGTACTTTTAATTATTCTTACGGCTACGTCTATCCTACCTGAAAATTCATAAACGTCCCTGTAAACACTTTTCAGTAATTTAATTGTAGCAGATGCCCTTCTTGAATCGAGTTTTATCAAAACTATACCCTCAATGGAAATGGCGGTTTCTAAAGTAAATTTTTGGATTATCCCTGAATTTACCATATTAGATATGCGCTTCCTTATGGTTCCCTCAGAAACATTCAGCTTCCTTGCTATTTCCATATTTTTTTCTCTGGAATTTTCTCTTAATAAATCTAAAATCTTTAAATCCATCTCATCCATTTTACTCTATTTCAGTGGATAATTTAAATCTATTCTTACGAATATTTTCCTATCTGTACAAACCCTTATCTGAATCCACTTTTCTCTTAATTGATTCTTTTGGGACTTTCATCATTCTTATCATGGGTGCAGCGTTTATACTGTATTGTGGGAGTCCAGTATTAGGATCATTTCCCACCTTCATTATTGACATTATCTCTGTTTTGATCTCTAAAACAGTTCCATCATCCAGTGATACCCTTATCCACTTAGGCTCTTCATCTAGCTTAAACCCCATGACAGCATTATTATTTTCTTCAACCATAATATCTTAGTGATATATCTTATAAATATTATACTATCGCTAGGTCTCAAAAAAACTTATTAATAAATAACATATTAACGGGTATGCAAGGGTAACTAAGCTTGGCCAAAGGTGTAGGACTTAAGATTCTATCTCGAAGGAGTTCGCGGGTTCAAATCCCGTCCCTTGCACAACGTTTATAGTTGATATTTAGAAGCATGCTATCCTTTTTGAATGCAAAAAATTGAATGTATTCCACAAAGTTTTAAATCAGTAAACATAATTAGTTTATATGGATGAAAATTATGAAATTAAAACACTGGCGCAGGTTTTAATAAAGTCCTTGAAATTATATGGAAATAATTTTATTTTTGGCACAACTGGAGCTGGAATGGCTGAAATTCAGGATGCAATATCGGTTGAAAAGGGAATTAAATGGATACAGGCATTGCATGAGTTTACCGCTATAAGCTCTGCAGAAGGGTACGCTCTGGCAAAGAACAGAACTGGAATAGCACTGGTTGACAGAATAGTAGGTACACAGAATTCCATTGGTGCACTGTATTCATCATACCTCAACATGGCACCCCTTCTGGTACTGGCATCAAGAGATATCCCTGGAACACATCTTCTAAATGATCCAACGAGTCACTATTCATCTAAACATCTTGATATTATAGAGCCATGGGTAAAATGGTCAAATAATTCTCAGTCAGAAGAGATGATGGAGGAAGACCTTTCAAAAGCTTTTTTCATAACACAGCTTGAACCAAAGGGTATATCATTTCTGACATTGCGCCATGATCTCATGCAAAAACCCTATGATGGCATGGCAATCAGGACAAAGAAATTTTATTATAATCGAAGATTGCCGGATATTGATACTGTAAAAATAATAGGCGATAAGATACTAAATTCAGATAATCCTGAAATTTTTGTATCCCATGCAGGGAGAAATATGGATTATGTAGATACCATGACTAAATTTGCTGATAAGTTTGGAATAGGTGTCAAGGAACGTCGTTATTTTATGAGTTTCCCACTACAAAACAGAATGCATCTCGGCTTTGTTCCAAGAATGTATGTACCGGATACAAAGAATGATGATCTTCTGCTTCTTTTCGAATTCGGTATACTACCTGGAAATGCATTTCCTGTAGATAAAGATATTATAGATTTTTCCACCGAGTTCGTGAGGCGCAGGGATATATATAGCGGTGGTGACTATGGCTCTTCCAATCTGTTCAACTCCATTGATATAGAATGTGACCTGGGACCAACTCTGGAATTAATAATGAAAAAAACTGAAATAGCAGCCAATGAAAAGGAAGTAATCGAAAACCGCAGGGCTTCCGTTATAGAAAAACATGAAGAATTAATGAAAAATATTGAAAATGTGGCCACTAAGGATATGGAAAAAAATATACTTACCGATAACTCAATAGGATATGTCCTCAATGAGGAATGGAAAGAAGGGATGACCCTTGTTAATGGTAGCATCAAATACTACAATGGATTGAACCAGCAGATAAATCTGGACAAGCCTGGAACATTCTTCAGCAACCCCAGCGGACATTTGGGGTCTCCTGTGGGCATGGCATATGGTGCATTCCTGGCAAGAAACGAGGAAAATTACCTTTCAGGAATAAGAAATTATAAACCTGTAGTTTGCATAACAGGTGATGGTGACGCCATATTCGGCAATGTTACCTCCGCGCTGTGGAGCGTTAAACACTATGGCCTTGGAGTTATATATATTATTCTAAACAACGGATCATGGGCTATAGAATGGCCTTATTTTGAAAACACTACAGAAAAGTATATTAAAAATTCAAAGGATACGGAATTTATAGATATTGACAATCCCAGAATTGATTTTGCGACAATAGCCAGGGGATTCAGCATTGAATCATACACCGTTAATGATGTGCCAGAACTTAGGTCTGCATTCCAGAAGGCTGTTTCATCTGCTGTTATTGGGAATCCGTCACTTATTGACATTATTTTGCCTAAATTCAGGGCAGATTGATTTCATTTGCAGTGCAGCCAAAATCTCCAGTATATTCTTCTATTTTTTTCCTCCTGTCCTCGAAAGAATAGTGTGTTGCCAGAATGCCTTTTACCTTTTTTGCTGGATATCCGTTCATTCTGTCGAGGGTTTCTATTCCCTTTATCAGTACGAAACCAAATCCGTATTTCGCTGCTGTTATATCTGCTTTAATTTCCCTGTGCCTCCTGTATAACAATAAAGGTATCCGGGTAGCAAATATTATCACCACAAGGATATCAATAAATAGTGAAAGTAACAAATATGACTTATTGAATATATACGGTATTAAAAGTATATTCATAATAGCAAATAAGAGTAAAGAATAAACAATAAAAAACCTGTAAGAATCCCTGTTCTTTATATGGGCCATTTCATGGGCCATAATGCCGGCTATCTCTTCTTTATTGAGATATTCAGAAAAATCACGGGTAAACACCATAAAGGATAAATTTTTATTTACTGTCACAGTAAATGCATTGAAAATTTTGTAGGTATTACGTTTTAAAATTTTTAAATTAACACCCTTTATTCCGAACTTATTTTGAAGTTCATCCAAAATTTCTGAGTATACTCCGTCTAAATTATACGTGTTTTTATTGAACATATTTCTGTTATGACTAATTTTCCTATATATAAGTATCAGACATAGTAGGAGAATGTTCAAAATGATAACTATATAATAATAATGCACAAAAATCAAAGCCCTGTGAACAGTATAATAAGTAAAAATAAAAACCCTGAAGAAAGATATTGCAATAGATAAAATAAGTGCTTTATAAATATAACTATGGGATTTTAACGATTCAAAAAAATTTGCACTAGTCCCATAGTATGAGCCAACCGCTCGAGATATTGAATATTCTCTTAATAGCATAACCGGAAAAATAAAGATAAAGAAGATAATTCCGTAATATATGGCAAAGTGATCTGCTATCAGAATCCAAAAACTAGTTGAAAATGAAATGGTACCTGCATATAAAGTTCTTATTCTTGTTAGGTGCTTCACAAACATTTTGAGCTTTATTGCGTTATCATCCACAATGTATAATAAAATTATTATATATAATTCTTGGTCAGTTTCCAGAAAATTATAAAGTTAAAATATGTATAAGCCATACTAATGAGCCCGTGTGGGGTAATTTGGATATCCTGAAGGCCTGCGGAGCCTTAGATTCGGGTTCAAATCCCGGCGCGGGCGCATTTATAAATGTTAAACTCCCTGTAATGCATAGATAAGGATATCTTACCTCTATTTATATACTCCCGATCCTGTTTTTGTAATATAAAAATAACATTATATAATTACTAACTTATAATTTAATGAAAATATATGATTCTATTTTTT
>JAKAAT010000076.1 GCA_021802205.1 Thermoplasmata archaeon
TTTATAAAATAAGCAACCTTAAGTTTAAATAAACAATATGGATATTTGTTAATATGCAGAATATAGTAGATAATGTTTATAATGAACTTAAGGCAGCAGTGGAACAAACAGCAGATAAGCCCTGTGCGATAGCCTATTCAGGTGGCCTCGACAGTTCACTGCTCCTTGCACTTTCAGGTTACAGGTATATACCCTATACACTGGGTTTTTCAGATTCAAGGGATATTGAAAATGTTGATGATGCATCTTCGATCTTAAAAATAAATCCAAAAATAATATTGCTGGATGAGATCGACATTGAGGGCTATATAAGCCAGCTATTAAAAATTGACCCGAAGATCACAAAGATGGAAATGGGATATGAGCTTGTACTATTCATTTTAATGGATTTTATCCCGGAAAAATATGTTGTTACAGGTCAGGGTGCTGACGAACTATTTTATGGATACAGAAGGTTTATAGACAATCCAAGGCTTAAAAATGACACATACATTAACAGGCTTTTCAATGTTACATTGCCAAGGGAAAAGAAAATGGCAGAATACTATGATAAGGAATTGATAACACCATATTTATCACTGGGGATGTTGAAAATAAGGCATTATATAACCAGGGAAGATAATATAGAAGAAAACAGGAACAAGCTGATACTCAGGGAAATAGCGGCTAAAATCTCATTGCCGGAAGAGATTTATAACAGGAATAAAACTGCAGCCCAGTATGGCTCCGGCATAAATAAATACCTTTTACGGCAATCCGATAAAATATTTAGAAATGAATAAATATTAATGAATGATATAGTATATAATTAATGGGATAAACAATGACATACGTAGGAATAATAGGAGGCAGTGGTCTTTATAGTATAATGGAAACCAGGAAAACAATGGATATTGATACACCCTATGGCAAACCATCAGCACCACTTGAGATTGGTGAAATAAATGGAGTTGAGGTAGCTTTTCTGCCCAGGCATGGGAAAAAGCACACAATACCACCTCATATGGTGAACTATAAAGCAAATATTTTTGCATTGCAGAAAGCTGGCGTTCAGAGGATAATAGGCCTCAACGCTGTCGGATCATTAAAGGAGGAATATAAACCTGGAGATATAGTAATACCCGATCAATTTATTGATTTTACTAAAAGGAGGGACCTTACATATTATAATGGCCCTGATGTTTACCATATTTCCATGGCAGACCCATTCTGCAGTGATATAAGTGCAAAGGCATATGAAGCGGGCAAAAAATTATCATTTCCCGTACATAAGAATGGTGCATATATATGCATAGAGGGTCCAAGGTTCTCAACCAGGGCTGAATCAAAAATGTTCAGGAATTTTGCCGATATAATAGGAATGACTCTTGTTCCTGAAATTAATCTTGCAGCTGAATTGTCAATGTGCTATGGCATGCTGGCAACTGTCACAGATTACGATGCATGGAAAGATGAAGCTGTGGAAGCTTCAGATGTTATGCAGATAATGAAAGAAAGTGAGGAAAAAGTATCAAAAATGTTATATAATTTAGTTCCAGAAATTAACGGTCAAAGGAATTGCAAATGTTCTTTGAGATTAGAAAATGCAAAAGCGTGATATAAAATGAAAATAAAATTTCTCGGCGGAGCCGAAGAAGTCGGAAGACTAGCAATAAAGATAGAGGATAAGCAAAGCAAGATAATGATAGATTATGGTATAGAGCCGGAAAAACCACCTGAATATCCACTTCCACCTGAAAAGGTGAATGACATATTCCTGACACATGCCCATCTGGACCATACCGGGGCATTGCCTGTGTATTACCATAACTTTCAGGCAAATTTCCATGCAACGGCTATGACTGCGAACAGTATAAAGCCCATACTCATGGATTCGCTCAAAATCATGAGGCTTGAAAACTATACCAAAATGTTCAACGAGGAAGATGTTGATAACCTGTTCAAGTCAATGATGACGGCGAAATATGAGCAGCCATTCCAGGTAGACAACCTTACAGCTGTGGCACACAGTGCAGGGCATATACCAGGTTCTACAATGTGGTGGTTCCAGGACGCTAGGTCATTTATGATTACCGGCGATCTGTACACAAAGGATACTAATCTCCTTTATGGAGCAAAGCCTGTGAAGACTGATGTACTGATAATGGAAAGCACATATGCAGGAAGGGACCATGAAGATAGGGATGAGGTAATCCAGAGGCTCAAGGAAAGCATAAGGGAAACCATAGAGAATGGAGGCAGGGTAATATTGCCCACATTCGCAATAGGAAGAACACAGGAAATGATAATGACCCTGAGAGATATGGATTACAGGATTTATGTTGATGGAATGGGAAACAGGATATCTGGAATATATATGGATACACCAGGATTTCTCAAGGACCCGAAACTATTCAGGAGATCAATGGGCCGTGTAATACAGGTAAGGAACAACAGGATGAGACAGGAAGCCATAAGGGAGGCAGATATAATTATTACAACTTCAGGAATGCTTGACGGCGGGCCGGTTCTCGGGTACATAGATGCCTTTGCCGAAGATCCAAAATCTGCCATATTCCTTACAGGATATCAGGTAGATGGAACAAACGGAAGGAGCCTTATAGAAAACGGAACAATACAGATTGCAGGCGCAACAATAAAACCGGCAATGAAAATAGATTTCTTTGATCTATCTGCACACGCAGGGCATTCTGACCTTGTGAAGTTTGTGAAAGGCGTAGACCCGGAAATAGTGGTATTATGCCACGGTGACCAGAGGGAAAAACTTCAGGAATCACTTCCGGAATACAAATTTATATTGCCCTTCAATGGGCATGAATTTACGGTAGAATAATCTACCTGTAATATTTTTTGTATAATTTTTCATAGGCATAGTTTATATTTTTCATCTTTTCAGAATATTCTTCTTCATTTTCCGGAGTTGTGAGGTCAGGATGATATATCTTAGCCATTTTCCTGTATGCATTTTTTATTATTTCAGGATTATCGGTAGGTTCAATTTCCAGAATTTTAAATAACTTTTCATCTCCTTCCTCTTCCTGCAGCGGAGGGCTTTCTTTGTAATTTTCTTTATCTATATATTCATAGAATACATATCCTTCTTTTATAGGCATTCCATATTTTTCAGCCGCTTCAGTTAAAGTTTCTATAATCTTTTTTGCGATTTTTCTTTTCAGTGATTTGTTAATGAATATATGTGCAAATGCCTTTTGCCCCTCACTGTTATGATAATAGCAGAGTATTATTCCATTATTTATTTTCTCCGAAAGTCCAAAAGTCCATGTGGTATCGCCAAATTTTTCAAAGACATTCTGCCTGAATAAAACCTTTCTCTGGAGAAGGTTTCCGTTTACCGAAATCTTTGTAATTTTCTTGCCATTGTAGATTATTGAATCATCGGAAATCCAGTACAGGAATATATACTGGTAAACTTTCTTGCCTTTGAATCCGGATAAATCATTGTCAAATAAAAGTCTATTATTCTGTTTTTTTATGCTTTCAAGTCTCCCGAAATCAGAGAATGGTATGTCTTCAGGTACTCCCATGGAAGTTAGTCATCAGGGCATGTTATAAAAATTTGTAGTTTGTAGCCAGGGGACTTTCCAGGCATATTGAAATATTCTTATCTATAACTGTCCAAAATTAAGTTGATCAGATCATAGCCAACATTTATGCAATAATTATGAATGTGAAGGCCGTGAGATAAAACCACTTTCGATTTTATACAAATAATCTTTTACATGAAATTTTTATTGTTATTCTGCCATTTTTTTCTTATATGATCCAGATACCTATTTATTGCATCCCCAAGCAGTATAAGATAAATTACAAATAATATAATAGTTAGATAAAAATTTTTATAATTAAAAATATTATAATAATATAGAGACCCAATGATGATAAACAGAACAAAAATAGGAATGAAGGTTTTGTTCGCTAACTTCCTTTTCTTAATCTCTTGTGATAAATTGATTGCCATTTTTTACATCCGCTACCAACAATATAATTCTAACCAGCATATATTTTTTCTGTTGGGTTATTTCCACAACATCGTGTAAATATAATCCGTGTTATTAATAAATTTAATCATTAAATAACAGAGAAGGGCTGGCATGCATCATTTAGATTCAGATACATACAATTGTATAGTTGGTTTAATCTAATTCTTTATTTTAAAAATCTATCTTAATAATACATACCATAATATTTCCGCACTATACACATGCGATTCAAGTTGATTTATTAAGAAAATATGCCTTTATACTCACTAAGACGAGAAATAGAGAGTACTTTCAGTATACTGGAGAATATACTAAAGTATGAGAATATCTGGTACACAAGCAAAAGAAACTTTGATACTGCAATAGGCCTGAAAACAATTGCATGTAGCCTCATTATAATATCACACGGGAAACTGAGGGAAAACCACGGGAGATAATGAAAATCGTCATTTGCTAACACATGAGGCACTCTATAAAAAATACTATTTGAACTCCCTTATGCCTATTTTTTTTATTTCTGTTATTTTATCAAAATCACTCTCCTCAGATATAACTACAGCTGCTTTTTGAGTAATTGCAGTAGCTGCATGAATAGAATCTCTTGGATCAGTCTTATACTTTTTCATAATAGATATGGCAAGTGCCAGCAAGTCCTGGTTCACATCAATCAGGTGTAGCCCTTCCATGCCCAAAAAAGCATCACCAATAGATACTGCATCTTCAAAACTCCTGTTCTTCTTAACAATCCATACAACTTCATCAAAAGTTAATGAGCTGGTGGATGCCTCGATGCTCCTATTTTCCACTTTTTCTAAAATAAGTTTAGCACTATTTCCCAATTCCTCATTGTTAAGTGCAGCAAATATAAATACATTAGAATCAATATATATCATAATTTATTCCTTTTAATAATTTCATCCTCATATTCATTGTATTTTATTTCATTTATACTTTTTCCTTTTTTTGCAACATCTCTGAATATATTAACCGAATCCATTTTTAGTTTTTCCAGTATTATCTTATCACCATCTATTTTGAAAATCACCTTTGAACCCGGTGTAATTTTTAATGTTTTCCTTAAAGCAACCGGTATTACAACCTGCCCCTTAGGACCTATAGTCATTTCTTCTTCAAACATGTATAACTTACCATTATACCAATGTATAACTGTTACTTATACCATATTATATGGTCTATGGCTGACATTGATTGTATGTAATATTTTTCAATCTGTTATGGCGAGAATAGAAATACTGGATTTGCAATGCAATGACTCCGATAACAATTGTGACGTGCAGAAAAATATCTAAAAGTACCGTAATTTCCTGTAATTACATTGCAATAAGGCAGAAACTAAATATTCGGCATAGATAGAAATACTTATATTATATCCTAAAATATTGGAAGCGGGCTCGTGGCCTAGTATGGATAAGGCACCGTCCTTCTAAGTCGGTGATCGTGGGTCCAAATCCCACCGAGCCCGCTAGAATTCTCTTATTCATAGCATTGTCTAATTTAAAAAAACTGCAAAAATGTTAAAATTTATTATTTCTCCAGGTTTTTATATGCATCCTCATTGAGAATTCCATGGGACAATTTTGCTATAATGAATATAGCCAGGAAAGAGATCGCAAATACAGTTATAACTACAACGAAGACGCCGAAAGCCTCTATGCCAAGCTGCCTTAGAGCAGCAAAACCACCATCGAATAATAATCCATTTGGCAGTATAGCGTTTCCCGAAGCTGCGGCGAATGCATGCTGTGTAAATAGCCCTATCATCAGTACACCAAATATGCCACCTACTCCATGGGCAGGGAATAATCCTACAGGGTCTGAGAACCATTTAACCTTAGCGAATAATTTTTCCGCGCCAACATACAATGGGCCACCTATTAAACCAAGTATAAGTGCACTGGCAGGGCTGACAAATCCTGCCAAGGGAGTTACTATTATCAAACCCATTAATATCCCATTGACAGCGACAATAATAATTGGAGTTTCCCTATCAAACATTCTTGAAAACAACATGGTGGATACCATTCCAGCTCCGGAGGCAATAAATGTTGCAATGACAACTACCAATACATCATCATTGAATGCAAGCACACTCCCGGGATTAAAGCCAAACCATCCAATCCATAAAATTAATATCCCGACAGCTAGCCACTGGTAATCTGGCTTTATAT
>JAKAAT010000019.1:0-19601 GCA_021802205.1 Thermoplasmata archaeon
AATACAGAAAAGCTTTTCCTGACAGCAAATATGAGAAACTTCTTGAAAGGGTTGACAGAGAATTAAGAAAAAGGGAAATAGACCCATTCGAGGCTGTTGGAATTATTGCTGCGCAGAGCATAGGTGAGCCCGGTACACAGATGACAATGAGAACGTTCCACTTTGCAGGAGTGGTAGAAATGAACGTTACCCTAGGGCTTCCAAGGCTTATTGAGATCGTGGATGCGAGGAGAATACCCAGTACTCCATCAATGACTATATACCTGACAGAAAAATACAGAAAGGATGAGAATAAAGTCAGGGAATTAATCAAGAATCTGGAAAATACCACTATAATAGACGTTGCCGAAATTGTAACTGATGTGGGCAATATGGAGCTAACGATCAGGATGGACAGCAATAAGAGCCGTGACAGGCTTGTGTCTATAGGTGATATACTCTCTGCCCTTGAGAAGAGAAAGGGAATAATTTTCGCTCAGGTTGATGATAGCAATATTTCCATTAAGCTTCAACAGGAATCGTTTAAGTCACTATACCAGGTCCAGGAACAGCTAAAGTCAACCCCCATAAAGGGAGTTAATAAAATAAGCAGGGCCATAGCAAGGATAGACCCGAAGGAAGATGCATGGGTAATTTATACACAGGGGTCAAACCTGCGGGAAGTACTGAATATTGAAGGCGTAGACTCAAACAGGACAACTACAAATGACATAATAGAAATAGAAAACGTCTTTGGTATTGAAGCTGCTAGAAATGCTATATATCGTGAGGCAGAGAACACACTTAGCGAGCAGGGGTTGAATGTTGATAAAAGGCATTTAATGCTTGTAGCTGATATGATGACCTTCTCAGGTGCGGTAAGGGCTGTGGGAAGGCAGGGAATTTCAGGACGGAAGAGCAGTGTCCTTGCAAGGGCAGCCTTCGAAATTACGTCAAAGCACCTTCTTAAAGCAGGGCTTCTCGGTGAAATAGATCCTCTGGCAGGCGTTGCTGAGAATATTATAGTAGGACAGCCTATAACACTGGGGACCGGTGCTATAGACCTTGTCTACAGGGGAAATAAAAAATAAAGGGATACCATGAATGAAATAACACTGGATAATCAGACAATAGGATTTATAAAATTATTTGAAAGCTATACTAGAACTAACGTATTTGAATGCCTTGAAAACGAAGAGATGGTCCTCTTTGTTGTAGGTGAGCACAAACTGGCAGATATTTTTAAAAAACATGAAAATATAATTGCAGATTTAAAAGCAAAGATCAACAAAAGGATAGTCATGGCAGAGTTTTCCCCTGACCTTCTAACATTTACAAAGAATTTATTTTACAGGTATGGGGTAAATGAGATTAATCTCATATGGAAGGACAATATAACAAACATTTTTGTAGGAATAGCTCCGGAAAATATAGGTAAAGCTATCGGCAAAGATAGCAGAAACATAAAATTAATGAGGGATGCTATTTCCAGGTACTTTAAAATAAAAAATGTAATAATAAAGCAGAGATAAATTTTTTAAAGTTTTAATTTATAATATCCTGAAATAAGTTTCTTAATTAATTTATATAAATTTTGAGTGCCGTTCAATGCCAGTATAAAATATCATAGAAATTTAAACGTAAAAAAAGTAAAATATATTAAATTGTAATTATTAAAAAAAAATTATTTTTGCCCTGCGGTAGTGGTAACATCCTCTTCCTGGATATACTGTGTTCCTGATTCTATTATATCGCTTATTTCCTCTGTCCTGTAGCCAGACCTTATGGATATCAGATAGAATATAATGGCTACTATTATTACCACAACAAAGTCATATGGGTATGGAAGAGTATTTGTTCCCCCATAGTCTCCTTCTCCAAGGTATGATAAAAGCGTTAAGACCAGTATAAATCCAGGTACCCACCATCCAGCTTTGATATTTTCTTTCGTGAATACGTTCTCCACTTTGTGTGTTGCCAGTATGATCAGGTAAACCACAATGCCCAGGAATATTCCTATTGCTAGGTACGGTATTGTAGGCCATCCTGACCAGTATACTATAAGTGTGGCACCGATGAAAGCTATAGGGGCAAGTATTTTGGCAAATGGGAGTTTAAATGGCCTTTTCAGTGCATCCGCTTCTCTTCTCAACACCATCAATGCTGATCCTCCCACTATGTATGTGAATGCCGTGGCTCCGGTTATTAATCCTACAAGGGCATACCAGCTCGGGAATGGAGCAAGGAATATAATACCGATGATCACAGATAGTATTATCGGCAGAACAGGAACATGGGTCTTTTTGCTTACAACTGAAAGCTGTTTCGGGAAATATCCGATTTCAGCTAACCCGAACAGGGTTCTTGTTGAAGTTCCGGCGTATACATTAAGTGTACCGGCTGGAGATACGTATGCGTCTGCGTATAATACATAAGTCAGGACAACAAGTGCAAATATTCCAGAGCTTTTTGCAAGGAATGCAAATGGCGCTGCTACAACACTGGCTGCATATGTGGTGGGGGTTGATGATACAAGCCCGAACCATCCTCCGGCTGCTGCAAGTTTAGTTGGGTCTATAGCCCCTATAAAAACAACCTGCAGCAGGACATATACAACAATACCTGTCAGCACAGAGAAAATTGTGGCTCTTGGAATAGACCTCTGCGGCGTTTTTGCCTCTCCTCCATAATCAAGTGCCTGCCTGAATCCCAGGAACGAAAATACTATCCCATCCGTTGAAACAGCTTCAAATATTGTTGCGCTGTTGTTTCCTGGAAGGAATCCACCGAGTGCTGGTGAGGTGAAGTTTGAGGTGTGAAAAACAAGGAATGCAAGCATTACTATAGTTATTGAAGGTATTATTAATTTCCACCATGTCATACCTGTATTTGTTTTCCCCATTATCCTTACACCAGCGTAGTTTAATGCAAAGAAAGCAACTATGAGTATAGCGGCAAGCAATATTCCAAGTCCGGTTAAAAGGGCCACAGTCGCTGATGGATTTATGGGATTCGGAGCGCTATATGATAGCCCTTTAATATATGAACTCGCATATGTAATTACAGCCTCAGCTTCTATAGCTGGCACTGATACAGCCGAGAGGAAATAGGTCCACCCGAAAAACAATCCAGCTACTCCACCGTGCGAATAGTGACCATACCTGCTAATTGCTCCGGTCCTGGGTATCATGCTTCCAAGCTCAGCATAAACAAGAGCGATAAACAATACTATGACACCGCCAATAATCCATGATAGAATAGCGGCAGGTCCAGTAGTTCCTGCAGATGCTGCAGCAGCGAAAAGCCATCCTGAGCCAATTATGCCACCAAGGCTTAGGAAGTAAAGGTCCCATGTGTTTAATGCCTTCTTTAACCTCTTATCCTGCAGTTTACTATTGGCGATAACAGTTTTTTCTGATATTGAATCAGCCATGTGAGAATATTTAGCAGTTATATATAAATATTTCTTAATAAATTTCGAACATATACATAGGATGACACGGAATTTAGCAAGCAAATTTCCGAAATATTCATGGAAGAATACATTGTTTCTTGCATATCCACCGGTAATTTTATATTTAATCTAGAGAATGCTAATATAAAAGCTTAGAAATTATTATGTGCTTTAAAATACCGAAATTTCAATGTAATGGAGGATATTGCCAAAATTAATCCCACGGCATGTGCGGCCTATTTGCCTATACTCCGGTAAGATAAAGTGCATGCAATTGGATTATATTTATATCCCTGCATATGATTATGTATTATATATATGGATCATAAAATAGAAGATAATGGAGAAAATATTACGAGGGTTATTACACCCAATAAAAGAAAGGGAGAAATATACGGAATAGTTGAAAAATTATCCGGTGCATCACGCCTTACCGTTATGTGTGAGGATGGCTCAACAAGAAATTGCAGAATACCTGGCAAAATGAAAAAAAGGATGTGGATAAGGGAAGGCGACCTTGTTATTGTGAAACCATGGGATTTCCAGGATGAAAAGGGAGATATAATTTACAGGTACACAAGGACCCAGGCATTATACCTTAGCCGTAACAGGATGTTGCCAGAGATTATAGATGTATTCAATGAACGATAAAAGTGCACTGAAGCAATTAATTGAATCGGATGAATTTTCCAACAGGCTCAATCTTGATAGGAAAACATACGGCCTTGTATTTGACAGGAGAACGTTAAATGCTATTTATGAAGTTATTAAAAAATATGATATAGATTACATTGATTTTCCAATTTCCAGCGGCAAGGAATCACTGATCTTCAATGTTAAGTTAAGAAATGGGATTACCAGGGCGCTTAAAATTTATAAAATGTCTACATTAAAATTTTCCAATACCATGGAATATATAAAAGGTGATTACCGGTTTGATAAGGAAAAAATTAACCGGTCAAATCTTGTATTTGTGTGGGCACAAAAGGAGTTTACAAATCTTCAAAGCCTCAGGGATTCTGGAGTCCATGCACCTAAGCCCTATGGATTCTATAAAAATATACTTCTAATGTCCTATCTTGGGAGTTCTAAAGGGCCAGCATTGCAAATTAAAGATCTCAATGGAGGTTTTGATGAAATTTATGTTAAATTGAGGGAGGCTATATGGAAGATGTATAATAAAGCCGGCATAGTCCATGCTGATCTCAGCGAATATAATATATTATATTACAGAAATAACCCATATATCATAGATGTTGGGCAATCGGTGTCCACAAAACATCCTATGGCACTGGAGTTCCTGAAAAGGGATATAAAAAATATATCAACATTTTTTATTAAAAAAGGGGTTAAATGTGACCCTATAGAACTCTATAGTTATGTTAAAGGTGATACACATGCTTGAAATAGGAAATATTAAAGTCCCCTTTGCCAGAATAGGGGTGCTTATAGGAAAGGAAGGGACAGTAAAAGCTAAAATAGAAGAAGAAGGCAAAGCCAAACTGGATATTGATTCAGAAAATGCAATAGTTACCGTATACCAGAAAAATGATCCATTGAAGGCCCTGATGGCATTAAACGTTGTTCAGGCTATAGCAAGGGGTTTCAATCCGGAAAAAGCCATGCTCTTATTTGATGACAGTGTTCAACTCATAGTAATATCCATTAAGGAATTTGTAAACAAAGATGCCAAAAGGATAAAAGAAATACGTGGGAGGTTAATAGGAAAAGAGGGGCATACGAGGGAGATAATTGAAGAATTAACAGGAACATATATTTCTATAAGTGGAAATACTGTTTCAATACTTGGTGATTTTATATCAATTCAATATGCAAGGGAAGCGGTAAACATGATTTTGCAGGGAAGAAAGCACAAAACCGTATACTCTTATCTTGAAAAAAATGTCGGAGAATTAAAGTTCAGGAAGATGGAAGAAAGCTTCGGCGGGAGTTGAAATCGTTAAAGTTTATATTCTTTCTTGCAATACATAATTACAGCGGGGTAGGGTAGTCAGGAGATCCCGACGGGCTCATAACCCGTAGATCAATGGTTCAAATCCATTCCCCGCTATTGCAGTTTTCCTTGTCTATTTTTTCTATCATGGCTTCGAAATCAGAATTTCCTGTTAATGATACCTTATATCCAAGTGATTCCAGTGTGGAAGTGGTTATTTTCCCAATTGAATAAATTTTTTTGCCACCGGTATAGGTTCCAATAGTTTCTCTAAATATCCTCGCCTCCATAGATGATGTAACTAATATTCCATTGCAACTGGATGAAAGAAATGAGTCCTTTAATCCTGTATTTTCCAGCTGTATTACATCGTATACATGATATTCATGGTATTTTACACCCCTTCTGGTTAAAGATTCCCTGATAATATTATTGGATTCATTGCTTCTGAATAAGGCAATATCTGTATTTTCATACCCTGAAAGCAGGTCCAGTACCCCGTATGAATCTTTTACTGTTGGAACCTTTACATTTCCGGCATATTTTCTTATTATGCCCGCAGTTTTTTCCCCTATTGCTACAAAATCCGGATTTACTGTAAATTTATAATAATTTTTAAAAAATTCCATGGCTCCAAATGAACTTGTAAGCACTATTACCCCTGGCTTTGCCTGAATTAATTCCTTACCTATATTTTCATCAAAATTGCGTGCCTGGATGGAAGTGAGAGGTATATTCAATATATCTATGCATTGAGTTTTTACAGGCTTGAATTTAATTCCAGGCCGTGTAGTAATTATGTATTTAGAAGTATCCATAGTCACTTATCCCCTCTTTTATATGTTCTACAACAGAATCCAGGTTTTCCGCACTGAACACCATATCCCTGTGTTCATCAGAATCCAGTGAATAGAACCTTGTTTTTATTTTTCCATCTTTTGAAAGTATTCCAACGGGCATGGAACACCCTAGATTTAATGATGTAGCGATAAACCGTTCGTTCTTCATGTCTCTATATGTTTCTCTGTCATTGATTTCTCCAGATATAATGGAGGCAGTGGAATTGCTTTTTCCAACTATAGCAATTATACCCTGGTTCGGCGCTGGCAGGAATTGTTCTTCAGAGAGGATAAAATGTTCAATATCCAGTTTCATCCGTTTATAAGCAGCCATGGCAATGATGATGCCAGTGTATTTTTTTTCCGTATACTTTGATATCCTGGTATCAATATTTCCCCTGATATCTGATACAGTTATTTCTGGATTCACTGTCATGGCTTGCCTGATCCGCCGCATGCTGGATGTGCCTATTACCGAACCTGCTGTCATTTCTTCCAATGGTGTCCGTGAGATTAAAACGTCCCTGAAATCATCTCTTCCCGTTACTGCTGTGATTTCAAGCCCTTTCTGTATATTTGATGGAATGTCTTTTGCGCTGTGCACTGCAAGGTCAATCTCACCTTTCAGTACCCGTTCATTCAATTCATCCACAAAAACACCGGTAGAACTCATGCGATACAATGGAATATTTTTATTTGAGTCACCTGCAGATGTGTAGCTCTTTATGTTAACTTCATAACCTCTGGATTCCAGGGCATCTTTCACACTGTTTGCCTGTATCAGTGCAAGTTTGCTATTTCTTGTGCCAATTGTTACAGGCATTTCAACACCGATGAAAAGGCATCCACGGTAGATTCCAGATCAGTTTCTGAGTGGGCAAAACTTACAAACTCGGTTTCAAACTGGCTTGGAGGGAAAAATATGCCCTTCTCCAGTAACATATGGAACATTTTATTGAATTTTTCTGTATCTGATGCTGTTGCTCCCTTGTAATCGGTCACCTTATTCTTATTGAAAAATATCTGGAACATGGAGTGGCATCTATTGATAGTCGCATCAATATTGTACTCAGATATCAATGAGTTAAGTTTTTCTTCAAGCCTGGCTGCATAGTTAGTTATGGCTGAATAATCCTTGCTCTTTAACTGGTCAAGAGTTGCAATTCCTGCAGCCATGGTCAAAGGATTCCCCGAAAACGTTCCCGCTTCGTATACATCACCCTGAGGGGCTACATGCGCCATAATATCTTCGCGCCCGCCAAACATGCCTACAGGAGCGCCTCCCCCGATAATTTTTCCCATAGTGGTAAGATCAGGTTTTATTCCTGCAATGTCCTGATATCCCTTAAATCCGAATCTAAAGCCAGTTATTACTTCATCAAATATGAGCAGGGATGAATATTTCTCAGTTATTTCCCGTAGAGAGTTCAAAAAATCATTCTCCGGATTTATAACACCGATATTTCCAAGAACCGGTTCTGTAATTACCGCAGCAATTTCATTCCTGTGTTCTTTGAACAGCTTTTCAATGCTTTCAGCGTCATTGTATCTCCCAACAAGCACTGTACGGGAAACTTCCTTCGGTACACCTGCAGAAGATGGAACTCCGAATGTCATGGTGCCACTGCCGGATTTTATCAGGGCATAGTCATGTGCACCGTGGTATCCGCCTTCCATTTTTACAATGTACTTTTTCCCCGTGAATCCTCTTGCCAGCCTTATGGCATGCATTGTGGCTTCAGTCCCGGAATTTGTAAATCTTAGCCTTTCAATGGAACCCACAGCATTCTTTATGGTTTTGCCAAGTTTTATTTCATTCTCGCTTATGGAACCGAATAGGATTCCTTTATCAACCTGCGATTTTATGTGATTGGAAACATCAGGGTTTGCATGTCCCAGTATCATAGGGCCGAATCCCAGAGAATAGTCTATGTATTCTTTTCCATTTACATCTAAAATTTTCGAACCATGCCCCTGGGCAAACATTACAGGTTCAGGTGAATAATATCTAACAGGTGAATTTACGCCCAGAGGGAACAGTTCCAGCGCTTCCTTAAATAATTCCGATGATCTCATGTATCTACATTCTTATTAAGGATTTATTTTTTTACGCAGCCTGGCTGAAAAACCACAATGTTTAAATATCTATTATCGATATCTAATTTAGATATCTATAAAAGATATCTGGTGATATATATGTATGGAAAAAGATACAGTGAAAAAGATGAAAAGGATTGCAATGGAATGAATGGTGAGATGGGGCATCGTATGGGAAATATGGGACACCACAGAATGGGTTCAGGAGAAAACAGGCGTGGAATGCATGGATTTGGGTTGAAATATCTCATACTTAATATGGCTTCCAGTGAGGAGATAACAGGTGTGGATGTAATAGACAGAGTAGACCGGAGAACAGAAGGACGATGGGTGCCATCGCCCGGAGTCATATATCCTGCACTGAGAAAATTGTATGAAGAAGGCTATCTTGAAATGAGGGAAGACAACAATAAAAAATACTACAAGGCAACAGAAAAGGGAAAAGAGGTAGTAAAAGATACAATATTTCCGTGGAACCAGCGCAAGGAGGAAATAAACAGCATAGATACCATTCTGGAAAGAATGGAAGATTATGCACAGTTCATTATTGACAACTCCAGCAAATTGAATGACACGGAAAAGGACAGGATTAAAAAAATAAACAGCCAGCTTGGTACGTTCAAATAATATTATTTTAAAATTTATTAATTTATTTTAATTTTATTTCTGCTTAAACGCTTGAAGTGTTACGGCACCCTTTGCAGGGGATATTAAAAATATTATTAATTTTAACTCAATTTTTCAACAAGAAACGGAAGTGATTCCTCATACCTTGGAGTGTTGTAAAAATGGCCGCCATCAAACTCGTTATACCTGTGGCTTATATTGAAATTTTCCATCTTTCTATGCAGAGACCTCATCCCCATATACAGGTTATATTCATCCTTAAGCCCGACGTCAAGATAAATTGCATCCAGTTTTTTCAGGTTCTCAATATTATTATCTACATTTCTGGCAGGGTCAAAACTTGACCAGCGGCTCCATATATCGTCACGGAACATGCCTGTTTTTCTATCGAATGGGAGGTCGAATCCGGATTCAGAATTATTATATGAATAAAAGGCTGACATGCCAAGTATATTAAGTGCCCTTATTTCATTGTCGTTGAGGTCTTCTTTAAGGGATTTTTCATGAACATACTCATTTATGTCTTTATCTCCGAGTTCCCTGTATGTAACAGGTATATCCGGAATGTATACATATTCGAATCCACTATCACCGAAATGGTCTGCAAATCCATTGATAATTTCTGGATTTCTTGCAGCCAGTGTATAAGCTCCGAATCCCCCGGAAGATTTTCCAAAAAGGGCAGTTTTCCCGGTTTTATACCTTTCTGAAATAAATGGAATAATCTCTTTAATTATAAAATCCTCATAGTTGCCTGCTGCTGGAGAGTTCATATACTGGTTAACATGATATTTTGTAGAAAAATCCGGGTTAATTATCACTGCATTGCCCAGCATATTCCTTTTGTATAACTTATTCAGTACCTGCGAAAAACGGTTATTCAACTTTGGCGTTCCGTTCAGCCCGGCAAGCTCTATTAGCAATGGTGCCCCGGGATCAAGCTCTTCTGGATGGAATACAAGGATTTTTCGTTCATCAGGGTCTCCAAGTGCATTGTTTCTCAAAACTTTGCTTTTAATATCAACGAGTTCTGACTGTAAAGGCATATATAGGTATTACTGAAAAATATTTATTTTTAATTAAATCTTGCCGCAATTTATAAATCTTAAATTGTATGATTTAATCTACCTGCAATGGAAAGAAGTTGCATCAGGTCCAGCAAAATTTCTGCAGATGATGCCATAAAAAAGTTCAGGGCACTGGGATTGCTTGATACTGCTTACCATATTGAACAGGATGAAAATTATGTATACATTCCTCTCATCAGGCATATTGGCGGTTCTATTAATCATGACTTCAAGCCCCGTGAAGATGTATTTACAGGGATAGAAAAAGATTCTGAACGCAGGGGATTAAAAAATACAGGAGCTCCATATATCAGGCTTGGCAATTCAATCATATTCAAATCCAGCATAAGCCGGAGGATTGTATATAAATATGCATCACGGTTAAAAGTTGACAATATATATGTGGAGACAGGCAAAATTCGGGGAATTAAAAGAGAACCATCACTCAAATTAATTTACGGAAGTGGTGGGGAAACAATTGTAAGGGAGTCTGGAGTTTCCTATATTATGGATTTGCAAAAAGTTATGTTTTCGCCGGGAAATATAAATACCAGAAGCAAAATGAAATTTATAGATTTTACAGGCATGGTTATACTTGATATGTTCTGTGGGATAGGGTACTTCTCACTGCAAATTTTAAAAAATAGCAGGCCTGCCAGAATGGTAATGTGCGATATTAATCCTGATTCCATACATTATCTAAAAAAGAATCTACAGGTAAACAGGATTAAATCAAAGGTGGATGTATACACAGGCGATTCACGGTCAGTATTGCCAGTCATGCAGGCAGATTACATAATTATGGGCAATTTTAATTCTATTAATTTTATAGTAGCTGCACTTCTGCGTTCGAGGATCGGAACACAGATTTCAATGCATTACCTCACCCCAACTGAGAGTATGAATAGCACGCAGGATGTTATTGTAGATATTGCAAGGAAATTGGGTTATGTTATTGAATGCATTGAAAATACAAAGGTGAAATCTGTAGGGCCACATTATCAACACATGAATGCTATATTTAAGGTGAGCCGGATACTATAAATAAACATTAATATGCATTTATCTTATACAAATAAATGGAAAAGCAATTCGATAAGAAATTCATAAACATTGTTTCACTATTATTACGGTCTTTGCTGTTGATAGCCTTCGTTGCGGTTATTCTCCATATGTTTATAGGAATTTACTATTCGGTGGTGGGAGCAGTAAATTCACCATCTTCCATTGAAACTTATATATATTCTTTTATTGATATTATAGTAGAGGATTCCCTTCTTGCAGTTGTAATATTTGAAATATATGAAAGTGTTGTGGAATTTTTCCATGGGGAAGGTGATACTATCCTTTACATTATTAATGGTGCCATATCATTCACTGCCAGGGAAATAATAGTGACTGTCTTTACCGTACATATTTTCAGGATTGTAAATGTCTACGAAATCATAGGATTTTCAATACTTATATTTGCACTGGTAGCCTCCAGGTATCTGCTTGTAATATCCGGAGCAGGAAAAAATGAATTATGAAATATTCAGGGCTGTAAATCATAAAAGTTATTATATTATTTTCTAATCACCATTTAGGATAATGATACATCCATTAAATTGGTGATAATAAATGGTTAACAATAATAGGTCAGGATATGTTCCCAAACCAATGGAAACATTAAAAAACTCACTTGAAAAGAACATCATGATAGATGTTAAGGGCAACAGAATGTACTCGGGTATACTGGAAGGATACGATATATACATGAATCTTGTGCTGAAGAACGCTACAGAGACTATAAACAATGAAAACAAGGGAACTTTCAGCATGATGCTATTGCGCGGGGATAACATAATTTTCGTGTCCCCACCGGGAGGTGAATAAGATGAGCAATGGAACAGCATCAATGGGGAAGGCAAATACTAAAAAGATTCACATAAGATGCAGGAGATGCGGCCATAACAGCTACAATGTCAGGGAAAAAAGGTGTTCTTACTGTGGATTTCCATCCCCCAGAATTAGACATTACAACTGGGCAAAAGCCAAGTGAAGAATGTGCTGTTGTCGGATATATAGGCAACAATGCATATACCAATATAATTTTTGCACTGAGGGCCCTGCAGCATAGGGGGCAGGAGAGTTCAGGCATAGCTACTTTTGATGGGAAAATACATATAAAAAAGGGTATGGGTTTTGTATCCGAAGTTTTCAGGGATGAATTTTTAGAGGGGAGAATAGGAATAGGCCATAACAGGTATTCAACTGCAGGATCCAAGGGTGTTGAGAATGCAGGGCCATTTGTAATATCTTCCTCCATGGGGTATATAGGCATATCCCATAATGGGGAGGTTACCAATGCACATGACCTGCGGGAAAAACTGAAAGAAAAGGGTTACATATTTTATAGCTCCAGCGATACAGAGGTTATGCTCACAGAAATTGTGAGTGAGATCAATAAATACGGCATCAGGGATGGAATTAAAAAAGCTATGCTGAAAATTAAGGGCGCCTATGCGCTGGCTATTCTTATCAATGATACATTATATGCTCTGAGAGATCCTTTCGGATTCAGGCCACTTATACTTGGAAAGAATAATGATGGATATATAGTGGCTTCTGAGAGTGCAGCAATTGACACGGTTTCCGGGAAGGTTATCCGGGATGTAAAACCCGGGGAATTAATAGAGATCAGGGAAACAGGCTACAGGAGCATCTTTACCATAGAACATAAGAAATCACACTGTATGTTTGAATATGTATATTTTGCCAGGCCCGATAGCATAATTGACGGAAGGGAAGTTTTTGATGTCAGGTATAACATAGGTGTAAGGCTTGCAACTGAAAACCCTGTAAACGCAGACGTGGTTGTTCCGGTGCCCGACTCCGGTAGATCACAGGCACTTGGATATTCTGTATATTCTAAAATACCTTACAGTGAAGGGTTAATCAAGAATAGATACTCTGACAGGACTTTTATACTTCCTGACCAGGAATCAAGGTATAATGCAATTAAAATCAAACTTAATACCATTAAATCCGTGATAAACGGAAAAAGGGTTGTTCTGGTAGATGACAGCATTGTGCGGGGCAACACAATGAGGCATATCATAGGAATTCTGAGAAAAGACGGAGCTACCGAAGTCCATGTCCGTGTGGGTTCACCACCGATAATAGCCCCATGTTATTTTGGTGTTGATATGAAAACCAAGGATGATTTCATTGCAAACAACAATTCAATAGAAGATATTAGAAAGGAAATAGGTGCTGACTCCCTCGCCTACATATCAATAGAAGGGTTAAAAGAGAGCATAGGGATGAATGAGTTATGCCTGGGATGCCTTACCGGAATATACCCTGATGACATACCGGAAGGAGCAAAGCCAAATTACACCTGAATATTCATTTTCTTTTTAATTTCATTTACCATTCCTTCAGTATCTCCATCTGTTTTAAAAAAATCCATTTTCAATGTTATTGCCATCTTATTTGCTATTGCCCTGGCAACCTTTCCACGCTGGTTTGGTGGCAATGCAGACAGCCCGGGATAGTTAAAAATAATTCCATGTTTAGGTGGTGGTGTGCCCTTCCTCATATGGTTGAAAAAAGCTTTTTCTGCACCAAGTATTTGCAGGGTTCCAGCCGGGTATTTCACAAGATTTTCCAGGCTGCCAGATTTAAGAAGAAAGTCAAGTGCAAGTGTTTTCCCTATCAATGATACTGTATGTGGCATGTATTTTTCTATTTCATTGCCCAGATAATTGTCCAGATAAGACCTGAAGCTACACATATTGATTCCCATCTCAGCGGCCGCATTATCCACATCCTGCAATCCTGCATTTTTTAATTTTGAGAAATAAAGGCAGGGATCATTGTTATATTTTATATCAAGCAAAGTGTATATTGAAACAAGTTTCTCCAGATACAGGTTAATTATTTCCTCTAATTCCTTCTTAACCGAATAAACTTTTATAATATACTGATCGTGGGAAAATTCAGAATTTATTCTTTCTTTTTCGAATTTTAGAAGGATTTCCCTTAAATCCGGGATTTTTTCTGAACATGTCTCTTCCGTTTCCGGGATTATCCCTTGCCTCAGGCTTTCTAATATGTTCATGTAATCTTTTTGCAGGTTTCTGTACAGGTATATTTTTTTGTCTATTATTTTTCCGTACCACATTATTTTCTCCATATTTATCACTCAATATTCCATCAAGGTCCACTGCCTTAAGGTCATTTAAACTGTCCACGAGCATTGTGCCAAAGGCAAGCAGCTCATTATCACCAGAGTATATAGCAACACGGCTTCCCTTGTGTATATCCCCTATCAGGGCTTTTATTCCGGAAGGGTATATATCCGAACCGTGCATAATATTTTTTATTGCCGTATTTTTCACGACAACCTTTGGAGAATCGGCGAAAACGAAATCCATAGGGATTACCATATTGTCAAACAATGATGTGTCTCCCTGTTTTTTTAAAACTACTGAATCGCTGAGTTCCTGCAGGGTGTGTATATGCGATTCATTAAACTGCCCTGTTGAAAGCCTTCTCAAATCCGCCATCTGGGCCCCTGTACCAATTACATAGCCCATATCCGTACATAATGTCCGTATATATGTACCTGACTCACATTTAACCCTGAAAAGTATTAATTTTTCCTGAATTTCCAGTACATCCATATTATATATTGTCCTTTCCCTGACTTGCCTTGAAACTGCTGACCTCACAGGGGGCAACTGGTAAATCTTCCCGGTGAATTCTTTAAACACCTTCATTATATTATCTGTATCAGCAGTGGAGTAAAGCCTCATAACAGATATATATTCTTTTGGCCTTTCGTGTACTATATCTATCAGTTTTGTGGCCTTTCCAAGTGCCATTACAAGGACACCCGATACATTCGGGTCCAGTGTACCTATATGGCCCACTCTTTTTTCACCTGTGATTTCCCTTACCCATGCATCGATCTGGTGGCTGGTCGGGCCCTTCGGCTTGTCTATCACAATAAAACCGTTTATTTCTTCCGGGGTTGAATTTGAAGCATACATAGATTATAGTTTATTATAAACCTGATTTTAACCTTTGTTTTTATCAGGTTCGAATTTATTGTAAAAGTCTACTATATCGTTAACAATATTCTCAGGAGATATATGGTCTGTGTCTATTATATAGTCATAGTTTGTAAAAACCCGGTAATCTATTCCATAGAAAATCATATATCTTAAAAACTCTGACCTTGCCCGCGTCATTATTCCAGCCCTATCTATTCCTTTGTCTCTGCTGGCTAATCGATCAACTCTGGTGGCAAGGTCTGTGTTTAAATAGATTTTAATAGCATTTATATTATTCTTATATGCCATATATCCCGATAATCTTGATTCAAGTATAATATTGTCATTATGCTGCATGAATTCAACAATCATCCTATCTTCTTCTTTATCAATTTCAGGATGATGCTCCGCATAATTGCTAAAGTCAATTAGATCCATGTTATATTCTTCAGCTTTCTTCCTGAAAAAATAACCGCCAGAAAAAAATTTATAATTTAAACTGGAAGCCAGCAATTTGCCAACTGTGGTTTTACCTGACCCTGATTCCCCGCTAATTGTTATTATCATAGTGAACGCGCTGAGTCATCATCTAATTTTCTTAGTTTGTATGTGAAGTCCACAAATTTCATAATGCTGGTAACGAAGTACCCTACAGCAAGGTTTCCAAGTGTGTATAGTGCCATCCACAGTGGCATAATATATATTTTTGATGTAACTATGTTAAGATTTAAATCCCAGGGCATTGAAACATACTGGTAGTGTATTGTAAGCATAAAGACGTATAGCCATATAAATATCAGGAAAAAGAATATTTCTGTGACCATAAGTGGTTTCATTGTATTCATTGAAAGTGCAGCCTGGTCCATCTGCCTCTGCATTGACAATTTCTGTAATTTCTGCTGCCTTGCACGATCTCCAGACCTGTACGCTTCCCTCATAGCTTTCTGGTATGCCTTACTAATCATCTGTGTTTTTCCCATTTTCAGCCAATCAGTGAAGAAATACCTTGGTATTGAAGATATAAGACCCAGAACTATTCCGGTAAGCATTAAAGTCAAAATCGGCAGTTCGTAATTAAAACCTAATAATGGCATAAAAACATAATTAAGGTAGTGCCCCAGAGGATTTCTTATTGATGGATCACTGATAATGAATATTAACCCGAGACCTGCGAACATGAAAACAAACTCTATCATCATGAACTTAGTCATCTGCGGATTCTGTGCTGGCCTATTATTTCCCTGTTGCATATTATAAACCTCTCAAAATAGCCTCTGCTGCTATCTCTGGATGATTGTCTGGATTGTATATATACTTTATTGTGGCCCCAGAGTATACAGAATATGCTGCGGCATAATACCTGTTAACCTGCTGGTGTTCTTCTATGTCATTGATAGTATCTTCATCCCTGCTTCTTGTGGAATCATTGTCACGGCGCCGCTTAATTTCTGCGGGAGTTGATTCAATGAGAAAGTATGACGACACCATCAGTTCATTAAGAACCCATGCTGGCAACCCCGGAAGGTAACCTGCAGGAGATTTTATTGACATGTGTGTGTCGATAATGATATTATCCATCTTTCCCAGCTGGTTGGATGTTTTTTTCTGAAGATTTCTCTGAGTATCCACATCGAGCCTTCTTATATCATCTCTGGATTTAACCAGATCAAGGTCTCTGGCCATGTCAAACATAAGTGACCCGAAATTGATAATTTCGTACATAGACTTCTTTGAAACCATATCAAGTATGGTAGATTTTCCTACACCCGGTATTCCTGAAATAACTACTCTCATTTTTATCCACCATTGAAGAACTGTCTTATCAGAGGATGCATTTCCATAAGCTGTTCCCTTCCCATTGCTTCATAGAACTGGATTACTATTCCCACGGCCAGAAGCAAGCCGGTTCCACTGGTATCACCTACCGTCCCGATAAGGTCTGCAGCCCCCGCAAGGATACCAACTATAGCACCACTGAATATGGTTATGGCTGGTATATATTTGCTAAGCACCTTTGCCATTATACGGGGGTCTCTTCTGAAACCCGGTATCTGCATGCCACTGGACCGTATCTGTTTCGCAACTGCATCTGGACCCATGTTGGTTGTTTCAATCCAGAATTTTGCGAAGAGTATACTGAATCCGACCAGGAACACCATAAATACCACAATATGTATTAATTCCTCCACAGGCGTGTGACCCAATAACACGCTTTGAGATACAGATGGTTGCAATATGGGGAACAACCAGTCCGATAAGCCGTTAGGCGTATACAGATAATACGCGAGACCTCCGGTGGGAGTTGTGCTGGATATTCCCAACGCAGAGATCTGCGCAGCACTTGCATACGAACCTAAGAGATGGCTATGCCCCAGTATAGGAATTTTACTCAAGACCGGACTATCCCAGAACAGAAGTGTCCACATTGAGATATTTGCCAGCAGGGCAGTCGCAAGTATTACCGGTATGTTAGATGCATATAAAAGCTGCAAAGGATACCGTCCCCGTGCTCCCCGCACCCGTTCATGCGCTATAGGCAATTCTATCTTGCTACTCTGGAAGAATGCAACCACAAAGAATATAAGCAGGGTTCCAACCAGTGCAATCATAGGATTTGGCTGTGCGAAAAGAATCTGCTCCATTCCTGTATTTGTTAGATATGAACCGGGAGCATTGATAAACAGGTAAAGTGCCTTTGGTATTGCTCCGGCAGGAGGATTAGATAATGATAATGGAGAAGTTATAGTTGATGGAATCCAGTTAAATGTGCCGGTAAACAACTGCTGTGACACACCTGCTGCTATAAAGAGCGAAATTCCAGAACCTATACCGTATTTTGATACTACTTCATCCATCAGAAATACAAGGTATGATCCAAAGAATAGCTGCAATATAATTATTGATTGTGCCAGAAACTCACCGTATCCAGGAACAACATGGGCTATGTTTGAGACAAGCCCTGCATCAGGTACCAGAAATCCAAAGGCCTGGGGTATAGCTTCAACAAATATCATTATTATTACCAGAAGTTTCTGGAAACCCTGATAAATAGCCTTATCACTGGAATCACTCAGATCCAGGTTAAATATTTTTGCTCCGGCGAAAAGCTGCATTACTATACTGGCTGTGACTATTGGGCCTATGCCAAGATCCATTAATGAACCTGATGCACCGGCGAATATTGCCCTGAATGAAGCAAAAACATCCACTGTTTTCGATGTGTTTAATCCATATATGTAGATATTCGTTAGTGCAAAATATATCAGCACTACTACAGCAGTCCACATCAATTTATATTTAAACGGTACGTGTCCCTTAGCCTTCTTAATTGCAGGCAACTTTGCGGTAAGATTTTCCAGCCCATATAGCCTGCTCTTCTTCGGTCCTTTATAACTCAATAACAGGTATGCAATAATAAATAATGGGGATGATAACAAGCCCAGTATGAACAGCTTTAGTCCTGTATAATGAGAAAAATAATAAAATACAACAATAAAAAGAGCGAATATGAATATTATTGGGATAGCCGCTCCCTTATTTCTACGGATTTCAGTCATGTTCTATCGTGATACCATGATTGGAAAGCTTATTAATAGATTTTTCGGTAGCCTTGGGAATTTTGATTTTGCATTTGATCTCAAAATTTCCGCTTGCCAGTAATTTTGTGTATCCAGCACTTTCCAGGTCTATAACGTCATTTTCTACATATCCGCTGGCTTTGAGCACTTCATACCTATCATTCAGCTGTCTGAGTGTTATAGGATTTTCATATGTAGTTGAATGGCTTGTAAATCCATGGACACCGTAATGGTTCTTGTCGTGAATGATCAGCCATATTTTCTTATGCCCGCCAAGCCCGGCCATACCGCTTCCTCCACGCTTTCCTTTTCCTCTTCCGGATTTCATGCCTCTGCCATAATGGCCTCCTCTTAATTTTTTAGTTTTTGTCCTTACCATTTAAATCTACCCCTGGAACAATCATGCGCCTAATAAGGTTATTAATCTTGCTGCCCCTGTAACCTGCAGAACCATTCTGATGGAATGGCTTCTGTATTGCTTCATAACCGCCCTTTGGCGGATTGAGCCTTATTACAGGTTTTACATCAGGAAGGTCTTTTATCTTTACTTTGTTTTCTGACAAAGCCTTTGCCAGCTCTTCTATAGAAGAGTAACCGGATGATTTTAGATAATCTTCCGTCAATTTTTTCCTTCCATTAAGGAGTACCCTTTCCTTAAGAAGCAACTCAAGGGTTTCAGTGTCAACCTCCCCCCATGTTACATAATCTTTGACCCTGTTCAACATACCGTTTAAACTTTCAGATTCTTGAAACAGAACCATATGGTTAATCCTGTTAAGGTTCAGCAGTTCAGCCGTTTTCCCTGCAAATGGCTTTATGCCAGTGCTTCCTCTAATTCTTATTATTGCTATCATGTTCTATTCCTCCTACGTATATGGGCGTTGTTAGATTAATCTGCGAATTCATCTTCATCGATACAGTTTTCTTAAGTGCATCAAATGTTGCAAGTGCATAATTTACTGTT
>JAKAAT010000019.1:19701-27700 GCA_021802205.1 Thermoplasmata archaeon
CTTATTATTGCTATCATGTTCTATTCCTCCTACGTATATGGGCGTTGTTAGATTAATCTGCGAATTCATCTTCATCGATACAGTTTTCTTAAGTGCATCAAATGTTGCAAGTGCATAATTTACTGTTGTTTTTGTGTGGCCTGATGCGAATCCCCATGCATCTTCTATTCCTGCCATCTTAAGTATAATTTTCACTACATCACCGACAGCAAGCCCGACTCCCTGGGGGGCTGACTTTAATTTAACCACAACTGAACCTGATTTTCCAATGATTTCAAATGGGAGTGAATGTGGCCTTCCACATCCGCATTCCCATGATCCACACCCTCTTTTAATTTCTATGATATTTGTTTTTGCATTGTTAATTGCTTTTCTTATTGCTGGAGCAGCTTCCTTTGCCTTGCCCCTTCCGATACCAACATATCCATTTCCGTTGCCTACTACTGCAGTAATTGAGTAATTCATTCTTCTCCCGGAGTCAGTCATCCTCTGGGCTCTCTCTATGTTAATTACCTCATCCTGCAGATCAGGAATTAGATAATCAACTATTTGATATTCCTGAAGTGGAAGCTTTGTATGTAAAGCATCTCCTATACTCTGAATTTCGTTATTTGCAACCAGCCTTCCAAGTTCCGTCTTCGGAATCCATTCTTCATCCATAATTATTCACCTTTTTTAACGTATTTTGAAATATCCACCTTATTTTTGAGATGTTCACCATTTATCCTGGATTCGTCAGGGAATACATCCTCGCTGGCAGGTATTTCTATCCCGGAATCAACTATTCCCTTCAATGCTGCAGCTAATCGGCCTCCGTGTATAAATTTATACCTTCCTGTATCAAATATTGCTGATTCTATTCCCTTTTCTGCTGCCTTTTTGCCTGCAAGGTAGCCGGCAAGGTACATAGCCTGAATGTTATTGCCATATACTCCGTATTCCTTTTGCAGTGTCTTGTCTGTAACAGTAACCTTTACCAGGTCTCCAGAAGGGCTGTAATCAACAAATTCAATCATGAGTCCTTTATTTGTTGGCCTTACAACTGCACGTGTCACGTTTGACTTTAATAATCTGTATCGTTTCTGGTAGTCTGTTATGCCCAGATTTCTTCTTTTAAGTACTGGTGTCGTTTTCATGTTTATCCTCCTTTATCAATGATTCCGTTTTAAGGTGAGAAACAAGCTGTGCCCTTGAAGAGAAAGACCCGCTCTTTATGGTTCTGTAATATTTGCGGTATGTTGTTTTATCGATTGATTCTTTCTCTTTTAAGGTTTTCAGTTCATCTCTTAAAGCCCTTATGGTTGTTATCCATCTTCTCTTTCTTGGATATCTCGCATATTTTGTTCCTCTGACAGAACCCGGACCCCTTCTTCTGCCTTTGGTTAGCTGGTTTATTCTTTTCTTCAGTCTCTGATTTGAATGGTTCTTCTTATCCCTTCTCTGTATTATATTAAGGCCTATCAGTTTCTTTATATCCTCACGGGATGTTGCATCCAGTACCCTATCAAGATTATTTGTATCTATCCAGACTCTGGATATGCCAACCTTAAGCTCATCTGCTGATATTTCCTTAACGCTGGACATTTTCATTTGACCACCCTATTAAATATGTGTATGCCGAGATTATCAGCTTCAGATTCTATATCTATTCTTTTTCTGTATCCAACAGAAGATGCAATTCTTGCACCTTCCAGATCAGGATTTATTTTAGACAGTTCATTTACATTGTGTACAAGAACTTCCCTGAATCCTGATGGATGAAGGCCCCTTACAGCTCTCGGGGTTCTATACCCGGGGCCGACTACAGGAGACCTGTACCCTAGATGTGTTCTGAGCTTTGAATGCTTTCCTCTCGGTCTTCTCCATGAATCATCAAATTTCTTATACCTGAACCATTCCTGCCTGTGGAATTCTACTCTTCTTCTATTTACTTCATTTTTTTTCTTTAATAGTACTTTCTGTTCCTTAGTTAATAAGGGCTTATAACTCATCCGGATTCACCCCCTTAAGCAGATATATTCCATCCTGGAACACACGGGCATCGAAATGTTTTATATAAGTTGCTCTTTCTATATTAGCAGCTGTATCCCCCATGTCCCTCTTGTCAATGCCTTCAATAATTACACGGTCCCCCTTTACCGATACCTTGCAATTTTTGATCTTTGCAATTCTCGGGGCTTTCCCGCCCAGGAAGTTTTCAACGTGCAGTTCATTTCCACGTACTGAAACCCTCATAGGGAAATGGGTGAAATCTATTTTCATTTCATATTTGAACCCATTGGACACACCGTGAAAAACAAGTTTTAGTTCGGAATACCATGTTCCTATGATTCCGTTTGTGAACTTGTTTTCCTTGCTAACCGCTATTATTATTGAATTTTCCTTTTTGTATACCTTTACGTATTTATCCCTGAAATTCCTTGAGGCTTCCCCAAGTTTTCCCTTAACATTAATGACAGTGCCATCAATGTCTAAACTTATTCCTTCAGGTATTTTTAATTCCATTTTATCTTTCCAATTTACCATTCATTCCACCTCTCAGTAAACATAGGCCAGCAATTTTCCACCTATCCCAAATTTCCTGGCTTCAAGGTGGCTCATAACACCCTTAGTGGTAGTAAGTATTATTATGCCGAAATCCTGTGCGGGTAGATATCTTGATTCATATCTTCCTATGCTAGATCTTGTAACAGATAGCCTTGGCTTTATTACACCACAGTTATTTATTGTATCGCTAAGGACAACACTGAATTTGCCACCTCTTTCTTCTTCTATTACCTCAAAGCTCTTTATGTAGTTGTAATCCTGCATCACTTTAAGGACACGCCCTATGATTCTCGAAGCGGGGCTTATGGTTATCTCGTTTTCACCTATTCTCGAGGCCATCTTTATGGTATTTATTACATCATTTAACGGATCACTTTTCATTAATATCACCTCAACTGTATTTACGGAAACCGATCTTCTCAGCCGTTTCCCTGAAACATTGCCTGCACATTCTGATACCATATCTTCTTACCAGACCTCTTTTCCTTCCACATCTGACGCATCCCTGAGAATGCCCGAAATTCTTTTTTGGTTGTAATTTTACCTGCATTGATATTACCTCACAATCTGAGCGTTGAAGTTCTCCTCAAGAAACTGTATTGTTTCTTCCTTTGATATTCCTATGCTTCTTGGTATACTCTTGGGTGCAATCCTTCTGCGTGGCAATCTGTATCCGCCTGCCCGTTTAAGTATTATAGCGATATCCATTCCGAATATTCCTATATCCGGATCATATTTCATGCCTTTGAAATCTGTATAATCTGTTATCCCGAAATAGGCATTTCCCTGCTTATCAAAGGAGTACACAGGAATTTTATAGTCCTTCGCATAAAATGCTTCTTTCAGGAATTTATAAGCATCATCTTTCCTGAGGGTGACCTTTGCGCCTATGTTGAGCCCTTTCCTTATGTTGAAATCCCTTATTGTTTTCTTAGCACTTGTAATCACGGGTTTATGGCCCGTCAATAATTCTATAACCTTGGTTGCTTTTGTAAGCCTCTCGCCGGCTGCACCAACACCAATATTTATTACTACTTTGTCTATGGCGATTTTCCTCATCGGGTTATCTGTTTTACTCATCATTTGATATCACCTCTATTTCCGGTGTTTTAAAGGTATACTTGGGCGTGCCTACGACAAACATATAATCTTTTATTGTTGAAAAGCCCTCGTTAAGATATACCATATTCTTAACTGATGATTTTTTTACCTCGATAGATTTTATAGTGGCAAGTTCGCCAACGTGTGAACCACCGGTGATAAACACTTTATCTCCTTCAGCTATTTTCAGCACATTTTCTATTTCAAGGTCAGGTATCTTCATTAATAGGACATCGGAAGTGTTTATGTCTTTTCTATCGGTAACTATTGTTTTTCCATCATGGAAACCAAGCTGTATTTTCCCTGTACCTATAATAGTTTTTTTAACAACTTTAAATAATTTCAATCCTTTGTTGCCAGGGGCATTCTGGCGAATTACAAGTTTGCCCTTCCTGTCATAAACAATTATATAGTCATTTTCCAGTGTATCTATTGAAAGAACATCCATGAATCCAACAGGAAATCTTCTATCTTTAACTATCCTGCCATCGACTTTTACCATATTGTTATTCAGTATCCTGGTAATTTCACGTTCCTTATCCCCGAGTTTAAGGTAATCCCTTAAAGCAATAAGCATCGGAATGGAATCCTCCTTGCTATGGGTGGCTGGAGTCGGAGTAACTGACCAGAAATTTGTTTTTCTTGGAATTTTCAGTTTTCTCGAAGCCATCATTATTTTAGTTTTCATTATCATCATCCTCTTTTATATCGTCTGTTTCTTCAGTGTCACTATTATCTTCCTCAAGTTCGTCCCCGTTATCTTCTGGAAGGTCAATAGTTTCGCCACTGCTTTCTCCTACATCAACTGGCTCAGATTCTACCGGTGTTGCTTCCGACTCCGCCGGTTTTTCTGGTTCAGGCGTTGGAAGGTTTCTCCTGGCTGTTATTTCTTTAATCTTGTTAAATCTGCCTTCTATTGAAAGATCCAGTTTGGTGACCACAAGATTGCTGTGGTCAATATAATACTCAACCTGTTTTCCATCGGCCTTGGCAATTGTTATGCCCTCTATTGCTATCTTCTTAGTTTTATGGCTGACACCTATAACCTTGCCACCCTCGCCTTTCCTTGAACCTGATACTATCTTTACTATATCTCCTTTAACGACCGGGAAACGGCGGATGCCATATTTCTTCTTCAGATCGCGATTCAGAGACACATTTATTTTTGTATTTAACATTATAATACCTCACACTATAGTTGACGCAATTGCGGCAATTCTTGGCCATCTCTCTGCGGCTTCCCTGGCAACAGGGCCTTTAATTTCTGATCCCCTTACTTCCCCTTCCGGGGTTACAAGCACAGCAGCATTATCTTCAAACTCGATAATATTGCCATCTGCCCTTCTATATGGCCTTCTCTGCCTCACAACAACTGCATAGACGACCTTTGCCCTCATTTCCGGTGTTCCTTTTCTAACACTGGCAATAAATAGGGTACCGACACCAGCAGCTGGTATTCTTCTAGCCACAGTATGCAAATCTTTAACCCCTATGAGGCTAATCATTTTAGCCCCTGTATTATCAGCACATGGAATAACAGCCCCGAGAGGCAGCCCCCTTGATTCATTTCCTGAAATACCCTTCATTTAGTTCACCCTTTCTATAACCACAAAATCTATGGTTTTTGCCAGTTTCCTGCATTCAGCAGCCTTAACGCTGTCACCAACTTTTACGTCTATACAGTCTGGAAGATGAGCATGGTATTTGGTAAATTTTGTTATATACCTCTCATATTTTTTAACATATACCTTGGCTTCCCTCCGTATTACAACACTACGCTTCATTTTGACTGAAACAACCTTGCCCTCCAGTATTTGACCATGGACAGGAAGTTCACCGTGAAATGGGCAATTAATATCATTGCATTCCTTTTCAGGTGGTTTCACATCTATTCCTATATTATTCATCTTGATTCGTACCCCCTTAATTTTTTATATATTTTTCTTTTCTCCTTTGTTCTATCTTCAGGCTTTATTAATATGGCATCTCCATTAATATCGTAATGTGCACCTTCATTGAATTCGATTCCAAATATGGTGCCTGATTTCTGTATGCTGCATATTTTAGACCCATTCCATATATACATCATGTTTTTTGTTTCGTCAATTAATTTGCCTTTAATGCCTACATTTTTAATGTTATGTGAATTTTTTACCGTTATATTTTTGCCGATAAATTCCATTAAATAGACTTCATTTGCATTCATGCCATCTGCACCTTGAATCCCATGCTTTCCAGTTCCTTTTTCATAACATCGCGATGGTCCCCCTGCAATTCAATACTCCTACCATCTTTGACCGTTCCGCCTGAGGCAGCTTTCTTTTTTAATGTTTTTGCGATGTCGTTTATGTTCTCTGTTTTCGGATCAATACCATCTATAACAGTTACAAGCTTTCCATACCTTCTTTTATCTACACTTATTTTAATAAGCTCACTGTCACGGTTAAATCCTTCCCATGGTTGCAGTTCTTTTGGCATTCCTGTGAAATCTTTATCTTTCATTCTCTTTTTTCCTCCATAACAGTAAGTATCCTTGCAATCTGCTTTTTTATAGAGTGCATTGTGCCCGGGCTTGCTGGAGCACCACCCATAGCTATAGCTGATCTCTCTTTCAAAAGGGATTCCTTTAAGGCCTTAAGTTTCTCATTTATTTCCTCATCGGACATTGCCCTTAATTCCTTAGCTTTTAGTTCCATCTTCCTCTACCTCTTTACTTTCTTCTGGCATCGATTTTTTATCGGGTACTGGTATTTTTCTTTCTGTGTTTATTGATATCTCATCCGGTAAATGGTAATCCTGCCTTAGCAGCCTTACGTAAATTCCTATGGCACCGGTTTTAAGCATTGCAACTGAGTACCCGGTTATGACACCAGCCCTTGCAGGTTCACCCGAATATTTAATTTCTCCATACATAAACTTCTGGGTTCTTGCTCTCTCTCCAGATATCTTTCCACCGATCCTGATTAATACTCCCCTTGCGTGTTGATCAATTATTCTCCTCAATGTGGTATTTCCTGCTTTTCTGTAATTCCACCCCTTTTCAAGGGAAAGTGCTATTTTTTTAGAAATAACCTGCGGGTTAAGATCAGCGTTCTCTACCTCCTTTACCTCGATCTGGGGAGATTCTAAACCATATTTGGTCTCCAGAATGCTGGTCATTGCCTTGATTTTAGATCCGTGCCTGCCGATAACAAGCCCTGGCCTGTTAACATAGAGCGTTATATTGGTTCCGAAAGGGGTACGCTTCATATCCATACCACCGAAACCGGCACTATCGTTCTCTGATTGCAGGTATTCAGTAACCAGCAGTTTTTTAATATTGTCACTTACAAATTTTTTCTCCTTCATCATATCACTCCTTTTCATTTTCTATTACGACTATATCAAGATTGATCAGATCTTTGAAATTCGCACCTGCCCTGCCGTATGCTTTGGGAGTGAATTTCTTAATCATCCTTCCCTTAGATGCGGAGATATGGAATATTTTTAAATCATCTGTTAAGCCTTTAAATTCGGCATTTGCTGATACATCATCAAGCAATTTCTGGAATGATTTGACCGCCTTTACAGGATATCTTCCAGGACCTATGCCTTTCCTGTGTGACACGGAATCAAGGTACCTGAAATAGGGCACAGCCATTTTCTTCTCAACAACAAGGTTAAGGGCATTTTTTGCTGCCTCAAGATCCATATTTCTGATGAAATGGGCTACGTTAACTGCATCCTTCAGAGATATATCGGTCTCTTTAACCTGTGCTCTAGCATGCTTTTCCGGCATTTTATCAATACTGTATCCTTTCATAATATCACTTCAGTGGCAGGAATTTTGATGACCTTGTAGCTCCGACTCCTGGACCGGAATGCTTTACCTCTTTTCTTGTTGGCGCAAACTCACCTAGATAATGGCCTATCATTTCCGGCTTGATTTCAAATTTCAAATAGGATGTGCCATTATATAGCTCTATTTTCTTTCCCACAAATTGTGGCAGGATTATTACATCCCTCACATGTGTTTTCAATGTTTCCTTATCCCCGAGAAGATCATCAAACAGTTTCTGCTGCTCGTGATTCATTTCCCTATTGTAGGATCTTCTTACACGGGCAGGGAACAACTCCAGAAGCTCCGGAAGTTCCATCTGCTCAAGTTCTTCTATAGTTTTTCCACGGTAGGAGAACTCTCTAGCTCTTCCCGTAATGGCTTTTTGAGCCTTTCGTGATCTTCTCTTTATCGATTTTACAGATACCTGTCTTCTAACTACCATTTCTTATCCCTCCTTTTTGGTGATAATCTACCAACCTTTGCTCCTGGTGGTGATCCTCTTGCTACAGTGCTTGGACCTCCAACATGCTG
>JAKAAT010000020.1:0-24227 GCA_021802205.1 Thermoplasmata archaeon
AAAGGTGGATGTTAACATGGTTAACAGAAACCGAAACCTTCACCTATCTCGGATAACACTTTGAACATTCTTTCTATTACATCTTTTCCATAAGGCTTTACGTTTGGCCCCTCTGAATAATGAATAACTTCAGGTGAACCGTACCATGCGAGGAATGAATTCATATCATCCTTTAAATTAACAGGTCTCAGTCTGATTTCGCCATCGGAAAGAATTGCCATAAAAATTGCACATTATGGAAATTGGTATTGAGTATTATGAAGTTTTTATTTTAACATTTATGGATTCGGGACGTTTCATCCTTATTTTGCTGTCCCGGAATAACTTCAATGCCTAAAAATTTTGAGTGTACTGTGCTTCTCTTTATATTTATTTTAATACTGTTATTATATTCAATAATGCTTAAATAATATGTATCAATTCACATATTATGATTACAGCAGTCAATAGAGATATAATGCCTGAAAATTGGTATAACGTTGTTCCAGATCTACCTGAGCCCCTTGCCCCGCCAAGGGATTCTAAGCAGGAAATCTCATCCATAAATTTATTAAATAAAATACTTCCGAGGGAGGTTTTGAAGCAAGAATTCACATTCAGAAGATATGAAAAAATACCTGATGAGGTCATGGAACAGTATGAGCAGATAGGGCGGCCAACCCCGCTTATAAGGGCAAAAAACCTTGAAAAATATTTGGATTACAGGGGAAAGATATTTTACAAATACGAAGGGGCAACAGCCACCGGTTCCCATAAAATTAATACTGCAATACCACAGGCATATTACGCTATGAAGGAGGGAGTAAAGGGGGTAACAACTGAAACTGGAGCAGGTCAGTGGGGTTCGGCTACTGCACTGGCTGCATCGCTATATGGATTACCGGCTCAGATATTCATGGTAAGAATAAGTTTTGAGCAGAAACCATTGCGAAAGACAGTGATGAACCTTTACAATGGAAATGTTGTGGCAAGCCCATCAACACTGACGGAATACGGAAGAAAAATTTTAAAAGAACATCCGGACACACCGGGTACACTGGGAATAGGTATAAGCGAGGCAGTTGAATATGCGCTTGACCATGATTACAGATATATGGTAGCCAGTGTTATGAACGTTGCTCTCACACACCAGAGCGTTATAGGGCAGGAAACAAAGAAGCAGCTGGAATTAATTGGTGAGCATGCAGATGTTCTAATTGGCTGCGTCGGAGGTGGAAGCAATTTCGGTGGCTTTACTTTCCCATTTATTCCTGATGGTGATGAAACAGAAATTATAGCCACAACAGCCGATGAGGTCCCTAAATTCTCAAAGGGTGATTATAAGTATGATCTGGTGGATTCTGCCGGGGTTCTGCCACAGATGCGTATGTACTCTCTGGGAGCTGATTTTGTCCCTCCTACAATATACGCAGGCGGTTTAAGATACCATGGTGCGTCACCATCACTTTCACTACTGATAAATAGGGGAAGAATAAAAAGCGATGAGGTTACAGAGAGCCAGGTCAAGGAAGCACTGAGGATATTCGCCAATACACAGGGAGTTATAGCCGCTCCAGAGTCTGGACATGCAATAGCGACAGCCATAAATTATGCGAAATCCCATAAAAATGAGGGGAAGACAATAGTTGTAAATGTCAGCGGACATGGTATGCTTGATCTGTCAATTTTTGGTGAAAGACAATGAAAAATCTTATTCCATATTTTACACTAGGATATCCAGATAATACAAAACTTTGTAGATTCCTGGATATACTACCTGTAGAAAAAATCAATTATATAGAATTTGGTTTTCCTTCCAGTGACCCCAGATATGATGGGCCTGTAATAAGAAAGACCCACAGTGTCGGAAACCATAATTTTTCAGAAAGTGTTTACAGTAAGTATTTTGATTATTTTTATAGGAATCGAATAAAGATGTATTCATTATCCTATTATTCAGATATAAAGGACAGATTTGATGAGTTTATCAACTATCTTCAGGTCAATAACTTTTCAGGGATAATAATACCGGACCTGATAATAGATTATTTCAATGACTCAAAAAGTATCATCAATGAATTAAATAAGAGGGAATTTGAATATATACCCTTCTTCTCCCCTGCAACTCCAGACTTCGTAATAAGGGATATAGCAGCTATTACTGATTCATGGGTTTACTATGGGTTGCAACCATCAACGGGCATAGAAATACCATATGAATTGGATTATACCACAGAGAGAATCAATGAGCTTCTTCCTAGAAGGGAAATAACCTATGGATTCGGAATTAAAACAGATGAGGATATAAAAAATCTAATGAAAAACGGTGGTTCAGGGGTTGCAATAGGAACATATCTTGTTAAAATGATTGATGCAGGTGATGAGGAGGGATTCATTGAGTATATAGATAAGATGAGAGGTGTTCTGAATGAATGAAAACCAATACTCTGAAGCAAATGATGCTGTAATAAGGGCAAGAGATGCAATGAAAAAACTGGTGGACACATCCGATAGTGAGAAGATAGAATTTCTCACAGAGATACATAACAGAGGAGAAACACCGGAAGAAATAACAGGTTTTGCAATGGCACTCAGGGAAATGTCCGATATTCACATCCGGTATCCAGGACTTACCGATGTTGTAGGGACCGGCGGTGACGGTAAAAATACAGTAAATGTAAGCACGGCAGTCAGTATATTACTTGCATCCATGGGAATAAAAACAGCGAAACATGGAAATTTTGGAATTACGGGTCATCATGGAAGCGCAGACTTTATGAAATATATAAATTACAATTTTCAAATGAATGAGGACAAAATCATCGACAACCTGAATAAAAAAAATTATGTGTATATACTGGCACCACAGTATAACAGAAGTTTTGCGAAATTTTCAAATGCTAGAAAACAAATGAACTTTAGAACTGTATTCAATATTCTTGGGCCGCTCACAAATCCCCTCAATCCGGATAAAGTGGTGCTGGGCACATACAGCGAAGAGCTTGCGGGGCTATATGCAAGGGTAGTCCTTCAGGATAATAAAAAGGGCTTTGTGATCCATTCTTCTGACGGCATGGATGAGCTTTCTCCGTGCAGTGAAAACCACCTTTACTTTATAAATAATAAGATTGAAAAAATGAATGTCGACCCTGTGAAGTTGATAGGACACAGAACAGAAGTTGAAAGGATATCCACTGTAAACCCGGAAAGGAGTTTCGAAATGCTTCTTTCAGGTCTTTCGGGGAAAAACAGGGAAGTTAAAGAATTCATAGCGCTCAATGCTTTTCCTGCAGTAATAACCAATGGTCTGGCAGAAACAATGGAAGAAGCATATGACCTTGCAATAAAATATATAGACTCCAGCGTGGCAGTTAAAAAATTAAAGGAGGTGTGCGAATGAAAGTTAAAATATGCGGAATAACCAACGAAGAAGATGCTGATTATTCCATTAAAATGGGTGCCGATATTATAGGTGTTATACTGGACTTCAATGTTAAAAGACATGGCACATCAGAATTAATTGAAAAAATAAAGGATAAACATCCTGATGCCATGGTCACTGCAGTTTATACATCAATGCCTATCACTGCAGGTAAGGAGGATTATATCCAGCTCCATTTCAGGCATACAGAAGAGGATATTTCATATATAAAGAATGTACTGGGAAAGAATGTTATTTCTGTAATTGATTTTTCTGAAGGAGATTTGAAAGAAAGGATAAAGTCCTACACTGATGCCGGTGCTGATTATGTTCTTATTGAAGACAGGAACGGGATTTCCAGCAAAATATCACAGCTCAGGAAATTACCCCTGAACAGAATTGGAATTGCCGGTAGGATTGATTCCATGAACCTGGAACAGCTAGTGCCACTGGGACCTGCTTTGATCGACGTTAGCAGCTCTCTTGAGGAAAGAGTTGGAAAAAAGTCATTTGAAAAAGTTAGTGAATTTTTTAATAAACTTGGTGAGTGCAGTGTTATTAGATAAAATAAGTAAATTAAACGGTAAAAATTTCGCATACTTCTGTAAATTTGAAAGTGAAAGGGAATCCGGTATGGAACGGCTTTTCGTATCTGGAAGTGATCCTGTTAATATATATAGAGATGCAAAAAATTACATGAATAAAGAGTTCATGGAGGTTTTGTCCTTCAATAATATTATACCGCTCTTTATAAGCTATGACTTTGTTGATGATATTTATCCAGATATAAAATTAAAAAGATCAGAATGGCCCCAGGTTTCATATATAATTCCGGATGTGGAATATGCGCAAAAGTACAAAAGGGGATCAGAATCTATCAGTGCGACATCTGGAAGTGTATCTGATTCTGCACTTGAAAAAAAGATAGAAAATGCTATTGAAAGAATTATAAATGGTGACCTGCTTCAAATAGTGCTTTCAAAGAGATTTGACTTGGATAATTATGATAGAATTTACATACTGAAGAAATTTATGGCCGCCGATAGGTCTTTATACGTATACTATTATAAATTCGGGGACATGGAGATTATCGGAAGTTCACCAGAGAATCTTGTTTCCTTAAATAATAACAGGGTAGAGATATTTCCGGTAGCCGGCACACGGAGAAGAGGGAGTACGGATTACGAGGATAAAAAACTGGAAAATGAGCTCAAAAATGATGAAAAAGAGCTTCTTGAACACCGTATGCTTGTTGATCTGGCCAGAAATGATCTAGGGCGGATATGCATGCCTGGTTCTGTAAAGGTTGAGAGGTCCATGGATGTGGAAAAATTTAACAGTGTACAGCATCTGGTGAGCAGGGTTTCAGGCATTCCTGAAAAACATGGATTCGGTGACATACTTGCATCGGTATTTCCGGCAGGTACTGTAAGCGGGGCACCCAAGAAGAAGGCTATGACATTGATAAATCAATACGAGGAAAATGCCAGGGGTCCGTATGCCGGTGCACTGGGAATTGCTGAAAGAAATAAACTTGATCTCGCACTGCTCATCCGGAGCCTTTACAGGAATTCTTCGGAAAATTATACACAGGCTGGGGCTGGAATAGTGAAAGATTCAATTCCGGCAAATGAGGTGAGTGAGATGTATTCTAAGATTATGACCGTTACAGGTGGTTTATATGAAAAAGATATTAATTATTGACAATTATGATTCCTTTACATATAATATATATCAGTATATTTCCACCCCGGATGTGACAATAGATATAAAACCAAACGATAAACTTTCTGATGCAGGAGATTACGATGGGTATATAATTTCACCAGGTCCGGGAAACCCTGCCATGATAGGGGATAGGGGAAATCTCTATGAATTTATAGATAATAATAGAAAATCAAAGTTCCTGGGTATATGCTTCGGTAATCAGATTCTTGGGTACTATCTGGGGTGCGACATTGTTCGATCCAGGAGAATTATGCATGGACAGCCCGATACAATTGTGCATATGGATTCATCACTGTATAAAGGTATTCCTGAAAAATTCACTGCTATCAGATACCATTCACTTGTTATTTCTGGCGGAAATGGTATAATTGTTGATGCTGTTTCTCAAACAGACGGAGAAATAATGGGTTTCCATTCAAATGATGGGCATTTCTTCGGTGTTCAGTATCACCCGGAAAGCTACTATTCTTCCTATGGAAAGGGTATTTTCAAAAATTTCGTGGATGTCCTATGATAGTGGACGATATTTATTCCGGGAATAATCAGAGAAATCTCCTAAATTTCAATATTCGTGAAAGAGATGTTATCAGCCTCAAACAATCTCTCAAGGAAACAAAAACGAAGCCAGGAATTATCGGGGAATTTAAAAGAAAATCACCATCCGGATTCAGAAATAAATCTAATACTGATATACTTAAATACTTTAATGATATAAAGGAAATCATCGCAGGAATCAGTATTCTAACGGAGCCCCAACACTTTGGTGGTAATATGCTAGATGCCAGAGCCGTGCAATGCTATAACAAACCAATACTAATTAAGGATTTCATATCAAGCCGTAAAATGATCCAATCATCATTTATGGCAGGAGGAGATGCATTTCTTCTCATTTGTGATTTCCTTAATTATGAGGTCATAAAGGATCTGGTGCAGTATGGAAATACGCTGGGCATGGAGGCACTTGTTGAAGTACATAATCCGGATAGTATTGATAACATATTTCCCGGGGAGAATGTGCTGATAGGATATAATAGGAGAAATCTGAAAACACTGAAAATGGAAGATCAGGCAGGAGATATATATGACAGGCTTAAATCATTTGGTCTTCCCCTCATACTGGAAAGCGGTATAACATCTAAGAACATAGGGGCATTAAATACAGAAAAATATGATGGACTCCTCATAGGGGCATCAATACTTTCCGGCGATAAAATCAGGTGATCATATGGTAAATGTAAAAATAAATGACGAATTAACCCTAACAGATGATAAGTTTCTCATGATAGCCGGACCATGCTCGGTGGAAGATGAGGAGCAGATTGTCGGTGTTGCAAGAGATCTTAAAAGAATAGGCGTTAACGTACTCAGGGGCGGTGCATTCAAGCCCAGAACAAGCCCGGATTCATTTCAGGGTCTGGGCGAGGAGGGCCTTAAACTGCTGTCCAGGGCCAGAGAAGCAACTGGAATGGCAGTAATAACAGAGGTTATGGATATTGAGGAACTCCCACTTGTAGAGGAATACGCAGATATAATTCAGATAGGATCAAGGAATTCCCAGAATTTTTCACTTCTAAAACAGGTGAGCAAACAGAAAAAACCTGTTTTGCTCAAGAGAGGATTCGGAAATACCATTGATGAACTCATAGCATCCTCTAAGTATCTTTCAATGAATGGCAATAAAAATATAATGTTTTCAGAAAGAGGCATACGAACATTTGAGCAATCCACAAGATTTACTCTGGATATTTCCGCAATTCCCGTGCTGCATGAAAAAACCGAATACCCGGTAATTATAGATCCAAGTCATCCTGCCGGGGTAAATAGATATGTTGAGCCACTAGCACTGGGTGGCACAGCTGCGGGAGCTGATGGATTAATGATAGAGGTACATCCTGATCCTTCAAAGGCACTGAGCGATGCGGCACAACAGCTTACGGTTCCACAATTCAGGGCACTTTATGATAAAGTGAAAAATATTAACGCAGTGCTGGACAAAACCATGATATAATTATATTTTCTACCCTTTCATGACCGCCACAGGCATCAGAGAAACCACGGGAGATGCAATTCCCGCCCCCTGAATTACCGCAATTACATCGTCAATGTTTTTATAACTCCCGGGAGATTCTTCAACTACCGCCTTCCCCGTTGTTGCACGTAAATATATTCCCCTAGATCTCATATCGTCCTTGACACCATCCACGGTAAATCGTTCGGTGGCTACCTTTCGACTCAGTATGCGCCCTGCACCATGACAGGAACTGGAAAATGTTGTTTCTTCATTTCCCTTCAATCCTACCAGTACATATGATGGACCCCCCATATGGCCAGGTATAATTACAGGGTGACCCGTTTCCTGGAAATAGCCTGTAGTGCTGCCTGCCGGCTGTGCCCGGGTGGCTCCCTTTCTATGTACTAGCAATTTTCTTTTTATACCATCAATGCTATATGTTTCAACCTTTGCCATATTATGAGCAAGACTGTAAACAGTGTTTATACCAATACTTTCAAAATCCATGCCTATTATTTTTTCAAATGCCTCTCGTATTTTATATGTTATTATCTGACGGTTGACAAATCCAAAGTTAGCAGCAGCATTCATTGCATTTATATAATCTTCTCCGGGTTTACTGCTTATATGCGCAGATATGAGCTGCCTATCTTCAGGTATTTTCACACTACCATCATATTCATTTAGCCTGGTTAAATAATCGGTTGCGACCTGATGACCCAGCCCCCTAGACCCAGTATGAATCATTATTGCCAATTTATTTTCTCTTCCTGATCCGAATTTTTCGGCAGTTTTCCGATCAAATATCCTGTCGATCCGATCTATTTCCAGAAAATGATTTCCCGCTCCCAGGGTTCCAAGTTCATTTTTCCCTCTTTTCATGGCTTTTTCACTCACAGCAGAAATATTGGAAATCATATGACCTCCCTCCTCAGTATGTATTATATCTTCATCAGTTGCATATCCATGCCTGAATGCCCATTCAAGACCAGATGAAAGGATTTCATTTTCGTCTTCGCAGTTAATCCTAAAACTTGATTTATTGTCTATACCCGCAGGTACTGTTTTATAGAGCTCGTCCAGTATTCTATTGACGCTCCACCTGTATTCATCATAATCCAGATCCGTTGCAATCAGTGACACACCGCAATTTATATCATACCCCACACCACCCGGTGATACTACCCCATCATCATAGTCAAAAGCCGCAACTCCGCCTATTGGAAAACCGTATCCCAGATGTATGTCAGGCATTGCCATGGAGGCTTTTACAATACCCGGGAGAGTTGCAACATTCATGACCTGTTTCAATGGACCGTCATCGCTGAATTGACTCAAAATTTTTTCATTGATATAGAGTATGCCGGGAACTTTCATATTGCCTGCTAAAGGTATTTCATATTGAAAATCATTCAGTTTGTTGAGATGAAACATAAATAGCTAATTACAACGTTAAACATAATGGTTTCAGTTTTAACCTTAAAAGATGGAAGTATCTTTCCTGAAGGTGGGAAATCACTATTATAATATATCTGAAAGGTTGGAAAATAAAAAAATTAATAAAATAATAAAGTAATCAGGTCTAAATGGTAAAGATTTTTGATATAAATGATTTTGATGAAAGAAAGCAGTTTGAAATAAAACTTCAGATTGCCTTACTTAATAATACATTAAAAATCAGAGAGAATTCAAAAAATCCAGAAAAATACGATGAATATATAGGGGAGAGAAAAGCAAATATACGTTCTCTCCTGAATACTACAGCAAAATTTACAATAAAAGATCATGACAAACTTATTTACAATCCAGAGAGTGGAATCTGATTTAATTTTTACTCTATATGGTTTATTCAATAATGCTTATTTGAGGCAGAATTAGTTTTACGGCTGAAGTTTTTATTTGTAGTTTTTAGGGGTGTCACAAAATAATAAATAATGGCTTGCTATCTATTACCATGAATGATTACTCAATTTTTAAGGAAGTCAGGGAAAATATAGAAACCCTCGAAAGGCATCTTACTATCATAAAGACGCTGTTAATGGAGCAGCCCCTTGGAATAATTAAAATGTCACAGCAGACAGGTATACCTGAACACAAAATAAGATATTCTTTGCGGATACTGGAACACGGAGGTATTATAGAGGCTTCCCGTGAGGGTGCTATTTTAACTTCAGATTTCATTGCGAATAAGGACAGGATTCTATCTGATGCCAGGGAAAATTCACAGAAAATGGAAAATATATATAAGGAACTTAAAAATATTCTGGAGTCGCCATGATGTTCAAAAAAAATGAACAGACGGGAAAATATTTGATAAGGCGTGGTGTTCCTGGAGATGCCAGAGGCATCATAGAATGCATGCAGAGCGTAATGGATGAAAAGATATATCTTGTAAGTGAATACTATCTTTTAACTGAAAGAGGAGAGCAGGAAAGACTCAAAAATAAAGATGACCTCACCCTTGTATCAGAGGTTAGCGGAAGGATTGTGGGGGTTACAACTATTCAGCGTGGAATGTATAAAAAAAATCGGCATACAGCCTCGCTGGGAATTGCGATAATAAAGGCTTTCAGACATATGAATATAGGCACAAAAATGATAGAGGAAGCAATTTCATGGTCGAAAACTCAGGGAATAGAGAAAATTAATTTAGAGGTTTTTTCAAGCAATGTAAACGCCATAAAAACATATAGAAATCTTGGATTTGAATATGAAGGTGTTAGAAAAAGGCAGTTTATGATAGGTAATCAGTACACAGATGATGTTTTGATGACATATTTTACCTCAAATTGGAGGGATGCAGATAAGTAATGATAATCATATGTGTCTGACATAAACATTTAAATTTATCTGTTGAATCGGTATATTATAATGCAGTGCACAAAGATAAAAGAAATTTTGATGAAATACCTAATCATATTTCTAGGTTTAACCATATTTCTGTTTATTGTTTTCAAATTTGTGCCATCAAAAATTGTAGGAAATGATTTCCCGGGAAGCTCCATAAAAATACTAGGTTTACATCAAAACATTGTATTCCAGTATTTTTATTTTATATACGCAATTCTTACGGGGAATGTTGGATATACTAGCACATCCTTTTATTCTGGTACTGTTCTGGGCGCTATATCAATTACTCTACCTGAAACTGTGTTATTTTTAATTGTAACATTCGCAATATCCTATGCAGTTTCGTATTTTATCGGACTGTACTCGGGAACGGCATTCAAAACTACCAAGATTTTGAATATGAATATATTTCCACTTTTATTTCTCTATCTTGTTTCCGGCTTAGTTCTTCTTGCAATATTTTCTGGCGTACTGGGGTGGTTTCCTACACATGGTATCCTTTCCAATAGTTCTGTTACATTGAATAGCTGGATATCTTCAACAGGAAACGGAATTTATATAACTAAACCAACAAATATCATTTTAATAGATAGCATTATACATGGATCATTATCCGTATTTATAGATTTATTAGATCATATGGCACTTCCGTTTTTTGCCATGTTTATTCCCACAGTCATTTATCTGAGTGTTTATATAAGCCATGAAACATCCATAGAATACAATAAAAAATATATGAAAGCTGGAATTACCAGGAACGCATTCATGGATAAATATATAATTTTTATAAAAAGGGGAATAAGAAGCAGGGTGCTAAGGGAACTGAAATCTGTATTTGTTATATTCATGGGTGGAATGATTATCATAAGTTATATATTTTCTTATATGAATATAGGGGAATTTGCCATCTATTCGTTTCTTGATTATGAATATGGCATAATGGGTGGTATATACAGTTTATTTATTCTGGCCATCATTGCACTAATATTTAGTTTATTTATAGATGTAATAAACAACGGTGGAAAAAATGAAATTTAATTCAAGGAATTTGCTCATAGGTATAAGCCTCGCATTTATATTATTATATATATATGCGTTTATTTCAGATATTGTTTATCCATATTATCTTGGAGTAAATACACTTTCATCACTACTTGTATTCAAGAAAACGGCATCCGTTATACCTTCTAAACCTACTTTAAACGATGGCTGGTGGAACTACTTTGGAACAACTTATTACGGTATATCAATATTGCCCGCACTTATCGGATCCTTAAAATTTGACTTTACAATAATGTTTGCATCACTTGCCATTTCTTCCTTGGTAGGTGTATCAATAGGTTTTCTGATAAATTATATAGGTGGTATTTTCAAGAAAATCATATTTTACATTGTGAGAGTTTTGACAACGACCCCGTATCTTTTAATTATGCTTCTGATTTTATATGTGGCGAGACCAAGTGAATCTGGAATAATAATTGCAATATCAGTCGGATGGTTCCCGTTTTATATTATAAGATATATTGAGGTGTCCGAATACGAAAATAGAAATTCCTCGTATGGGAAGTTATGGAAATTATTCGCCTTTATTCCTTATGTTTTGACAGATATGGGAGCGATTAGTGGAATTGTTGTTATTATAACATATTTTGGATTTTACTTTAAAAATCCATTTGTGGTTGATATCGGGAATATTATGTATTTAAATGGAAATGTAAATGCATTCGTATTTTTTGGTGTCTGGTGGATAGTTATATTCCCGCTTTTATTCATAACTGTTTTTATCGGATTTACAGCATTGCTGAGCTACGAAATAAAGGGGGTGGTTTCAAATACGGGATAATTTTAATGGAAATATGGTTCTTTCCTTTAAAAATTTTGGCATACATGCAGATAATAGGAAACTTATTGATAATATTTCATTGAACATAAATAGGAACTGTGAAGTTTTACTGGCCTCCAATAATAAGAATATTTCACTGATTACAGGAATTTTCACTTTTGATATTTTTAGTGGGTACAAATATTCTGGGTCTGTTATACACAATGGAACTGATTTAATTGAACTCATTTCAAATATAAAAAAATTTAGAATAAAGGGGAACCGGATCGGTGTGACCTCGCATATCCTGAATGATGTACTATGCATACCCTCAAATCCACTGGATCTATTTGACCCGGGAATTGATATTTATAACCAGTTTCTCGATTTCATACCATATGAATCCAGGATTGATGTTATTAATTCTGTAATAAGAAGAGAGATGATAAAATCCAGTGATATAGAGAGTGTTATAAATAATTTTGACATATCAGATCAAAAGAAATATTTTACCCTTTCAATATGCCGTGATTTTGGAATTATTGGTATATATAAAGAGATTTATAAAACATTGCTGTCCGGTGGTTCTGACAGGAAAGATAAATTAACTTACCTGATTATAGGTAGAAAAACCGGTGTGAATCTGGCCGACATGGTGATTCTCAGGGATTATTATAAATACAGACTGAATTTAGAATTGCTTACATATGAATACAAAAAATCAATTATTGAAATGCAAAAGAAGAAAGAATTTTATAAAGAGATAAAAAATTTAAAACGCAGTTCTGGACATGATTTTGATTTTATGAACCTGGACCTTACCCGCGCTTACAGTGAAGGCGTGCTAAAATATGAATTAATAGAAAATATGGCAAAGGAAATCAATATTATGGGTATCCCATTTGACGTGGGACTGTACCACAGATTCCCATCTGAAATTCCAGTATCTGACATTTATAAATTTATAACTGGGATAGGGTTTATTACTGAAAAATCCTTGATAATTGCAGATATGTCTCTGTATCCGGAGAAAATGATAGAAATTTCAGAATATATCAGAAGAATGAAATCACTGCAACCCATCACCTCTTTATATTTATGTTCACACGATAATTTAACAGAGGAAGCGGATAAACTATTCGATAAAATAATAGAAATATAATATGATTTTTGTAAATTCATGTATCTATATTATTGAACAATATTATTCCTGAGGATGTCACCGACATATGCATCATAATATACGATTGCGAATAAACCTTCAATTCAAAAGTTCCAGGTAGCGGGAATATATACATATAGAGGTTATCCAGAAGGCCCTCTACATTTTTCAAATTTGTAACATTATAATTATGGATTAAGATACTGATATTTGCATTTAGATCGCGCATGGTAACTGACTGGTTTTTATCTGTAATATTATATAAATAAATATAAAAACCGTTATCGTATGAATGTGTAAAATTCATTGTGTTTCCAAGATAAGAATAGTAATTAGAATCATTCGTTTCAGGTAAAGCTTCTTCATATATTGGCATCGGATTGGCACCTCTAGATATATGATTATCCATAAATGATTCTGGTTCCAGAATAATAGGGAAACTCGATCCATTCCCTATGATTTTAGCCAAATTAGAAGAAAATTTTGATATGTTAGAACCGGAAATACCTGATTCTGTAAATATTGGAATAATCAGTGAACTGTTATGATATTGTGATTTTGATGTTAATCCATATTTTTTCTGCACTGTTATATTTTTTATAAAAGAATACCAGAGGCTTCTGGCTAGTGTTAAATTATGACCGGGATATGCATTGTAGAAAACTTTACGTACTGTGATATTTGAGAATAAATTAGAGGGAATATTTTTGTCTGTGACATATTTTCCCAGAAGCGTTTCATTTATATTTGAATTAAAATTATATATAGTTGACATATTGTAAGTAATATTATCAGAAATTCCATGAATGCTTGATATATATGTATATGAAGATGGGAATGTTGCAATCTGAGATGTATTGAATCGCATATCCTGATACATGGAAGAATAACTATTTTTATATTCTATAATTATGGAATCGATTTTAGGTTCCGGATTATGTAGATTACCTTTAAAATCAGGATTGCGAACCAACATAATATAACTTCCGGGAGCAGATTTCTCTATTTCATATGGACCATCAGCAAGTATATTTTCCATGGTATAGTTTAAATTGTCTGTTTTAAATAACTGGAAACCTGTTTGGTTAAAAGAAATTGTTTCACCATTTTGACTCAGATTTGCTGCTGATGCAATGAAAGTGCCGGGAGATGAAAGTATACTGTATACTGTATCAGGATTTAATTTAACTGTAAAATTGAGCGTGACAGTATCGGTTTGATTGCTATATGAAATTGCATTCTTTATATTTGTGTAATTATTTGTATCATGGTAGTTCCCGGGCAGAAGATACTGAGCAAGAATCCATCCAGGAGTTTGAGGTGATTTGTTTTCTAGAAGTAAATCCATAACGAGGGAATAATAGACATCGTATGCATTCACAGGAATGCCATTCTGAAACCTTACATTATGGCTTATATTAAATGTATAACTCTTTCCGTCTTGCATTGGAAGGCTAGAGGCTATTTCAGGGAAGTAACCTGAGGTGCTGTTTCCAATCAGAAACTCCTCTGTGTTATAAAGTATTTGCAGATTACCTTCTGTACATGCTTCCTGCGGATTTAGATTTGTGAATGGGGTGAGACTATCAACAACAATAGAATCAGATACAGTGGTGATATATAATCTGGCATGAGGATTTACAGGTATATCCATATAATAATAGGTTGTGTAATTTTTTGTTCCATTGCCTGTAATAGTAGATAATTTAAGTATATAATATCCGAGCGAGAGCTGGAGTTTAAATGTGGAATTTAAAGATGGAATAGGGGGGATAGTTCCATTTTTATATTCAAATAATTCTTGCTTCTTTATTGTAAATGTTGAATTGGCCGGGCAACTGCTATTCCCAAGCGTTATATTAAGTACCGTACCGGGTGAATAAATATTCGAATTTGATACAACTGAAGGTTTACTGGAATTCAAAACTGTAATTATGCCTGATGCTGTTCTGTTTGAAATCTGTGAAGATTCCACATATACAGGAATGTATGTGTTAGACTTATAAATGCCTGAAGAAAAGTTTGCCCAGTAGCTAATATAATATATACCTAGACTTGAATACACATGTGAAATTGACAAAAAGGTCCCGGTATAATTAAGAGTTGTCTGATTGTTATCTCCCCACTCTATGGTAATATCTTTGTATGATTCGTCTGCCTTAAGGGCTAAGGTATAGTTCTGCCCAACTGTAATATAATTGGGGGCCACATCGACTGAAATTTCTGGTTCCAGCCTAGATGGATGTAACAATGAGAGAATGCCTAAGGAAGAAAGAATGAGAATTAGAACTATTATTATGGCATACCATTTTTTCCTTGTTGATCTTGGTTTTATTGGATATGTTTCAGGATCAGGCATGCTAGAAGTCATACAAAGTGTATTAAAATTTGAATAATTAAAGTTTCCTTATGGAAGCAAAATAATATAAATATCTGTATTATTCAATCTTATGACTATAAAAGCAGTGGTTATGGCTGGTGGGAAAGGTACACGGCTCAGGCCCATAACATATTCGATCCCGAAACCGGTGGTGCCCATAGCAGGAAAGCCATGCATGTTATACCTATTGGATTCCTACTATAGTGCGGGCATCAAGGATGTAATTGTAACAACAGGTTATAAATTCAGTTCGCTTATCACAAGTATAATAGAGAACAGACATGATGACCAGACCATACTGTTTTCTGTGGAAAAAGAACCGGCTGGTACAGCCGGTAGCGTTAAATTTGTCTCCAATTTTATCGATGATACTTTTATCGTTGGGAGCGGAGATATACTTTCCGATTTTAATATATCAGAGATACTTGAATTCCATAAAAGCATGGGGGCGAAAATAACAATAGTTCTTACCGAAGTAGAGGATCCCAGACAATTCGGAATAGTTGAGTTAGAAAATAACAAAATCATAAGATTTCTGGAAAAACCGGATAAAGACCAGACATTTTCGCATATAGCCAACACAGGCATATACATAATCGAGCCAGAAATTATGGATTATATTGATAAAATACCCTATGATTTCGCAAAGGACCTCTTCCCGGAGCTGATGAAAAAGAATATTGATATATATGGTTACATGGGAAAGGGGGTTTGGCTTGACACGGGAAGACCAAACGATCTGATAATTGCAAATCAGATAATGGTTGAAAAATATGGAAAAACTTATACTGAAAATTTTATAAAGGGAAAGAATATAATAATGGATATGAGCGGTTTGCAAAAAGCCAATGTAAATCGTTGTTATACAGGGACAGGTATAAAAACAGGCGATAGGGTTACCCTTAACAGATCAGCTATCTATAATAATGCATTACTGGAGAATAATGTAGAAATAACAAATTCTCTACTCATGGAGAATGTAACAGTCAAATCGGGTACTAAAATTAAAAACTCGGTTATAATGAGGAATTGCGTAATCGGGGAAGATTCAGAAATACTTGATAGTATAATAGCACCTGACATGGATTTGATGGGGAAATCAAGGATATATAATGTATCCCTTGCATCCAAAATCATAGAAGATTGAATGCCAGTAGAATGTAAATCACCATAATGGCAACTGCAACAACAATTGATATATAAATCAATTTTTTATCATTACCGAATATTATGGGAACAGGGCCTATCATAATAAAACCACCAACATGTGATTTTTTTTCGTTATTTTCAGGATAATTTTCATCATGCCAATTATCCCTATTTATAACCGGTGTGGAAATAAAATATAGAGCAACGCCGGAAAAAATCAATAGAAATGGTATTATGGCAACTGGTGTGCTACTCACTGCAAATGGAATGAATAAAAACAGACCAACATGTACAAGGCCTTTCACTGCCAGAAATATTAAAATGATAAAACCTAGCAGAATTAATAATATACCTAAGGTTCTGCCATTCATACTTACAGGAAGCCGGCCTTCTGGAGTATTAAAAGATCTTCTGTTGTAAGCTGTTCTCCAGCTTTGAACTTTTCATAAAGTTCTGATGCCCGTTCCTGAAGTTCAGATTCCTTCTCTTTCTTACGGGTTACTTTTGTTTTATTTCTAATTGAAAATATGGCTTTTTCCATATCCTTGAGTTCCCCCTTGGTCTTTATGAATGCAGCGTGCTCAGCCTCTGATTCCTGACTGTACTTAATAAATACTTCGTGTTTTTCATCAGCCTCTTTACGAACTTCATCAAGCCTTTGGAGTTCTTCATTAATTTCATCACTGAGCTGGGAGATTCTGTTAGAGAGGTCTTCTATCTGTTTCTTATATTCCTCCCCTTTTGTTCGTTCCTCATTAATTTTATCAGTAAGCTCTTTTATGGTATCATTCTTTAAAAGTTCCTCCTCTCTCTGGATTTTTGATTTCTTGATTTCGTTTGTGAGCCTTCTTATTTCAACTATCATTTTATTCTCTTCTTCCTTCTTAAGCTCGGTGGTTTGCTGCCTCTTTTCAAGATATTGGAGTTCCTTTTCCTTGGCCTTTATATCTTTTATGTCCATACCTGTTCCAATGGATGATTTATATTCCCTCAAATTCTTTTTTAATTCAGACAGATTTTTATAATGAACTTCTTTCTCGTCACGCAGTGTTTTGATTTTTTCAATTAAATCATTTTTTTCAGCAATCTTCTCCTTAGCCTGCTCGCGCATTTCGTGAGTTTTTTGATTTAACTCGTCACGTAATTTAGCATACTTTTGCGCTTCTGCATTGGCTTCATCTCGCTTCTTAATATGGAGTTCTACTTCATCTCTGATTGCCTCTTTTTTTGTTTCAAAATCTTCCAAAAGGTCCGTCATGCTAACACTTCGATATCTTATTGCAGATGTTATGACCGGACTAATAATACTCCGTTTCATAAATCTGTAGTTGAGATTTGTATTTAAAAAGACTATATAAGTATTACTATGAACTGTTAGCTACAGAAATTCTATAATACGTATGATGCGTATTCTGTAGTATATAATCATAGATAAATTTCTCATCCTGATAAATTCAACATATGAAAATAGTCCGTATAAAATTATATAATAAATAATCATAAACAAAAATGCACGGTGGGGATATATACAGATTTGCACGGGAACAGCAGGGAGAACCAGAATCGGCACTGGATTTCTCTGCTAACATGAATGATTTTATTCAGGTAAAAAATATGAAAATAAGCAGTGTATATATAAAAAATTATCCAGAAGTCAATCTTGAGTTTTATAAATCCATTGTTTCTGAACATAAATTTAAAAATGAAAATATTACAATAATTCCAGGACTGACTTTCTTTATATATCATTATATGGCTGGCATTGATGGTAATGTAATAGTAATCTCACCGGCATTTACAGAATATATGTATGCCGCCACAGCCGCACACAGAATCATATTGCCATTCAATGTTATAAATAAGAATCCGGAAATAATAGAAAATTATAGTTTTGATACATTATTCATGGTATATCCGGACAATCCCACTGGTCAAATCATGAGTAAAAAAAATATCATGAAAATTCTTGATATCTGTGTAAAAAAGAATGCAAGATTATTTCTTGATGAGTCTTTTATATGGTTTGTAAACAACCGGGAACTAGATGAAGTGGAACTTATTGAATCACACCCAAATCTTATAATAGGCAGGTCTCTGACAAAAATACTTTCTGTGCCTGGCCTCAGGCTGGCATATGTACTGTCATCGAATAATAACATAAGCAGAATAGAGAAAAATCTGGAGCCATGGAGGATTAGCCAGCCTGCACTGCTGTATTTAAGAACCTGTAATATGAATTTTAACGGTATTGCAGAAATGGTAGAAAGGGAACGGAATTATGTCGTTAGATCTCTGGAAAGTATAAATATAAAACTTATCGGGTCTCCCAGGGCAAATTTCGCAACTTTCAAACTTCCTGCCGGTATTGATGGAATGAATATGAAAAAATTTCTTGCAGAGAGGGGGATAATGATCAGGTTACTGGATGACTACCCGGAATTCGGTATTAACTATATGAGGATAAGTATAAAAAAACACGGAAAGAACACTGTATTGATCAGGTCTATAAGGGAATACATAGGTGATAGGCATGATTAAAATGATACAGATACTTGGAACAGCATCGGATTCGGGTAAAAGTACAATGGCTATGGCACTCTGTAGATATTTTTCTGATAAGGGCTACAGTGTTGCCCCATTCAAGGCTATCAACATGTCACTCAATTCAGTATCCCTTGAGGATTCCTCAGAGATATCAAGGGCACAGTGGCTGCAGGCTATCGCGTCCAGGTCTGACCCGTCCATGTATATGAATCCATTTCTCATAAAACCGGAGGGTATGGGGAAGTCCCAGATAATAGTTCAGGGTAAATCTATAGGTTCACTACACGTATTGGAGTATTATGAATATCTAAAATCCAATGCAGAAAGTATTATAAGAGAATCATTGAAGCAACTTTCAGGAGAGTATGATATTATTATAGCCGAGGGGGCGGGTTCCGCCGCAGAGATAAACATGGAGGACAGGGATTTCGCCAATATATTTGTATCAAATATATTTAAAACTCCGGCAATACTTATCTCTGATATAGAACGTGGAGGGGTTTTTGCGTCGCTTTACGGAACAGTAAAACTCATGAAAAACAGTGAACTTGTTAAATATCTAGTTATAAACAGGATGAGGGGCAATGTGTCCATGCTTCGTAGCGGCATAGAAAAACTGGAACGTTTGACCGGTAAAAGTGTAATAGGCGTAATACCACATTCTGAATTATCATTGCCTGGCGAGGATTCCATGAATTATTCAAAATCCGTAATACAGAATAATAGGATATGTGTTGTTAAATATCCGTATATGGAGAATTATAGTGATCTAGACCCATTATATATGCTTAACATAGGATTTACATATGTGGATGCCTCTAATATAAATGCCATAGATGAATGCAATACAATAATATTGCCCGGTTCAAAACTCGTAGGGAAAGATTTACAATACATGGAAAAAAGTGGGATATTGAAAAAATTGAAAAGCGTTTGTAGAACAAAAATCATAATTGGTATCTGTGGGGGATACCAGATGCTTGGGAAAAGAATTGTAGATAAAAATGAGGTGGAGTCTGATAATAGTGAAATAACATGCATGGGAATCCTCGATGTTGAAACAGAATATATGGATAAAAAACAGACCGGAAAAGTAAACTACACTCTGAATTCAGCGATTTTCGGTGAAAATCCTAATGAAGAAGGATATGAAATCCATTATGGCCAGATTGTACAAAACCATGAGAAACCATTTGCCTACGTTGATGGCAAATCTGAGGGGTCTGTAAATGGTAATGTTTATGGAACTAATATTCATGGTATACTTGAAAACAGATATTTCCTTAACAAAATATTGAAAATGGAAGTACCGGATTATCATAGAACTCTTGAAGATAATGTGGCATATGGCGCAAAGCTTTTCACAGATAATATGGACATGAGAAAAATAGAAAAACTGATATTATGATAAACGGTGCTGAGCTACTGATATTGACTCTTATCATTGCGGTTATTCTGGATACTGTTGCAGGCGAACCCCCTGATATTATACACCCTGTGGTGATCACAGGAAAGATTATAGCAAAAGTTAAACCGTATTTCAGTAAATTTAAAAACAAAATTTTGTCAGGGTGCATTTTTCTGCTATCTGTAATTATCATCAATACGCTTCCTGTTATAATAATCATGTATATTTTATATCGCCCGAAAAATACAATAATCCTAATAATTTTTATCATAATATATGCATATTTTCTGAAGAGCACCTTCTCAATTAATTCAATGGGTAAGCATATTAAAAAGATAATGGATTCACTGGAAAACAACGATTTGAAATCCGCAAGGGGTTATACTGCTATGGTTGTAAGAAGACCTGTAAATGACATGGACGCTCATGGTCTTGCCTCCGCATCAATAGAGACAATAGCTGAGGGATTTGTTGATGGATATTTGACACCGTTATTTTTCTACGCTTTTTTTGGACTTGCAGGAGCTATTGTTACTAGGATTATCAATACCATGGATTCCAATGTTGCCTACAGGGATACGCAAAACTATGAACTGGGCAGATGTACTGCCATGGAAGATTCCATAATAAATTTCTTTGGATCAAGAATAACTCCTGTAATTTTCAGGATAAGCGCCATCCTGCTTGGATATAGCAATAGAAAAATTATGATCATTAATACAACAGATAGTCTGAATGCTGGTTACAGCATGGGTGCAATGGCATTAGTACTCAATGTTGTGCTTGAAAAAGATGGTGAATATATAATAAACAGCAGGGGTAACCAGCCGGAAATCAACGATATCAGAAAGGCAATGAATATTTACTATTTATCTTCCATAATATTCCTCATTTTGTTTGTTATTCCTGTAATTGCCATACTATTTGCAATCCATCTACTATCCATTTTCTAGACATCTTAGACATCAGTTGAATAAGGTATAACAGCAAAATATGGAAAATTATAAAATATGAATAATTATTTATTTTTAGTCACAATATATTATCTATGTCAATGGCTTATAATAATGATTACTGGTATGATTACCTGAAAAGCAAAGAAATTACAGAAAAAGATGCAAAGGAATTGCTTGATATGGATATTTATTCCCTGATGTCTCTGGGTGATTCACTTACATCACTGGAAATAGGAGATAGGGTATCTTACGCTGTTTCATATAATATAAATTATTCAAATTACTGTACTGCTTCGTGTCCTATATGTGCTTACTATGTTCCATATAAAATAAAGAAATATAATCCGGAAAAAGGATTTGAATTATCAGTAGAGGATGTACATAATGAAGTTTTAAAAGCCAGGGAATTAAATGTTACTGAGATACATATTGTTGGAGGATTCAACCCTGATTTAAGTATAGAATACTATGAAAATATATTTAAAGAGGTAAAGAAAATACTTCCTGATATAACCCTAAAAACATTCACGATACCTGAAATAGACTTTATCGCCAGAACAACTGGGAATTCAATACCTGAAATTATAGATAGATTTAGAAAGGCAGGTATGGATGCACATACAGGTGGCGGAGCAGAGATATTCAATGAAAATATAAGAAAACAGATTACAACCCCTGAAAAAATATCAGGTGAGAAATGGCTTGAAGATGCAAAACTAATTCATAGCCTTGGGATTAAGGGCAATTCAACGATGACCTATGGAACAGTGGAGGGGTATGATGACATAATAAATCATATGATCAGGTTAAGGAACAATCAACTTGAACAGCCAGGATTTTTGTCCTTCATTCCATTAAAGTTTAGTATTGAGAACACACCCCTGTACAAAATGGGAAAGGTAACGATGCCGGCATCAGGTGATAAGGACATAAGGGTGTATGCACTTGCAAGAGCAATACTTGGAAAGTCAATTAAGAATATCAGTGTTTACTGGGTTGCACTTGGTAAGGAGCTTGCCCAGGTTGCCCTGATGTCAGGAGGAAGTGATCTTGTAGGAACCGCATTCAGCGAGAAGGTTTTCGGCGCAACAAACAGAAAAACTTCAGGGAGTGTGGAGGAACTCAATCACCTGATAGAGGAAATAGGTAAGGTGCCTGCACTGAGAGATACGTTTTATAATATAAAAGAGTACTACTGAAATGATAGGACTCATTAATTTATCTCACTCTGATCCATTGTACATGTCATTTCCACCTGGAGAGACAGTAAGAAACAGTGCTGCCATTAATCTGAAAAATCTGCTGGAGGGCAGAATAGAAATAGGTATGGTATCACTTGTTTCTTTCTTAAAAAATATAGACAGATTGGAACTGGTAGAAAGTATGAACATCCATTCCAGGGCGAATACGGTATCAACGCTACTGGTTTCAAAACTCAATTATTTAAAGAATAACCTGAAAATCAATGTTACATCGCTGACAAAAACTACTGAACTCTACTTGAAACTGGTACTTGATAGAATGGGGATATCATATCAGATAAAGGAATCCGATTATTCTGATGCTGATAATCTATTAAAAACGGCAGATTATGCACTTATCATCGGTGATAATGCCATAGAGGCATATTCAGGAAATTTGAATATACTGATGGATATAGGGCTTGAATTTGCAAAACAGTATAATATGTATCCAGTGTATGCAGTTTCAGCTGCCTCCCATGGAACAGATGTGGATAATAGCATGTTGAACTACCTCAACGGGCGTATAGTGGAATCAAAAAAATACATCAACGAGGCGGCAAGGTTAAATTCAATAAAATTTAAGGTGAAGGAAGAGGTCATGCATGAATATTACAGAAGTATAGATTACTCCTTTACCGAACCTGTTATAAAAACCATAGATTTTATAGAGCATTTAATTGAAGAAAAGGAGACATAAGAAACACTGAATTGGGAATATATTTATTTTATAAAGCTATATTATAATTATGATTTCTTACAGTTACCAGGATAGCATTGAAAATAAAATAAAAAATGGAGAGACACTGGATGAAAATGAAATCGTATATTTGTACGATTCGGCCAGTCTCAGGGACCTCGGAAGGCTTGCAAGGTCAATAACCGATGGAATATCTGGAAACAGGGTTTCATTTGTTTCAAATCTCATTCTTAACTATACGAATATATGTAACGTTCGCTGCCACTTCTGTGCGTTTTACAGAACACAGAATGATAGTGATTCATATACATTATCAGTAGATGGTGTGGTGGATGAGATAAAAAAATACTATGAACCATACGGGATTAAACAACTACTTATACAGGGCGGAGTGAATTCGTTCCTTGACCTTTCATATTACATAGAATTATTCCAGAGAATAAAAAAGGAATTCCCGGGTCTTGGAATACATGGACTTTCTACCTCTGAGTTGCACTTCATATCACTCAAGGCCCATATTCCTATAAAAGACCTTCTAATCAAATTAAGGGAAAGTGGGCTGGAGACGATTCCAGGAGCCGGTGGTGAGATACTCGATGGGAGCGTTAGAAAAAGAATGGGTAGGCCAGAGGCAAGCGGGAGGCAGTGGCTTGAAATCATGGAAGAGGCACATAAGCTCGGAATACATACATCTGCAACTATGATGTTCGGGCACATTGAAACCTCACTGGACAAGGCACATCATCTTCTTTCAATACTGGAGTTGCAGAAAAAATATCACGGATTTTTATCATTTACACCGTGGAATTTTGAGCCTGGAAATACCGAACTTGCAAAGGAGGGCTATAAATACAGGTCCGGAGGCGTTTCAGTATT
>JAKAAT010000020.1:24327-26745 GCA_021802205.1 Thermoplasmata archaeon
TTCAGTACTATATTGCAGCTTTCCAGCTTTTCGGCAACTTCCTTTCCACCACCATTCTTTGAAACGTCAATTGCAAGCGTATGGGATTTTGTAAATCCATTTTTTTCTCCAAGAACCTTGAAACCGTATTTACTGAGCTCAGAACCTAAAGTCTGTGCATTTTTAATTATCTGCTTTGCGTATGATTCCCCGAAATCAAGGTGCTCTGCAAGTGTAACACCCAGAGCTGCCATGGCGTTTAAATGGTGATTACTCAGGGTGCCTGGAAATACACCGCGCTGTACCTTTTTCCATTTCTCCTCGTCTGTTTCTCCTATAATTATGCCATGCTGTGGTCCCGGAAGTGTTTTATGGGTACTTCCGGTAATTATCTGGGCACCTTCCCTCAATGGGTCCTGAAACTGTTTTCCACCTATTAATCCCAGTACATGTGCCCCATCATAAACAACTGTGGAACCGATTTCTTCAAACGTATCCCTTAGTTCTTTCAATGGTGTTGGAAACAGGAATACAGACTGACCGAACCATGCCAGTTTCGGCTTTACCTGTTTCAATATCTTTATGGTGCCATCAATATCTATGTTCATCTCATCCACATCAAATGGATAATTAATTGTTTTCAATCCCCTGAATCCAACAGCTCCGAATGGGGCAGAACTTATGTGTCCGCCACCAGATAGGGCAGGGGTGGTTATTGTGTCACCGGGCTTTGTGAATGCATATAATACTGCCATGTTTGAATTTGTTCCGGAAAGTGGTCTTGGATCAACATATTTTGCATTGAAAAGTGCCCTTCCCAAGTCGGTTACCTTATCCTCTATTAGGTCAACAAACTGGTTTCCCTGATAATATCTTTTATGGGGCAGGCCCTCAGCGTATCTGAAACCGAGATCGGTGAGAAGCATTTCCATTGCCATTGGGCTCATTATATTTTCAGATGCTATGAGGGGTATGCTTTCCTCAAAAAATTTATTGTGCTTCATTGCAAGTTCTCTTATAAAAAGTGCATCCTCCAGAAATTCATCACTTTTATTTATCATCAAAGAGATAATATAAAAAGGTATATTTATCTTTAGTTTATAAAATAAAATTTATTTTCTTTTCTTTATTGCATAGGCTGCAACTCCCACAATTGCAAGTGCTGCAATTATTCCTCCTACAATATAGTATTCTGTATAGTTATTTACTGTCTTAAAAGGAACATCTGACACAGACACTGTATGATTGGAGAAATGTGGTATATACAACAATACATACATCCCGGATGAGCTATTTACGTAGGAATAATAAGCATGGGTGCTGCTTGTTTCATTCATTAGAGCTGAAACACTGACATATGATACTATTGTCCCATCGAATTTCAAGTATTCGTGACCAGTATTCCTGGTGACGTTGTTGCCTATGAATATGGCTACTATTGTATGGTGGTTAACAGATGAGTTCACGTCGAATGATACTGTTGAAGATGTCTTGCCGGTGAATACCATGTGAATTGAGGAATTGTAGTATATAGTGCTGTTTTTCAGTGTTCCATTAACCATATTCAGATCTATTTCTGAGGAAACGATTCCCTTCATTATTCCACGCATAACTGTTTTATTATCAGAAACTCTTTGCATGCCTGGTGGAACAACCATATTTACAAATACAGGACCTGATGTTCCTGATGTTCCAGATCTTATTGATATTTCATGACCTGTTACGTTGAAATAACCATTGTGTACAAATAACATTGCTATGGTTCCATTGTTATCTATTATAATCATCTGTCTGCCTGCATTGATAATGTTATTGAAGTTTATCATTGTATTCAAGGCAAAATTTGAATTCGTGGTAGAATTATTTACCTGTGCATTGAGTCTGGCATTTGCAGAATATGTAACCTGCATGTTCCTGGATGTATTATATATTGTTGCATTGGAAGGTATGTATATGTGTATAGTCCCTTTGTATACCAGCATATTTGTTTCAATGGCAGGATTGTTATGCATTACGAAGAATGATGATGTGTTGGTGTACATAAAGAGATTTCCAATTACATTTGTGCCCTGAAAGAAGTTGGTAAGAGACATGTGCATACCGAAGGGTGATGTCCCATTTGCATACATTTTGCTGATAAGCTCTGTGGATGTCATATTGTATGTTATATTGGAAAAAACTCCGGATTTGAAATTTGCAGTTAAAAATCTCCCTGAAATTTTTCCAGTGGTAGCATTATATGTTAAATGTGCACCGTAATTATGCATATCCTTAAAATGTGCATTTATGCTGGAATTAAAACTGGCATTAAGATTTCCACTGCCAAAAATCCCGCTGGATCCGCTGTTTCCAGAAACAGCACTCTGCTGCACGTTGTTACCTGATGCAATGGGAACAGCTGCAGATACTGACATGGCCATTACCATTACGACTATTATT
>JAKAAT010000021.1 GCA_021802205.1 Thermoplasmata archaeon
CGGAGCCTGATGATAAAAAAAATTTGAAATCGTATTTGTTCCACCAAGGTCACTTAATGCATTATTTTGAATTCTAAACCACGGATTAACAATAATGGCTGCAAAAATAGTTATCCAGGCTGCGGCAATAGCTGAAAACCCAAGATATTTGATATACTTCATAAACAATTATAATCATATTAATATATTTAGTTTTCTAATATATAGTTATTAATAAAAAACGTTTAATAAATCCATGCTTAGTTTTTATCCAGATTTTTAACAGCTCCTAATAGGACTTCCAATCCATTTTCAACATCTTTGAAATCTGTCCATTCAAGCGGTGTATGGCTTAAGCCCTTTATACTGGGTACAAATATCATCCCCGCCTCAGCTATTTTAGACATAGGTATGGTATCATGCCCTGCACCACTGGGCATCTCCATGCTGCTAAATCCCAGTGACTTTATTGAAGCCTTTATTGCATCCATTACCTTATCTGACATTATGGAAGGTTCTACCTCTGCAACTATGCTGTACTTTATATTAACGCCATTTCTTTTAGTTTCAAGTTCTTCCAGGACTTTTTTCTTCATGTACGCAAGGCTGTCGCTGTGTTCACTCCTCAAATCTATTTTCATTGCTACATGGCCTGGAATTACATTGAACCTTCCAGGTTCCACCGATAATTCTCCAACAGTGCCCACACTATGGTTGTTGTATTTCTTAGATGCTTCCCTTGCAATTTTATCTACCATGGCAATTATCCCGGCTGCCCTTACCAGTGCATCGCTTCTCATCTCCATTGGTGTAGTCCCGGAATGCCCCTGTATGCCATTAACTTCTACAGAAAGCACACATTGCCCTGTTATGGAAGTTACAACGCCTATCTCCTTTCCCTTTTCTTCCAGTACGGGCCCCTGCTCGATATGGTATTCAAGATAGTATTCCGGTTTCCCGGGGAACTCAGAATCACCAAGGTATTCTATTCTCTGCATCGCTGATTTAAAATCAACTCCATCCCTATTTTTCAAAGCCCAAAGATTTGCTTTGCTGATATTTCCTGTGAAACCATTGCTTCCCAGCATAGGCTGATGGAATGCTGACCCTTCTTCGCCGGTAAATGCTGCTGCAACAATATCTCTTTGGTTTCTGTATCCTGATTCCTTTAACCTCAAAAGGACTTCAAAAGCACTGAAAACCCCCATGGCTCCATCGAACATTCCACCCTGGACAACGGAATCCAGATGTGAACCCATCATTATTTTTCCCAGATCAGAATTGCTTCCATTTAACGTAATAAATATGTTCCCGAAAATATCTACAAATGGATCGAATCCGTTCTTTTTACACAGATCAACAAAGTAATCCCTTGTATTTTTATCTCTATCCGTTCCTGCTGGCCTGGTTACACCATCATTTATTGTTAATTCTTTATATTCTGATATTGCTTTTCCGTTTTCCCTACCTATTGATCCCTGTTCAATCAGTATTTTCTTAATTCTTTCCATGTTATTCATTTAAATCGCCTCCTTTCCAAGAAAATGGCCTTTCTTTCCTTTTCCTGTGAACGCATCATTCTCAGCAACTATTTCTCCGCCAGAGATTGTAAGTACCGGCCATCCCTTTGTTTTCATATGGCTATATATGGCAATGTCAGTTCCCATATGCAGGTCTTCAGCCCTTAGCCCGTGTTCAAGCTCAGTATCTATTACGGTTAAATCCGCATCGCTCCCTATTGAAATAGTACCCTTTTGAGGATACAGATTGAAAATTTTCGATGGGGATGTGCTTATTACATCAACAAACTTTTCAAGTGTGATGCGCCCTTTCTGTACGCCTTCGGAAAATAGTAGGGGCAATCTAGTTTCTATGCCAGGTATGCCATTTGGCACCTTATTAAATGGTATTCCTTTCTTTTTCTGATATGCCAGGAATGGCACATGGTCTGAACCCACTGCCTGTATTTTTCCTGATGATATGGCATTCCACATTGCATTAATATCCTCTTTTTTTCTCAATGGGGGGCTGCAGAGGTATAAATTGCCATCTTCCCTATCAAGGAAGCTATCATCCAGGATTAAATATTGAGGGCAGGTCTCTCCATATATATTCACGCCATGCTTTCTTGCACTGTCTATAATTTCAGGCGATGTTTTTGTTGAAAGATGGACACAGTATACCTTTGCACCGGAATCTCCTGCCATCACAGCTGAATCAGCAACGGCAACGTCCTCGCTCACCGGCGGTTTGCTTATGGCATGGTATTTAGGGTCAGTTTTTCCCTGCGCTAAAAGAGCTTCCATATTTCCTTCAAGGAAATCATTATTTTCTGCATGAATCTGAACCATTATGCCATACTTTTTAGCAGTGTTCATTCCCTGCAGAATCTGATAATTATTAGCGTACCTCCCGAGATTCTTGTATGTGGTGAAAATTTTGACAGCCATTATCCCGAGTTTGGATAACTGTGAAAATATTAATTCAAGCCTCTCTATAGATTGGAAATCTTCTGTTACCATCATGGGCTTTATGGTAAAATCCAGTGAACTGCTATCGGAAAACCTCTTTATTTTAGAAGCAGCTGCAGCCACCGTATCCTCATTTTTAGTTGCCTGTGAAAAATCCAGCACTGTTGTTGTGCCGCCTATAGCTGCTGATTCTGTGCCATTCTTTATTGTTCCGGCACTGGAATAGCCTTCTATGTGTGTATGCGGGTCAACACCACCGGGAATAACCAGTTTTCCGGATAAGTTAATTCTCTTTGTATTGCCCTTGAAATCATTTAAGTTGCCTATAACTGCTATCTTTCCGTTAATAATTCCTATGGATGTCCTTTTTAATCCGCCATGTAAAAATACATTTCCATCATCCAGTATAAGGTCAAAACTCATGTAAAATATATCAGGTATGGTTATTTAAAATTTATGAGCAAGCATGAAATGAAAACAATGGATTAAATTTAAATTGCATTTGCATATATTCTACTATGAAGGCAGTTAAGGCAAATGTGCTTTATGATGGAAATAAAAAACAGAAGAATGTTTATGTTTGTTTTGAAGGCAATACAATCACAGAGGTTACTGAAACAAAGCCCTATGGAGAAATCATAGGTGAAGGCGTTGTAACACCTGCATTCATTGACCCGCACAGTCATATAGGGCTGGACAGGGCAGGTGAGCCGCCATATGAGAGTGAAGCAAATGATAAGCTGGATTCTATGCTTCCACTTGCCAGGGCCATTGATGGAGTATACATGGATGATCACGCGTTCACAGAATCTGTTGAAAGCAATGTGATATATTCCGTTGTTTTGCCCGGGAGCGGGAACATTCTAGGTGGCATGGGTTCCCTGATAAGGAATTTTGAAAAGAATACAAAGGATGCTTTTGTCAGTGATATAGGCGTTAAGATGGCACTTGGATACAATCCCAGAAGCACCACGGAATGGAAAGGCACAAGGCCAACTACAAGAATGGGCGTTGCAGCCATAATAAGGGAAAACTTTTTAGCAGCACAGAAAGCTGCGAATCTTATGAGCAATGGAAAGAAAACTATAGATGAAATAGACCCGAAAACAGAATTTTTCATAAAATTAATCAATGGGGAATATAAAATAATGTGCCATCTCCATAAGGAAGATGATGCATTATTCCTGATGTCACTTGTTGACCAGTTTGGAATAAAGCCCATAATCAACCATGGAATGGATTTCCACAGTGAGAAAATATTCGAGGAAATCAAGAAAAGAGACCTTTCCCTGGTATATGGTCCTCTGGATTCACATCCATATAAGGTAGAACTGAAGCACGAAACGTGGAGAAACGCCGAACTGGTGAAGAAGTCAGGTGTACGTTTTGCCCTTATTTCGGATCATCCTGTAATATTGCAGCGGAACCTTTTCCTTACAACAAGGCATTTCATGAGATTCGGTGCATCAAAGGAACAGTGCATATCATATGTTTCATCAAGGCCTGCTCAAATACTCGGGCTCGATAATCTTGGGACAGTTGAGCCCGGAAAACTCGCATCGTTTAGCATCTGGAATAAAGACCCATTTGAACTGGACGCATATCCTGCAATGGTTTTCGGGGAAGGGAAACTTGTCCACAGTGAATAAATTAACTATTACGTCATCTGGCGTAGTTTAATATATAATTTAGCATTGTAAACATTATGATTTACATTGACGGTAACAATTTGAGTATAGAGGATGTCAATGCTGTTGCAAGTGGCAGCGAAAAAGTAGGCATAGCTGAGTCTGCAATAAAGCAGATACAGTATTCAAAAAAATCATTGATGAAAATACTGGATTCCGGCAAGCCTGTATATGGTGTTAATACCGGATTCGGATCACTCCTTAATGTAAATGTGGACAGGAAAAATATAGTACAGCTTCAGACAAACCTTATACGTAGCCATTCTTCAGGGATAGGGGAACCACTGGATATTGAAACTGTAAGGGCTATTATGCTGGTAAGGGCAAACACACTGGTGAAGGGTTATTCCGGTGTATCGGAGAATATGATTGATTTTCTGCTATTCATGTTGAACAATAATATAATTCCCGCTGTTCCCAGGTACGGTTCTGTGGGGGCAAGTGGGGACCTCGCACCACTGGCCCATATTGGCCTTGCACTTATGGGTGAAGGTGACGTATTCTACAAAGGAAAAATCCAGAATGCAGGTACGGTATTCAAATCACTTGGAAAAGAACCATACAGTTATGGTGAAAAAGAAGGCGTTGCACTGATAAATGGCACATCTGTGATATGCGGCATACTGGCTCTGGAAATAAAAAGATCAGAGAAACTTGTTTCTGAAGCCCTTGGATCATTTGCACTGGCATTTGAAGGTTTATCCGGAACTGATAAGGCTTTCACAGAATGGGCACTGGCATCCCGTCCACATGAAGGCCAGCAAATGATAGGAAAAGCCTTCAGGAAACTATTCAATGGCAGCATGATTATAGAAAATGCAAATAAAAGCAAGGTACAGGATGCATACTCTCTGAGGTGTACTCCCCAGGTTTACGGTGCCGTGTGGGATACACTCCAGTACGCCAGAAAGGTTTTAACAACAGAAATAAATTCCGCAACAGATAACCCATTATTGCTGGGGAATGAATACATTTCCACGGGAAATTTCCACGGGGAGCCTGTAGCTATGGTTTCCGATTTTGTAGCAATCGCCATGACGGATTTTGGTAATATGGTAGAAAGGCGCCTGGCAAGGATTGTGGATACAAATTTGAGCGGGCTGCCTCCATTTCTTGTAAAGGATTATGGACTGAATTCCGGCTATATGATCCCGCAGTACACAGCAGCAGCCCTGTGCAATGTAAACAAAACGCTTGTACACCCGAATTCCGCTGATACAATTCCTACCTCAGCCAACCAGGAAGACCATGTAAGCATGGGAACCAATGCAGCATTGAAACTTATTGAAATTAACAAAAATGTGAAGTCTATAATAGCAATAGAATACCTTCTTGGAGCCCAATCACTGGAATTCAGAAAGCATGAGCCTTCCCCGGCAACTCTCTCAATATATAAGAAAATCAGGGAAATAGTCAGACCTCTTGATTCTGACCGTCCCTCCACAGGTGATATAGGAGCAATTACCAGCATGATGGATACAGAAGAGTTTCTCAGCCTTATCAGGGAAAAATCTGGATTTTGCCGCTAAAACCTTGGCTAACTATCTTTGCAATATTTTTAATTCTAAAAATTTTATTGTTAATTCAAATTAAGCAGCCATTCCCATAAAGGAACGAATATTATTTTTTCATTGTTTTCTATTATAACGCCTTTAAAATCCCATGTGATAATTGATAATTTATGCGCTTCAAAGTATTTTGCAGCTGATAATAATGCAGATATTTCTCTTTTGTCAATTTCACTTGCGTCTGAAGCGTATGTAACCTGTATTAATTCTACAATTTTTAAGGAATCTGATACTACAAAATCAACCTCTTTTCCATTTGCTTTTCCATATTCCTTCCAGTACGAAACATCCAGATTGTTTTCAATACATCTATGATTAAGTTCCAGAAAAACTATATTTTTCATCAATCTTGTTATGGACATTTCATTTTTCAGTGCGTATATAATACCAGGGTCAACTGAATATATCTTCTTGTTATATGACATTTTTTTGTTTTCAGATCTGGTGTATATATTCAGGCTAAACAGAAAAAATATTTCCCGGGAATCATATAAAAATTCCAGTAATTTATTTTTGCTGATTTTATAACCTACAGACTTAAATGTATTGTAAATCTTTGATATGCTGAAATATTTAGAATATATAGATACTGAATACTTCATAAATGCATCAAGAACATTCACCTCAGAGATATTAAAATGTTCAGCCATATCCATGGAAAATATTGTATTGTAATATGATTTCAATATCATTAATTTATTATTATCATTTTTCTCAAGGGCAACCTCGGGATAACCTCCATATTTAAAATAATTATTGAGTTCTGACAGTATATATCCTCGCTGATCGGTGTATCCTGCTAAATTTGAATATTCCATTCTATTAAATTCTAAATATTCCTGAAAACTCAGTGGCATTATAGTATACTCAATATTTCTCCCTCTTAATGAAGTGGAAATTTCCCTGCTTAATAATTTAGAAGATGACCCCGAGATAAAAATTTTGTATTTTGATGTGTCATAAACTCTTCTTATATATTTTTCCCAGAATTTTATATTCTGTATCTCATCAAAGAACAGGTATATTTTTTTATCTTTTGAGGGGTTTGCAAGTTCAATGAACAAAGGAATTATATTATCCATGTCTGAAATTGTTACATTCATCAATCTTTCGTCCTCAAAATTTATGTATAATATATTGTTTTTAGGTTCTGTTTTCAATAATTCATTGATTAAATAATACAAAAAATAGGTTTTTCCTGATCTTCTCGGGCCTATAATTGTGATAATTTTATTTGAATCCATTGACACATTAATATTTCTTTTATGTGCTTCAGGTACACTCGCAAGTAACCATTCTGATATCACTTTTCTGAAAGCTAATTTGCTGCCTTCCATATGTATGCAATACAACAATAATATAAAATTGTTTTCTAATAAAACAATTTCATACATAATTTGTTTTTTTAGAAGACAAATTTAGGTAACAGATTAATTTAGCACATAATAGCAGACCATAAAATTTTCTATGACTATCGCTCAATATACCTTTCTTTTTGAATAAAATTATAAAAATTGACCGGTAAATTATTAAATAGTAAATTATTTATTAATATTGTTACTGTGATATCCCGAAATTAGTTCCCTTATATATTTATTGTTCTTTAACATTTAACTTACCTCCCTTTTCTTCATATGCCATAGCTGGTGTTACAACAGGCCTGTCATCTATGGATAATGACATATGCCTTCTCTTATAATTGTAGTAATATACAACTTCATCCCAGGTACTGAAATAAGGCCTTAGCCTTTTAATTGTGTAGTTTAATCTTTCCAGTTTCCCATTAGTCTGTGGATGATCTATTCTTCCAACTATATGTTTTATATTATTGTTATCTAAATATTCCTGGAACTTGTTCTTATCACCGGGTATTCCATTCTTACCATTTGAAAAGAACTGTGTTCCATGGTCTGTCAATATCTCTTCTGGCTTTCCATATAAATCTATAGCTATTTCCAAGGTTTCTATTGTATTATCAATAGTTTCCTCACTGTATATTCCCATTCCTACTATGAACCTTGAAGCATCATCCTCTATTATTATCAATTTCTCACTATCACTGTACTTGGTCCAGTCCATATGCCATAGTGAATTAGAATGTTCCCTCTCATACTTCAGGTATTTTCTCTGGTTCTTCTTATTAATATCCTCATTTACCATATTGTATTTTAACAGTATTCTGTATATAATATTATGCGATATTTGTATACCCTTATCCTTAAGGTATTTCTCTATCGGCAATGGCCCTGATAAAGGATAATTATCCCTTATGTTAATTATTAATTCCTCTGTATTGCTGTCTATATTCTTTTTCTTTCTTCCTGTTTTATATAATTCTTCTTTTCCATATTCTAAATAATTGAAATAGATCTTATTTATGTACCTTACAGTTACTCCATAAATAGTTGCTAATTTCTTAGATGATTCTCCTTTTTCCTTCTGTTTGATTATGTATTTTATTTTTTTATTGTTTAACTTCACCTTTTCTTGAATTCTTTTTTCTATATCATAGTGTTTATATAGTATACTATATTAATTTTACTTTTTACATATAAATATTCATAACTTCTATAGCTTACGCTATTGATATTCAAAAATACGTATTTTCTTTAATTATTTTTTAATTTATATTATTCAGAGGATCTTCAAAATCCTTATTATTCTTCAATACGGAGTATATGATATTCAGTAATTTGTTGGAACACGCAATTAATAGCTTATTTCCTTTCATGCCATCATTCTTCTTCCTTGTGTAATATCTTTTAATTACTGGATTAAATCTAATAGCAGATACAGTTGATAAATACAGTGCATACCTTATTAACGGGTTTCCCCTTTTTGATATTTTTGATGTAATATTATAATCCCCAGATTGTTTAACCACTGGATCCATACCTGAATAGGCCCTTAGCTTTATAATAGAATCAAACCTGTTTATGTCTCCTATAGATGACAATATTATAGAACCTGTTATAGTCCCTATTCCTGGAATTGTCTTTATTTTGGAATCCATACTATTATACTCATCTTCTATGATATTTTTTGTTTTCATTAACTGCTTGTTCAATAATTCCAGTGTTTCAATGTTTATATCTATGTCGTATTTGACTGCATTATTAGTATTGCTGTTTATTAAGATATTTCTTATTTCACTGTGTTTACTGTCACTGATATATTTTATTTTATAATTATTTTCAATGATTTGATCTATGTTGCTTATTATTTCCATGAAATATTTGGAATTAACATTGGCCACCGCGGTTAATCCGGGGTATAATAGATCCATATCTACTATTAACTGGTTCTTTGCCATTGTTATTTTCCTGTTTATTCTTATGTATGTGTATACGTATTCCTTAAGATTTGTGTAAGTATTCTCAGTATTTTTATCCATGGTAATTATATTGTTTTTACGTATGATAATATATTTTGCTATTGCTTCTGCATCTATTTTATCTGTCTTATTCTTCCTTATCCTTGAACTCTTCAATAATTTTGTCTCCAGAGAGTTTAATATTATTGCACTGCGACTGTTTTCTATTAAATAATTGTATAAATTCACATGGTATATACTTGTTGATTCCATTCCTATTTTTATATTTCTATAATTCTTTATTATCTTTAGAAATTCACTGAAGCCATAGTTATTGTTTATCAGTATTCCCCTTTTTATTAAATTCATTTCACTGTTTATAATGCAATAATCAAACTTCTTTTTAGCTATATCTATTCCAACATATATCATATAACCTCCAGACCAGTTCACACTCTCCCTTTCCATATTCCAACAGCCTTGCTTATTATCGGTGCATTTGCACAATATACATTATTTTTATACTTGAATATGAAAAGGGATATACATACTATATACGGTGGATTGACCCACAAAGAACTCACAGTATTCCCTGATCATTGCCATAATGGAGTTATGGATAAAATCATTATACAAGGAACTCAATTCTAGATATTATATATTAATATTGTTACCGAAATATATATATATATATTCATGTATTAATATCATTATGAATAAAAAGAAGGTAATAATAGGTGTATTAATAGCCCTAATATTTGTAATGATTGCATTTGTCCCTGCAGCAGACAATATGCATACAGTTCATGGCAATGCAGCAGTTAATAAAATATCGCCACAACTTGCCATTGGCAATTATGCTGTGAACGGTAATACATACAATAATTTTGAACAAAACAATTTTGCAAAAGGTGATTTAAATTGGAAGGCAGTTAATTTAGCAAAAAGCCCGTCATTAAGCGGGAAACCGGTTACTGGTAGTTATGCAGCCGTTAATAATAAAATATACACACAGCTCTCAATAAGCAACATTAGCATAGCACATAAGTACACGAATAAAATTACTGAAATTTTAGGTTCTAATTACAATGAATATATTAAAACAACAGGAAATAGCGTATACATAAAATCTATTATTTATAAAAGCAATCAAAATACATGGATACCAAATAATTCAATGTATATGATTACCGGCAGCCATGCCAGATTGATCACTTTCGATCCGCATACTTATCATAAATCGTATGGATGGGGAAACGCATATGTGTTTTATGATTCGGATACTTTTTATGGTTCCATAGGTGCGAGAAATTATTATATCATGCTTGGCCTTATAACTACTGATGCGGGAATAGCAACGGATACAGCCCTTATAGCTGCACCGGAAGTAGCAGCGGTTGCAGTTGCGTTGGAAGCAGTAGTTGTGGCAGCATGGGCTGTATTTACAAATGATCATATTTCAAGTCAGGGTACTACTATACCCTATGTTGAGTTTGATGTTTCAGTAGGAAACTGGTGGGATTTCTGGGATACAGGCATATATGGGGAACTCGGTGCACATTCAAATCGTGCATACAATTTCAATGGAAATTTAACATATTCAGGGCAATGGGCTTATTTTCCATTTTTAACAACGGCTCCCCCTGATCTACAGGTACCAAGTCTATTGCCACATAGCAGCGTTTGGCCAACCCTATCTCCTCCATGGTGATATAATATGAATAATAATACAAAAAATGTTAAAAAAATAAGTAATTACATAATAATTTCTATTGTAGTCCTTACTTTTTTATTTATTATTATGTTTTACAGATTAGCATACCTTGGCTCTATAGGTAATATTATAAGTGCTAAATATAACTTTTATACAGGTATATTCCCTGTCGCAATCATAGGATTTGTAGGTATAGATATTATTTTTTATCTAGAATATTTAAGAGATAAATTAAGCCATAACTCTGTGAGGCATAATCTTGCAATGTGGGTCTATCTACTTTTTATTTTCTTGTTTTTTTCTTTAATTTTACCTCTTTTGCTTCCTTCCACAGGCAACCGTCCTCAAATTATTTCGCACTCTATGCTTATGATTAATTTAATAACTATAGGGATACCGGGTGTATTTTCTCTTTCTATACCTATATATTTATTAGTAACTAGCCACAGATTTCCCCGTCATATATAGTTGAAAGATATAGCTGGAAAGCTACAATTATTTACACCAGATCAACACTTACCTATCGGATAACAGTTTGATTAAACGGCGATATAATATTAATTAATTCTATTCTTAATAAGTATAAAATAATTATTAAGAGCGATTGCCAAATAAACTTCTTATGCCAGAGTTAAAAATAGATGTTGCTGTGGGATTATCAAGGCCCTGCATAATACTTATGAGAACACCGTTATGAAATGCTATTAATATTCTGGCGAGATCTGTAGAATTAATGCTTTCTGAGATGGTGCCATCCTGTTTCAAATTTTCAATTAAATCCGATATATATTTTACATACCTCTTATAGCTATTTTCTATTATTTCTTTTATATTATTGTTTACATTTATTTCATTTAATGCAAATATCCAGTAAAATTTTTTATAATCCGGTAATTTCATTTCATCTGCAAAAAATTTTTCTATGCCTGTAATCATATTCCCTGAAACCGATTTTTTTAAATTTGTTTCCAGTAAATCCATATTTACCTTACACGTTTTATTTAAAAGTTCTTCCTTATTTTTAAAATATAAATATAATGTACCTTTTGTTATACCCATGTCTCTGGCTATGTTTTCCATTCCTGCATTATTATATCCCATCTGAAAAAATAACTTTGATGCAGATTCGATAATCTTTTCCTTTGCCATTTCCCTGTAATCCTGAATAACTTTAGGCATTATGATATATTAAGTTAGAATATTAAATCATTTCTAAACAATAAGTTTTAATACTAACTATTCATTCAGTTTTATGAATAATAAGTACGATATAGATAATGGCCTGCATGTTGTTATCGGTGCAACAGGTGCCTATGGCTATGCTGTAACAAAAATACTTTTAAAAAATAAAATAAATGTGCGTGCTATAGTTAGAAATGAGGAAAAAGCATTAAAATTATTCCCGAAAGATGTTGATATTGTGAAATCAGATATTTTTAACATGGATAAAATTATAAAGGATTTAAAAGGCGCATCAGTAATATACATAGCCAATAATTTTCCATATAAGAATTGGCAAAATTATTATATTTCAACCGAGAATATTTTAAAGGGTGCTGAAACATCAAATTCAACAGTGGTTTTTCCAGGTAATGTTTATGGCTATGGAAAATTTGATTATCTGCCTGTAAATGAAGAGCATCCATTAAATGCAAACGGCAAAAAAGGTATTTTAAGGAATAATATAGAAAAACTTTTATTTGAGTATTATAAAAAGGACAAAATAGGCCTTGTGATTCCCAGATTTGCTGATTTTTATGGGCCGAATGTAACAAATGATTTATACGGCGGGATGTTTATAAAGGCAATGAAAAATAAAAAGGCAATATGGCCGGTAAATCCTGATATCCCGCATAATTTTACTTATATTGACGATGCCGCGAAAGCAACATTATTGTTACTTAGAAATATTAATTCATATGGAAAAGTATACCATGTATCGGGCGATATAATAACAGCGAGGGAATTCATTAATAAAATATACAACAGGCTAAATTTAAAAATAAAATTAAAAGTTATTTCTAAACTAGATTTAAAATTGCTGGCACATTTTAGTTCAAATATAAATGAAATTATGGAGCTTATTTATGAATACAGTGAACCATATATACTGGACGACAGAAAATTTCTAAATGAATACCCGGAATTCAGACATACAACATATGACGATGGAATAAATAACACTATCAACTGGTTTAAAAATGAATATATGTAAATATATATTAATTTATAAGTTATACTGGAAAAATTCAGATCCGGTAAAATAATTAATATTATTAATTTTCAATTATTTCCTGCATTTTTTTTAAATCGAACAAAATAATATTATTTATCTTTGGAATATCTTTCATATTGCAGTTAAAACCAGATTTGCTGAACACTACAAAATATTCTTTTATTATACTAGAAAATTGCAACAGCAATAAATTAGAACTTTTTGTATTATCAACATATAAATATATGCCACCTATCTGTTTCATTGCCTCCTTGATAAGTTCTGTTTTCCTCACCCTTCGATTTCAATATAAAACTACAGGTGAATTATATTTTCTTGTATCATTAATTAAGCTGTTTAATTCTAATTACCTATCAAAGAATCTTTCTATGATTATTTAGATAATGATTATATTTATAATCTTTATAATAAAATTTTATACCTTATAAATAATGCTTTTAATGTGGGAAATTTACAAAAATTGGTAGAAGAGTAATAAATTTTACTTATACTGATTTTGTTGGCAATGTTAATAATTTGCATAATTTAATATCCATTTACAGGATTTAATTCTATGAAGCTTGTAGAACTTATACCCAATTTCAGTGATGGGCGGAATAAAGTAGTAATTGATTTACTTGAAAAAGATGTAAAATCAGTACCTGATGCAAAATTACTGGATTCTGAAATGGACTACGACCACAATAGAAGTGTTATTACAGTTGTGTGCCCCATAGACAATGTTATTGACCTTGCATTTAATATGATCAAAACCGCAGGTGAAAATATAGATATGAATGTACAGACAGGATTCCATCCACGTTTCGGAGCTACAGATATAATGCCCCTGGTTCCACTGGAAGATACTTCAATGGAGGAATGCATAGAACTTTCACAGGAGCTGGGAAAGAAAGTAGGAAAGGAGTTAGGAATACCTGTATTTATGTATGCATATTCTGCAAAAACACCTGAAAGAAAAAATCTTGAAAATATAAGGAACAAAAAATTCCAGATTGAGGAATTAAGAAGCGCTATAGGAACCGGAAATTACATTCCTGATTACGGTCCGGAAGTAATAGGCAGGGCAGGTGCAACAATAATAGGCGCAAGAGATTTTCTTATTGCGTACAATATTTATCTCAATACAGATGACATAAAAATAGGGAGGAAAATAGCTTCTGCAATAAGGGCCAGGGATGGTGGCTTTGCCTGCGTTAAATCTCTGGCTTTCAAAATGCCGGAAAAAAATATTGTACAGATATCGATGAATATAGTAAATTACAGGAAAAATCCTGTATACCGTATATTCGAAGCGGTAAAAACTGAGGCAAAGGGATTTGGTGTTTATCCGGTAAGATCAGAGTTCATAGGGATGGTTCCGCAGGAGGCACTTGTTGATTCTTTTAACCATTATTTGATGTCCGGAATAAAAAATAAAAATGTACTGGATTATGCCCCGGGAAAAATTTAACTTAAAATTTCTCCATTACGTATTTTTTAATTGCTTCAATTGCCCTTTTATTTTCATCCTTTGTTCCTATGGTTAATCTTGACCTATCCTTTACAAGCGGGAGTTTTCTTATATGTATCCCGTTTTCTTCCATATAGCCATATAGATCTTTTTTAAGGAGAAGAAAGTTTGCACTGCTAGGGTATGCTATATCCTTTATTTCATTGTAAACACGTTCCCTCTCCTCTACAATATATTTTATTTTTTCTACAATAAGGCTGTAGTTATCAATCATGATCTCTGCCATTTTAGCTGAAAGTATATTCATATAAAACGGTGCCTGCAATTTTTTGATTTCAGATATAAATTTGCTCTCTGCTATGCCATATCCAATTCTCATTCCTGCAAGGCTAAAAGCCTTGGAAAATGTCCTTAATATTATGAGATTGCTATATTTTGCAATAAGGTCAGTATAATCTTCACCCGAAAATTCATAATAGGCATTGTCAAGTATGGTTGTTACACCGGAATCAAGAATTTTTTTTATGCTCTCTCTATCTATAAGATTCCCTGTTGGATTATTTGGCGAACATATTACCACAAGTTTTGCATCCTTCTGCGCCAGTATACCATTAACATCAAGGGAAAAATCGCTGCGGAGCGGGACATCAATTGCCTTATGGCCATAATTTCTGGCATAGAATGAATACATTTCAAAGGTTGGTGAACTGACAACTATATCGCCTTCTGCACGCCTGATTAAAATATCAAGCAATTCGTCGCTGCCATTGGCTGCAATAATGTTTTCACTGCTAAACCCGGTGAGCCCTGCCAGTTTTTTAATAAGGGAAGGTAACCCCTTTTCAGGGTATCTGTTAAAATCTGCATCCTTTGCATAGTTTATGAATTCTTTTTTTACCTTTTCCGGTACATTGAATGGATTTTCGTTCTTGTCAAGGTATATTTCTTCCATACTTTGACATTTTTATTTTATTATTAAACTTAATCAAGTGTTTTTAGATACTGGACAATATCATTTATTATTTTATTTCCATATACCTTCGAAGCCCCTTTAAATTCAACTCTTGAATTAATTTCATGTACAACCAATCCTTCATCTGTTTCCATGGCATCAATACCAATTATGCCCGGGTCAAAAAGATGTGCAACCCTTATAAGTATGTCAAGCTGGGATTCTGGCAGCACTGCTTTTTCCACCTTCCCGCCAAGTGCGAGGTTTGTTTTCCACCCCTCCCCTGAATACCTGTATATTGTGGCAGAAATATTATCTCCCACAACTATTGCCCTTACATCCCTTGGAGGCCTCTTTACATATTTTTGAAGATAGTACGAATTTTCGTTTACCATATCATTCATTGAGAATACTGTTTCTGCAATATTCTCATTCTCTAAAAGTGATATCATTCTGCCCCAGCTCCCACTTGCTGGCTTAAAAACTACAGGGTATCCCATATTATCTGCAGTTGATAAAGCATTGTCATGTGAAAATGATACAGAAGTTTCCGGGGTTTTTATTCCATTTTTATATAGATAAGAGGTGGTAAATACTTTATTTCCTGCGATGCTAAAAGTATTAAAGGAATTAATCGTTTTAATTCCGTGTGATTCAAGTATATATGAATAATAGAGAGACCTCCTGGAACTCATGCATCTGATAACAGCAGGTCCTTCAAAATCAAGTTTTCCTGTGAGGTTTAGCGCATTATCCTTTGCATTAACCAGATTCAGTTTTATGCTTTCTGACTGGAGCCCTTTAATTAACTCCTTTTCTTCCCAGGATATTGAATCGTAAATGAATGTAAGCATACGATAATAATTTTTTAGTGTTATTAAATATTTATCGATTAAAATCTAATATTATCTGAAGATTATACAATATTTACAGTTATAATGTAAAATTTATCAATAATTACAAAGAAATTCTATTAAATATTTAATTTTGATGTTATGCAGCCCATAGTCCTGTCTATGTTTTCTCTGGATATTTCATTGACCCTGTCTTTACCCATCATCTTTACTATAAGCCCGAAGTCAAATGAGCTTTTCCAATCCAGTACTGTTTCTTCTCCATGGCTTTCGTAGGATATGCTTATGTTGAATTTCACCTTTGAACCCGCTATTCTCCCACTCCCATCTATATTTATTGAATCTAATCCAACCTTATATAGAAACGACATCTTCCCCGTCACACTGCTCATGGCAGAAATTTTAGCAGCAGATATATCAAGTTTTAGTTTGCATTGTATTTCACCGCCATTATTCTGGAAGTCATATACCCCGGGGAGGCAAGGTGTTATATTATCAATGTCGGAAAGAAATTCTGCAACGTTCCCTTTATTATTTTTTATGGTTATTTTGCCGCTAAATTCCATTTAATCACCCAGCCTTATGGCTTCGTTGAAAATAAAAGCACTTTCAAGCTGGGTTAAGTAACCGTAATCCATGCTGGTGCCATATGAACTTATATAATTCATGAATGTTGTGTTTAAATCCTGCTTATGCTTTTCTATGAATTTATCGAAGGTATCATTCAGGATGATTTTCGATGTATCCTGTGAATGTGTTCCTGTAATTTCAGAAAGTTTCTGTGATACCGCCTGCCCCATGAGCCTTGACGTTGTGAATTTTCCGCCTATTATGCTGAATAAATTGTTCATATTTTCGTATATCCTGAAATCTCTTGTAGCCCTTGAATAATCTTCCCTGATCAGCGGGCGCATGGAACTATATAGTTTTTTATATCTGTGCCTGGAAAGTGATGGGACCATCTCCGCAACTTCAGATAGCATGGTATCAAGATCTTCCGGGTCGATGTCATTGTTGTTTACATTATCTGATATAATTGCTACTGTGCCTGCAACTGACATGCTTCCATATGGCAGCAATATATCCCCATCTGAAGGTTCCCTCATTCTGTTTAAGATACCATGTGAAAATAAGTAGTCGTAGGATGCCATGTAACCAAGTGTTGGCATGACTTCAAAATCACCTATACCGAAGGATTTTAAAAGTTGCCCTGACCATGGCCCTGTGGTGTTTATTATATAATCAAATTTCTCATCCACTATTCTATTATGTGACCGGTATTTTATAGATTCAACAGTTTTTCCCTTAACTTCAGCTTTCAGGACTTCTGATTTAAACCTTAGCTTAGCACCCATTAACTGTGCCTCCACCGCCACAGCCGCTGCGAAGGGGTGTGCATATATAACTTTATCAGGAACACGGAATGCCCTTAAAATATTTTTATTAATATTTGGTTCCAGGTCAAGCATTTCATCAATACCCAGTTCTTCTGTGGATATGCCGTTTTCTTTATTTTTCTGTAGAAGCTTATCGCCGTATTCAGCCTCCGCACCATTCAATGCAAGATAATACCCACCTGTATTTTTAATAAACAATGAGGCAGTGTTAGAAAGCAGTGTGTTTTCACGTATGCATTCCTTTGCAGATTCCATATCATTTACAGAATATCTGGAACCGCTGTGGAGCATTCCATGAAATTTACCTGAAGTACCGGAAAGAATATATTCCCTATCAAAAAGTGTCACGTCATAACCATCAAGTGCAAGGTTAAGCGCAGAGAACAGCCCTGTTATCCCGGCACCTATAACGCCTATCTTCTCCATAAAAGGCTTATTTTAATATTATATATATTTTTATTTAAATGTATTTGCTATACGTATTTCCAGCATGATATTTATATGTCAACGGAATATATAAAAATATTTCACATTTCCTCTACATTGCTGGCAGGATACATTCCCGGGTTTAAATATACCTGTGAATTCTGAAATCTATATGTATCTATATAAGCATATATATCGACATGTAGTTAATTTAATAAGTTACCTGTAGTTAATGGAGAGTGCAAAAACCTGCAAGTACAAATAAAATAGTAATTTTGTCAGCATTTGGAATGCTTCTTGATGGCTACCAGTTAACGGTAATCGCATTCGCCGTACTTTTAATACCGGATTATATACACCTCAGTGATTATTCTCTTGATTATGGGCTACTGATAGCATCAGTAATAATAGGTGCAATTATAGGAACAATACTTGTTGGATACCTGAGTGACCTTGTTGGCAGGCGTAGGGTATATCTTTCAACGCTTCTGTTCTTTATATTGTTTGACATGATTTCAGTATTTTCGGTTAATTTTTATATGCTCTTTATCTCGCGGGTACTTCTTGGTGTTGTCCTCGGAGCAGAATATCCTGTTGCCAATTCATATATAGCAGAGGTAACTCCATCCGATAAAAGGGGATTCTATCTTGCCTTTGCAACTGTCTTCTTCAGTGTAGGGTCTATCAGCAGTGCAATAGTTGCTGTTTTTATGTTTCCATTGGGAAATATAGGATGGCGCCTGATGCTCGGTGTTGCAGTCATACCTGCAATTATTGTAGAATTTATGAGATTTTCCCTGCCGGAATCTAAACTCTGGGAGGAGAAAAAAGAGAAAACAGGCTTTCTTGAGATGTTTTCGAAAAAATATTCCAAGAATATAATTTTAGCAGCACTTATCTGGTTTCTTTACGACATTGTTGCCTACGGCCTATCGCTTACACTTCCAACAATATTGAAACTGGGGCATTTTGTGACCAATGTTGACAATGCCCTTTTGACCACATTTTTCCTTGTAATAGGAATAATATCAGGGGTATTTGTAATGATCAAGGTGGATAAGTTTGGAAGGAAAGGAATCCAGATTACCGGTTTTCTTATGATGGCTATTCTATTTCTCATTCTGCCGCATTATTATTTTCTTGTAGGAATTATAGTTATAGTATCTTTCCTCGAGTTATTCAATTCTTTCGATGGAGCAACAGTAGGAATAATTCCAGCAGAGGTAACAATTACCCGGTTCAGAGGCACATCATATGGATTTTCATCAATGATGGGAAAGATAGGCGCAGTTATAGGCGTAATTGCAATGTCGCTTCTTATACATGGAAAAAATTATTTTAATGCTTACATATTTTTAGCTGTAATCATGATAATTGCAATACTTCTTACACTATTGCTCCCGGAAACGAAAAATATAAGATTGGAATAAAAATAAAAAAATATTATTTGCTGAAATATGGGCTTTTAAATTTAGGCCCTTTCTTTATTATATCCCTTGATGATTCATAACCTGCATCTGCATGCCTTATCACACCAATTCCAGGGTCAGCGTTTAAAACACGCTTTATGCGTTCCGCTGCATCATCTGTTCCATCAGCAATTATTACAAACCCAGAATGTATTGCATTTCCTATTCCTGTACCTCCTCCATGGTGCACAGATACCCATGAGGCGCCTGAAATTGCATTCAGCAGTGCGTTGAGTATGGGCCAGTCTGCTATGGCGTCGCTGCCATCCTTCATAGCCTCTGTTTCCCTGTAAGGAGATGCAACAGATCCAGTATCATGGTGGTCCCTGCCTATTGCTACCGGCGCCTCAAGTTCTCCTTTCCTTACCATGTCATTTATCATGAGGCCTATTTTTTCCCTTTCTCCATAGGATGCATAGCAGATTCTGGCTGGCAGTCCCTGGAAGTGAACGTATTCCTTTGCAAGCTTAATCCAGTCCGTTAGATGTTTATCATCTATATTCTTCAATATGGCATCATCTATTTTTTTAATATCATCAGGATTCCCCGATAGGGCAAGCCACCTGAATGGCCCGGAACCAACAGCAAACAGGTCGCGTATGTATGCAGGTACATATCCCTGAATTTCGAAGGCGTTGCTTAATCCCCCTTCCTTAGCTCTTGTCCTTATATCATTTCCATAATCAAATACAGATGAGCCTTTTGACTGGAAATAAAGCATGGATTTTACCTGTTTTACTATTGTTTCGTAAACCTTTTTCTTGAATTGTTCAGGATTCTCTTCTCTGAATTTCTGGAAATTTGCTATGGTGTAGCCTTCAGGGACATATCCAAGGTTTAAATCATGTGCTGCTGTCTGGTCAGATACTATATCCGGCACTACTCCCTTATTCTGCAATTCCTGGTAAACTGTAGCGGCATTCCCCAGTACAGCAATAGATACAGGTTTTCCGGATTTAATCGCCTCATCCTTTAGTTTAAGTGCCTCATCAAGTGTTTCTGTATATGTATCCAGATATTTGTCCCTTAATCTTCTATTAATTTTCTCCTTGTCCACCTCAACAATAATGCTTGTGCATCCATTCATCTTGGCAGCCAGTGGCTGGGCTCCTCCCATTTCTCCCAGGCCTGCAGATAAAAACCATTTTCCTTTCAGATTGTCACTGTGGTATACTTTTTTTGCAAGTGCATACAGAGTTTCATACGTCCCCTGCAATACTCCCTGTGTCCCTATATAAACCCATGACCCCGCAGTCATCTGCCCGAACATGGTAAGCCCTCTTGCTTCCAGGTCCCAGAATACATCATCGGTGGCCCAGTGCGGGACTATCTGAGCATTTACTATAAGAACCCTTGGTGCCTCCTTTGTCGTCCTGAAAATTCCAACAGGCTTGCCCGATTGCACAAGAAGAGTTTCGTCATTTTCAAGTGATTTGAGTGACTCTATAATTTTATCATATGCTTCCCAGTTTCTTGCTGCTTTTCCCTTGCCGCCATATACAATAAGATTTGCAGGGTCCTTAGCCACCATCGGGTCAAGGTTATTCATCAGCAATCTCATAGCCCCTTCCTGTGACCATCCCTTTGTGTTTAGTTTATTTCCATGTGGTGCATGGATATCTGTATGTTCCATATTAAAATAAAAACACAAGAATATTTAAATGTTATTTTATGCCAGCGATTAAATTATACCGGGAGGCATAGAAACACTGAATACCATATAAAAATATCGCTTTAAATAAATATTACGAGCCATCTCGCAATAATGTTTCCTTTATAAGCTATAATTCCCTGATATTATTATATAAAGTTGATAACAGGATTAACATCGTATCAAAAAATATAGAACTATGTTGATGTTATTTTTACTAAAGAAGCATAGAACTTATAATAATGTTCCAATTTAATTGATAAAATTTATTATCTTATATAATATATGTATGTAATGCCTATTTACGAAAGTGATGAACATGAGTTCCTGAATGCGAAGGCCAAAAAAATCGAAAATAATGTTTATATAAAGGGGTTACTTTTCTTAACAGATAAGAGGATTATATTCGAAAAAAACGGGCATAGATCTATGTTCAGGGCATCTCCAGCAGTCATGGATTTAAATCTTTTTTTATACAATGTGGAGAATGCTAATTATGCTGCCCCAGCATTCGCACTGTTCACAAAACAGGTACTGACTATCGAATACTACGACGATTCCAGGAAACTGGCAAGAGCAGATTTTGCTATAAAAAAATCAAAAATGTGGGTTGACCAGATTACCAGACTGGCTACCATATGCAAAAAAGATGAATCAACCAGAAAGGAAAGGGAAGCACTGGAAATTAAAAAGCATGAAATAGATATGGCAAAGGCCAGGGCACCCAGGGCAAATATAGGGATGGCCGTTTTCGGCAATGACAAGAAGAATCCATACCAGAATCTAAGGGAAAATATGGCCGAAAATAATGATGAGAATCTACCAGATACAGCACACAGATGCCCGCATTGCGGATATCCTGTTACTGAAGATATGATATACTGCCCTAACTGTGGATACAAATTAAAACAAAACTAATGTTATATATTTATAAATTTTAAATATAAATTGTTCCAGAAGCGATATATTTCTTTCCATATTGCAGATTTTTATCTGAACAGTGTTAAATTATAATTTGTGGGTATTTCCATCATGGTGTGGCGATTCATGTGTCGCAACTGTGATTTCTTCCAGTTTGCTATTTATATAAAATTCCATGGCTTCGTTCTCATTCATATTGTTTGCATAATATATCTTAATTTTGTTCTTAAGAAAATTGACGCCAGGCGCTCCAATTTCAGATACTATAATTGCATTCACATTCTTTGAGAGAACTGATTTCAGCATATGTATACCTCTTGTTGAAGTGGCTTTTATTGCTGGATTTTCATAACTTTCCACAAGTTTATATTTTGTATTTTCAACCTCAAATATATGAATTTCTGTTCCCTCTCCAGGTCCGCTTACGTTGCTTCCGTTTACCGGTATCCCCACCTTGTTAGTCATAATAACAAATATCTAGCAGCCATTTAAAGAATTCCTTTTAACAGTATAAGTTCAGGAAATTCAATTAATGTTTTCATCATAACAGGAGTTCATATTTAAACAAAATTATAAGCACAACTTTTAAAACAAAAATGTTTATTACAACCTTTTTTATAGCACATAATCCTTCTTATATATGGGGAAGGAAACATTTAATCACGAGATCGAAGACGTGGAAAACATTCTCAAATCTCTCGGGGTTGATGTTGAAAATGGGCTGACTGAATCAGAAGCAACACGCAGAATTCAAAGTTACGGTTTAAATGCTATCCCTGAAGCCAAAAAACATGGTATTCTCCAGATTTTTCTGGACCAGTTAAAAGAACCGCTAATACTTGTTCTTGTGGTTATTGGAATCATATATTTTCTAATAGGAACCCCATTTGAATCCTTTACTGTAATCATTATAGTTTTTGCCGTGATATTAATCGAAGTTTATAATGTAAAAAAGGCCCAGATATCTATACAGGCACTTCACAGCATGGTTACTCCGAAAACATGGGTTTTAAGGAACGGTTCACTGCTGGAAAAATCCACCAGCGTGTTAGTGCCCGGCGATATTGTATACCTTAGAACAGGAGACATGGTCCCGGCAGATGGCATTGTTGTAAGTTCCTCCGGCTTATATATTGATGAATCACTTGTTACGGGAGAATCATATCCTGTAAACAAGGTCAGTTATGATGTAGCTGAAACCCAGCCGGGTGCAAATATGCACAGGGTAGTTTCCGGAACACTTGTGGTGCAGGGAAACGGTAAATTTGCAGTTACATCTACCGGGTTGAAAACAGAAATCGGGAAAATTTCTGAATCCGTAAAGAACCATAAAGAGATTCCAACACCTTTAGAAAAGTCATTGAATAAAACTGCCCGGCTCCTGATAGTAATAGCAGTTTTCTTCAGCGCCCTAATTCCATTAATCGGCTATGTGCACGGTGACCCATTGGATCAGATGATATTAATGGGTCTTTCTATGGCATTTGCCACAGTTCCCGAAGAGATACCAATTTTGATAACAATCACCCTGGCAATAGGGGCATATTCCCTATCGAAGAAGAAAGCCATTGTTAAAGGTCTTACTGCCGCACAAACTCTGGGTAGCGTTACAGTTATTGCCACAGATAAGACTGGAACTATCACAGAAAATGCTATGAAAGTTAATCATATTCTTACTGGTGGAAAATTATACGAGGCTGCTCAAGGGACCAACTCCAGTTTTCTTAAATCAGCGGTACTTGCTACAGGAAATTTGGAAATTGAACAGAAATTTTCTGAGGGATACAAAGACCCGATGGAGGTAGCAATACTGAAATATGCAATTAATTCTGGACTTGATATTCATGAATTAGAAAGTGAATACCAGATAACTGGCCGATTCGGTTTTGACAGCAACATAAAACGTGCAAGTTATGTTTATTCGGTTCATGATGGTTATGTTGCATACACAAGTGGCGCCCCCGAAGTTGTTTTATCAAGATGCACAAAGGTAATGGTGGATGAATCTTCAAATAAAGTCAAATCGGAGGATGATTTAAAACTTATCAGGGATGCTATAAATGAGGTGGCAAAAGTTGGTGAGAGGACCATAGCTTTCGCCTATAAAAGAATAAATGGGCAGGCGGAAGAGAGAGATATTGTCGATAGTGATATGATATTCATAGGCATGATCAGCTTCATAGACCCTCCAGGGAAAGGAGTAAAGAACGCTGTAAAGCTCTGTCAGAATGCAGGAATTAGAGTAATAATGCTCACGGGAGACTATCCGGTAACAGCAGAAACTATTGGAAAAATGGTTGGCATAGAAAATGCGGAATCAACACTCACTGGAGATCAAATCCGGGCTATGCCAGATGATGAGCTTTCTAAAGCCATTGAGAAAACATCTATCTTTGCAAGAATAACACATGATCAGAAGCTGCGAATTGTAAAGGCACTGCAAAAGAATGGTGAAATTGTTGCTGTGACTGGCGATGGTGCAAATGACGCTTCTGCATTGAGAGCAGCTGAAATTGGCATATCAATGGGAAAAAGAGGAACTGAAGTTGCCAAGGAAGCTTCAGACATAGTACTGGAAGATGATAATTTCCATACTATAGCAGAGGCAGTCTTCGAGGGCAGAAAGATGCAATATACGCTAAAAAAAGGCATCAGGTACTATATTGCAGTTAAGATTTCTCTGATTTTGATTCTTCTTGTCCCGATACTATTGATCATCCCCTTCCCCTTTATGCCGATACAGATTATAATAATGGAGATGTTCATGGATGTTGGTGCGCTCTGGGGATTTTTGAAAGAGCGGGATGAACCAGGCATCCTGCATGCAGCACCACAGAAACGGGGTGCAGATTTCATGGACAGGCCTATGATAATTTCTATCCTGACAAGTGCCCTTGGAGTATTTCTTGCGGTTACTTTCATATATCTATACATATACTATAGTGAAGCAGATATCATCCAGGCACAGACGGCAGCCTTTGCAACCTGGATACTTTCCCAGGTGATCCTTGCCCAGAACCTCAGGACAGAGCGCGAACCTGTTTCACAGAGGTCATTTTTTTCTAACTGGGTGATCTTATCATGGGGATTAATAGTTGTAGGAGCCCTCATAGTTATAACTATTTTCACGCCACTACACGCTATCATAGACACATCAACCATTGAATACAGAAATTGGGTTTTGATCATAATAGTTTCAGTGCTATCAAGTTCATGGATTGAACTCAGAAAGATTATAATTAGCAAAAAAAAGAAAAATCCTCCACAGCCATTACAGCAATGATGCGACAAATTGTATATGCAATAGTGGATATACCATTTCAATCGGCATGCACTGAATTTTTTAATCAATAAATTCATATATTCACATTTGAGTGTTGTGTCCTGAATTAGATTTGAGTAAATCACTATATAAGGCATTTCAAAGAGAAAATCCGGTATAATGAGATAAGCATGTTAATGATTTGAAAAATCCAGACTAATACTGGCCACTGGCATCTGCAAAACTACAGTTGCCCTCTTCTCACATATCTGTATAAAACTACATTCTGAATCGATTAATATAAATCCCGGTTAATAGAATTATTTAAAGTATTAAAATAAAAATGGGGCTGACCGGATTTGAACCGGTGACCTCCCGGTTATCAGCCGGGTGCTCCAACCAAGCTAAGCTACAACCCCGTAGACCCCCTATTATTAGAAATTAAATAAATATTTCTATGTTTCATTATCTATTGCCCTTATATGCTCAAGATCAGAGCAGACCTCGCATATCTCTCCGGGAGTTGGTGCACCGCATATTTTACACGAATTTAACTTAACATTTTCATTGACATAGTGTTCCCTGATTGATTTCCTCGTTTCATCAAAGAATTTTACTATTGCAAATTTTGTCCCTGGAGTTTCCTTTTCAAGTTTTTCTATAATATCCCTGAATGAATTTCTCTGTGCCATGCTATAGTAGGGGCACCAGCTGGAGTCAAAATCTATGCCATTTAAAATAGCGTAAAGCACAACCTCCTTCTCAGGTATTTTTCTCAGGGGCAATATTCTTGGCACTAAACCCTCCCTCGTATAGGAATGGGGGGCCATCCTTGCGTAGCGTGCTACATCTCCCTTTGCAACATTCATCAGTATTGATTGTGCATAATCGTCAAGGTTAATGCCCAGAGCAACGTAATCAGATTCGGTATATTCTGATATCCTGTTCATTAATTGCCTCCTCATAGGGCCACAGTGGGAACATGAAATAGTTTTTTTGTCTATTTTCATTATTTCATCCAGTGAATAGCCATAGTTTTCCTTGTATGATATTACATTATGTTCAATTCCCAGATTTTCACACAATTTTCTGGCCTTCTCGAGCCCTGTGCTCCTGTACCCCTCTATGCCCTCATCCACAGTGAATGCTGTAAGTTCAAGGTTTCTCCTCTCCGATAATATTTTGTGTAGCAGATATAATGTTGCAGAACTATCTTTTCCACCTGAGATTGCAACAGAAATCCTGGTTTTTTTACTGCCAAAGTCTACCTGTTCACGTATCTCACGCTTCACCCTCTTTTCCACATACGTAATAAAGTGGTTTTTGCACAGTGCAGAACCGTTGTATTTTACCTCATATACAGCAGTAGCGCCGCATATTGAACATT
>JAKAAT010000077.1 GCA_021802205.1 Thermoplasmata archaeon
TTTGTTCATTATTTTTGCTGCATCTTTTATCGTGAATATTTTTTTATGACCTGAAAGTTCATTTAAAATATCTTGTGTACTATTATATTGCATATCCAATATATGGTAATATCATATATATTAATTGTGTCACTATATATCCAAAAATATGGGGATATTGTTACATGAAATTCGAATAATATTAGATACCACGAAATTGATCAGCAGCTGCAGAATGGAAGCATTATATTGCTCCAGCATTAAAGTTATAAACGGGAATTATGATAGCAAGGCTGCAAAAGTTGTATTATTATATATGGCCCAGGTTTTTAAGAGATCAGAAATAGTACTCTTTCGTGTATATACTTATAAATATGCTTCTACAGACCAAAATTAAGTATACGTTCATAACATTATTAATAAATTCGTATTAAAGACTTCATTAATTTTGATAATTTTTTACAAGGGTATTTACCGGATGTTCAGGATTCTATTACAGTATCACGATCCTTGTAAAATGATAAAAAACCATAGGCTGTCTACATATTATTCTCCATATTCCTCTGGACAATAATATATCCATTATCTTTCATTGCTATAATATATATGGAATGTTTAAGTAGAGCCAAACCAATTACAATTTAATCTCCTCTAATGATTCTGTGAGATTTAGAATCGTAGACTCGACAAACTCCTCTTCACCCTATTAAATACGGTAAGAAATCGAGTCAAAGGACGGCTATTCTAATTAACGGCCTCGAAGGTCAAGTTGCATAACAGCTACCTCCGATTCTCACAGCCACATCGCCATATAGCGAAGGATAATTAAGGTTTTTCATGACTTCTAATTACAAAAGTTTCATTATGATTTTTATACTTTTCAAGGTTTTTTCATAATCAAACTACTGTATCTAACTGGATTTGAGATTTGCATTGATCTTAAATTTCTAGCAAAATGAATTATGAAATTTACTATAAGGGTATTACATTATAATCAAATTAAGCCTCTAACTTTATTCTTAGAATATCCAGTTTGTCATAGATATGGTCAGAACTAATTATTTCACCATTGCAATGGGCTGCATGGAATGCATCGAAAACATTAACTCCGCTGTTTATATACTCGGCAGCCAGAATGTACATACTATTATTTTCATTACAGATAGCCATAACATCCTTCATAACTCCAATAAAATCCAGATTATATTTTTTGGCCAGCAGCATTAATTCGATATATGTCACCTCTGAAGTCTCAATTTCATGAGTTTTGATAATTTTTAACGCATTCTCTTTTAGCCAGTCAGAATCTTTCAGGATTGCCAGAAAAAAGTCGGTATCAGCGTAAGTCATGATAAGCCTCTTCATCTATATCATTTTTCAATTTATCAATCGGTATATCTCTCAATTTTTCCCCGAGTTTCATTAGGTCTTCTATCGGTCTTTCTGGGATATCATAGAGTATAATTTTGTCCTTATATGGAACGATAAAAAATTTTGTTCCATATTTTGCCCTTACTTCCTTTGGAATGTATATTTTACCATTTTTTTCCATTTCTATTATTGAATTTGTCATAAAGTTAAATTATATACACGAATATTAAGTTATTGATAACCAGTGGTATTACAGTTATTAATATTCTGAATTTAAGAAGTGCCAGGTTGGGCACAATATTATGTGTAAATACAAATCCCCTATCATTTGATCATTATTTGATTATTGAGCAAAGGAATATATTTCCACGGGATATGGTATGCAAACCTGAATAAATATATAACAAATAATTTATATAAATATTGAAATGGAGTAATATAAATAGCAGGAGGAATACATATCGGTAATGGGAAACATAATATTATAATAAAATCATTTCTGGGTACATATATCACCATATCAAGGATATCCCGTAATAATGGAATAGTTAAGGCGTTAATATATAAATGCAGAGATATATTTTTAGATATTAATTAAACTTTATTTTCCAACTTTTCAGCAGCCTTCTTTATGTTGCTGTAATATTCAAAAAGTATTGCCATAATTTCAGGGTCATTGAGTTCATCTGGTAGTGGATACCTGGTTAATGGATTTGATTTAGTGGTATCCATCTTTATGGTTTTAGTATCATTGCCGGACCAGAACGTGTATAAATCTGATGTATGATTCTCTATTTCCGGTTTTTCAGCATTATCAGATTCATTGGTATCCGAAACCGCAGACATAATTTCCTGCTTGTCTTTACCCCTTAAAAGCAGCATTAAAAATGGATCCGTGTCAAAATTCTCTGCAAGTATATAGAAGACAGCGGCGATGTGCTTGCAAGGAACAGCATAATCCGGACATGTGCATGACATATCAATATCATCTGGATTTTTAATGAATAAAGAAGTATTAATCTTTTCTAGCAAATCTTCGAGATCGAGTGGAACATTGCCAGTCAATAATTCTGATACCACCTCCTTATGTTCCTCAAGCATTTTGAATATATTTTTCCATTGATCTTCATGGATTACTGGAAATTCTATTTTAACATGATAAGGCTTCGAACGTGATCCCTGAACATATGCATCAACCTTGCCCTTATCCATATTTATTTTAATGACCTGGCCCGCCCTGGCGTATCTTGCACCTCTCGATAACCGGCTTTCCCATCCGTATGATTTTAAAATAGATATCAATTTCCTGGACCACCATTTAGATCCTATTTCTCCTCTTTTTGTATGGGCCTTTATACCTCCCTTTGTCTCTCTGGGTTTTGATGGACTATAATAGTAATCAAATCCCTTCCTTTTTGGCATTCATTCCACCTCCGCGGTTTCTATGGAATCTTTTCTTAATGTCAATATTTCCCTCAATTTATCATTTGATAAGTTTGTAATCCACCCCTCACCGGAAGCAACTACCTGATCCAGAATCATTGATTTAGATTCAATCAATTCATCTATTTTTTCTTCTATAGTTCCCGATGTAATAAATTTGTAAACGCTAACGTTCTTTGTCTGGCCAATTCTGTAAGCCCTGTCTGTAGCCTGATTTTCCACCGATGGGTTCCACCATCTGTCAAAGTGTATTACGTTTGTGGCTGCTGTGAGGTTAAGGCCAAAACCTCCAGCCCTTAGTGAAATAATAAATATTCCGGGCCCGGATTCCTTCTGGAATCGATTGATCATTGTATCCCTGAGCTTTCTGCTGGATTCTCCGCTAAGGAATAAAACATCCTCGTCCATTTCCCTCTGTATTACCTCCTTTAATATTTTTCCTGTATCCTTATATTGCGTAAAAATAAGGGCCTTCTCCTTATTTGACCGGATCTCATAGATCATATCCACCAGCCTTCTGAGTTTCTGAGATCGGTCAATTGTTATATTCCTGTCCTCTGTTACAAGAGATGGATAATCCAGTATCCTTTTCAATCTGGTTATTGCAGCAAGAACTATGCCCCTTCTTTTTATATTGTCGGAATTCTCTATTGCGTCCATCATCTCATTTACGGTTTTATCATAGAGTACTGCCTGCTCCCTGGTTACCGGAACATATAATTTCATCTCATTTTTCCCGGGAAGATCCGGTGCAACCTTCTTATCGGTTTTGAGGCGTCTCAGTATAAATGGCCTCACCAGCCGTGATAATACATCTAATGCATGTTTATTGTTTCCCTTCTCAATGGGCAACTCAAAATTTTCCCTGAATTTTTTCTGTGGCCCAAGATACCCGGGATTTATGAATTCAAATATTGACCATAATTCATCCAGGCGGTTTTCTATGGGAGTTCCGGTAAGGGCTATCCTGTAATTGCTTTTATACGATTTTATTGCGTTGCTCTGTTTGGTCCATCTGTTTTTTATGTACTGTGCCTCATCGATTATTATACCATCCCAGTTCCCATTAACCAGTGTGGAATAATCCCTTGTTGCAATGGAATATGAGGTTAAAACCACATTGAATTTAGAAATACTGGAGATTAAAGCCTCACCCTTTTCCCTTTTGATTCCATGATGTATGAGGATATTCAATTCCGGTGCAAATCTATTTATTTCATGTTCCCAGTTGGTAATTACGGATGTGGGGCATATTATCAAAGTAGTTCCGTTTGAATTATTATTTTCTTTCCTGCGCAATATATAGGAAATCACCTCTATGGTTTTTCCAAGGCCCATATCATCTGCAAGGCAGCATCCAAAGCCGGTTTCTACGGTATTTGCAAGCCATGACAATCCGGTTTTCTGGTAATCACGGAGTGCCGCATGAAGTGATAATGGCACATCTACCTTTTTTATGTGGAGGTTTATTAAATCCATTATTTTTCTGTCACCGGTTATCTCCTTAACAGGGAGTGAATCATTATCCATATCCATGGAAAGAAGTTCAGGAAGTGTTACACCATTTTTTCCCTTTTCTATAGCTTTCAATATGCCCCTTATCTGTTTTGTTGTGATTTCCACCCATTTTCCAGAAATTTTTATCAGTGGTATTTTCATGTTTAAAAGTTTCTTCAATTCTTCCTCAGGTATTATTTTTCCATCAATATCAATATCAAGATTATACCTTAAAAGTGTTTGTGAATTTAATATGCCTGTGCCACCTTCGTTTTTCACTTTGATTTTTAATGCCGGATTTCTCTTTTTGTTCCACCATTCCGGGAAAATAAATGCAAATCCTGAATCAATCAGCGCATTGCTGTATTCCTTGAGCATATTGTATGCCTCTTCAGGGGATAAATAAATAATGGACGGAAATGATTCTTTATACCATCTCTTCAAGGGCGGAAAGATCATTGATGCAATCCCAATAGATTCCAGGACAAATTCCTCCGGGAATTCTGTAAACTTCTTAATAGAAGAGGCTGGGCTGCTTTTGTGATTCATTATTTCCCCGAGCTGTACGATAAAATCCGGGTCGTGCTTATTCTGTACTATTATTTCCAGTTTCCATTCTGTTTCATCATCTTCGGGTGGATATATCCTGAAACCCATTCTCAGCGGGGATTCGGTGCGTTTATATATCTTCTGTGTCCATTCGTTTATTTTCATTATAGCAAGACTTCTGCTGTAGGATACTAAATTATTATTATTCGAGAGGGATTCTACCCATCTATATATATCACCATAATTCTTTGAATTAATTTTATTAATATTGCCGGTAAATTCTCTTGCGAGCATATCCACAGCATTATTTACAAATGATCTTAACAGTGATTCCCTATCGGTATAGCCATAATTCATCATAAGGCATGCCTCAGGCATATTCTGTGATAAATTGTATATAATTTCCTGTTCCTCTGAGGTTTCCAGTAATGGCATCCATTTTGACCTGACACTGCTGTTTTCCTCAACTATACCGGGAATAAATTTTTCGTTTTTCAGTAAATCCAATATTAGATCTGACACCGGAATCCAGAATTTTATATCGGAACCAAAAACCAGTTCCATCTTTGTCTTACTGTTTTTTATGTGTAATAGCAATTTAACTGCAGAGGATATTGAAATGTAAATTGCATTGATTTTCCATTTTTTCATTGTCAGTGTATCTTCATTATCACTTTTTATTTCCACCAAGCCGGAAAGTTCATCTGATACCAGCGGGCTATCTGTAAATGATGGAATACTTACTTCCGTTATCCTATAATCTAATTTTTCGTTGGTAATTTCTTGAATTAGAGGTGCTAAAAATACAGGGTTTTCACAGTACGGGTAAAATTCCTCTTTCCTTACCGCTTTTTTATTATTTTCAAGCCATATTACAAAAAATAAATTATTACCTTCAAATTTACAGGTTCCGTGAATTATGTTTACATCGGAATAGTCTGGCATTATCATAAAATGCTTTTCCTGTATTTATGATTTTATAGTATCAAAAGTTTCAAAAGTC
>JAKAAT010000078.1:0-4140 GCA_021802205.1 Thermoplasmata archaeon
ACATAATTAAGTATTTTACCTGCAGATTCCTTGGCCAGCATAGCATCATTAATAGTAAAATGTTCCCATGGAGAACCTTCGGTAAATGCATCTGGATATCTCGGTGTTATGTATAGTTTATCCAGATACGAAACAGAACTGGCTATCTTCGGTTCTTGACCAAATATTTCGGAAACATCACCATACAACTTCAATATTCCATGTCCAAATGCATTTTTTCCAAATCCCACAAGTATACCTTTTATAGCCAGTTCTGCACTCTGTTGTGCTTTGAAACATGCCCAGCTAAATCCATTAGATTTTATGTCATTGTCTATAAGATTATAAGTATATAAGGCCTGATCGAACCACCTGTGAAATTCATCGCAGTCCAAGTCCATGATGTGTATATACAGCAAATGTTTTAAAGTTTGTTATGACTGAATTGACCTTGAAAATTTTATTTTTTGTTGCATAATATGTTTTAGATGGTTCTAACTGTTAATGGTAATATTCATACCTGATTATTTATTCTTATTTCATGAAAGACTTACCTTTTCAATATTTCCGGAAGCATTCTCAACTACTACTGCCGTGCCATACGCAACAATTTCAGTCATTACCTGGCCAATATCCGATGAGTCGAATCTCATTTCAATTACTGCATTAGCTCCAATTTCTGTTGCAGCCTGACTCAACCTCGAGAGTGCCGTGGATCTTGCATCTGAGAGCATTTTAGTGTATTCCTTAATTTCTCCCCCACCAAGAGATCTCAGTCCTGCCATGATATTTCCGCCTAATCCTCTGCTTCTTACGGTTATTCCCCATATTGGTCCAATGACCTTTGTAATTGTTTTTCCAGGGACATAATTCGTTGTTACCATCATTATTTCATCCATTTTACCATCTCTATTCCATTTCTTATGGAACTAAAATATATAAGATATCCACTAATAAATTTATCCTGTAAATTATACAAAACGAATATTATATATTACCTGAATATTTAACAGTCTGGTGTTTGCAATCGTGCAACAACTAACAGAATGCTTGTATAGCCCTGTAATGCCCACAAAAAAATCCACGGCAATATGTTATAAATACAAAGTAATAAATATATTCAGTAGATTAACTTTTAAATGAAACCTATTACGAGGGAGATATTTTTGGCGCTAAATTTTCCAAATGAAAAATACTACACTTTTTCCAATAGACCGTCCCCCTATAATATATCCAAGAATACAGGTATTTCACCTTCTCAAACATATCAGGCATGGAATGACCTGATTAGCAAAAATATAATTCAAAATTTAATTTTGATCGCAACTGATGCTCGCAGGTACTTTTATATTTTACTTGATGTTGATACTCAAAACTTAAATTTATTAGAATCAAAATTAAACCAGTTATATTTTGTAGAAACTTATTATTATGTTCATATATATAAATATCACATCAATAATAGGACATTTTCGGCTGCAGATGCCATAATATTTGAAATACTATCGGATAGTTTAAGACATGCACATGACAACATAGAAATAGTAAAAGATGTAATCAAGGCTTATAATTCCAGTATAATAGACATAAACAACAGTGAGAAACAGGGACAATCCGCGGTTAAATATGATAGCATATTCAATTATATTTTGCATTGTGATATTAGGAATATTAGTATAGGTTCCATTGCCAAGGCCTTGAATATTTCCTTAAGGACTGTCAGAAGAAAGATAGATTTTTACCTGAGTCATCATTTAATAGAGATTTTACCCTTTATAAGTCAATCTGACATCCATTGTTTTAACTCTGCAGTACTAACTTTACCCAAAATGCTCAAGGGTGACAACTTGAAAAACAAGGTAATGGAAATTTTCAATGATTATTATTTGCTTTATAGAGAGACTGAATATTTCATTAATATTTTATTTTATTATGATTCTCCAGGACAACTGGATGGCGTTATAGAATTGTTGAAAGATAATTTTAAAAATTTTTTTATATTTTCTAGATTTATTATGGGATTTAATCATAGTTCCTTAAAATTTTCCTGATGCCTAATTTGTGTATGTATTGATTTTATTTTATATTGATCAGAGAATTGAACTTCATATTTTAATTTCTAGACAAAAAGTCTCCAGAGAGGCTGAAAGTCCGACCCGATCCGCACACAAAGCCATCTTTAAAAGGTGTATAATATATTTATTGGTATTACCATTTTATTATCTTAACCACGATATCGTGAGGATCCTCGTATTATGGAAGGAAGCCGTTTACCGGAGAAATACAGAGACAAAAAAAATATAATGTGAAGACACTTGCTTAAATTTTCAATCAAGTTCTTCTTAGGTCATTGACATATTCTTTATTTTTAATTAATAGTTTAACTATCACCAGATCATTTTTTGATATCAAGACCCGGAGCGCCTTAGTTATATCATTATCATTTATTTTTAAAATCATATAGGCTATAAATATTCCAAAAATCCAGTTAAGTGTATAATCGAAATTAAATAGACTTTTACTGATATTACCAATGAGGTCCCCTGAACCTATGTCTTTTTCTCCATATTTGGCATCCACTACATTAATAAATTCATCAGCCGATTTATTTATAAGTTCATTTACATTGTTATTATTTATTATATCTGACAGATAACTAATCATATCTTCATATATACTTTTTTTATCCAATTTTAATGTCCTTCGGTATAATATTTCATAAAACTCAGCGGCAGCTTCCTGGATGGAAGATGATAATATGAATGAAGTGACAAATATATTGCCATATCTTCTATACATCCGGTTAAAACGCTTTCTGTGAATTTTCAAATTACTTTTATATGCCTTATAGGATCTTGTGGCATGCATAACTTCGTGTGCCACAGTTGTCTCGGTAACATTATCGATCCCAAATATTTCTATTTTTGAATTGATTAATTTTTCCTCTTTAATTACAGGTGAGGCTTGACCTGCCATGTGCTCGTCACGATTTTTATTCAGTTTAATTTTTGGTACAGGGCCCATGAAGTGGAGATCAGCCATTGACTTTAGCGTTTTTCTAGTTTTCTTTACATATTTTTTCAGGTCCTTTTGTTTTTCTTTAAGTAATCGGCGCTCCCTATACCACTCAGTAAAACTCATTTAAAATCTAAATATACATAAAAACTTAAACTTATTTATGATTGGAATGGGTAACAATATTTCTGGAATATTGACTGATAATATCTATATGAACTTAAAGCTAAATACCCTGCTTATAATTAGATTTTCTGGATTTCACTTTAATGTAGCTACTTAGAAAAAATTAAAAATCTATAATATACAAAATAATAAGAAAGTTTATTCATAAATTGATTAATTATTTTATATCTGATATTTGTTTTCCCTGGATTTTCCTGTATACTCTTCTTACAATCCTAGAGTTTGCCTTTGCAAATTTCCCACCCGTATCAACGTAAATAATATTTCTTGAGGATTTCACAAGTATATCCTGAAAATTGATTATATAATTAATGTAACTGTCATATAAATCCGCGTTGCATAGCTCTATGCTTGAGGTAAGTGGATCGAGGAAACCCATCTTTTTTATTATCCTCTTGATAATTATATCAGATGCTGCATATAAATGAATCTCTATATCCGGCTTTATAAGCATAGAGAATATACTGTTCATCCAGGTTTCATCAAGTCCTCTTACAAGACCCCATGATTTCAATGTGTCTATGTACCCATCAAATATGACAATGAAACCGGATTCAAGAGCAGGTTCAATTATATTTCCAAGGTCTGCCAGAGCTGTTGCGTGTGCCATGAATAATGTTCTGGTTTCAAAAAATATGTCTTTCTTCTTCTTGCTTATAACATTACCGAACAATTTTGATTTCTGTATGTCAAGGTTAATAACTCCATAGCCCAGGTATTCCAGTTTCTTCGCCAGCTGATTTGCGTGGGAGGTTCTGCCGGCTCCCTCAACGCCATCCAGTGATATTAATAGTCCTCGTTCCATAACATCCTCCCGACTCTTTTTCTGACCTGCATCTGGACATTTTCAATGGAATCATTGCCGTTTATGATACAGAAATTTTTCTCTCTGGCAAGCTTGTCGTAAAAATCGGATATAACTGTCTGGTACCTTATAAATCCTTCATCCTGGTTCAGTTC
>JAKAAT010000078.1:4240-5739 GCA_021802205.1 Thermoplasmata archaeon
GCACTTCCGCATATTTCCCTTTTATTATCATCTAAATGCAATTTCTCGCCAGGATAGTTATACTCATCCCATGGTGGAATTGCATTGAATTTATTTGCATAGGCTTCAAGCCAGGAACGTCTCAAATCGGTGATATTGTCATATAAATTTTCCATTAAAACCCCCTCTCGCATTCCGAATAAAGAGGTGTACAGAAATTCGGAATTGAAAATATTCATGAGTTCATCTATTATTATGGATGCTACACCTATTGTATAGCTTCTCTCCTTGCTTATTCCGGGATATTTGGACCTGGCACTGGCCTTTATGTGTGGCAATCTTTTCGCATAACCGTATATACTTGTTCTTGTTAATTTATATCCATGGAGGCTGGATAAAGGGTATTTTACCGTCTTCTGATCATATTTTGCCAGAGCCCTCAAATTGCCACCTGACCCGATGATAGGCAGATTGATATTCTTAAATTCTCCTACATCCTGATCAATCCTTGCCCTTATATCCTTTTCAGTTTTTAATTCATGTAAAAGTTTCAGTGCACCAAGGTTGTAATTGTTTATTTTCTCTATGGATCTGTTCCGGACTACACCTATTTCCATTGAGCCCCCGCCCAGATCAAATACCAGTGCATCCTTGAAGGGCAATGTATTCAATGATCCTGTCACAGAGTATTTACCCTCCTGATAACCGCTTATAACTTCAATTTTGTGCCCTAAAATTTCGGAATATTGTTCAGCAACGTCTTTCTGGTTGGATGCCATTCTGAATGCACTTGTACCGACAGCATGCACCTTTTTTATGTTCAGTTCATCTATAATTTCCTTATATCTCGTAATTTCGAAAGCACCATCCTTAATCCGTTTGGTTTTTATGGCCTCGCCCTCTGAAAGGTCGGTTCCCAGCCTGACAAATGATTTGTACCTTGATAGCAATTTGAAAGAGTTTGATTTGTAATGGTCGTATATGCATAACTGAAAGGAGTTATAGCCTAGATCAACGACAGCTTCGAGCATTTAAATCAATTTTAGAACCTTCTGATCCAGTAAGAGTTCAAGATCAGATTTCATGGTAGTTTTATCCAGCTGCAGTACCGCAATTCCTGCCTTTTTTAGTTCTCCATTGAAACCGGCAATTTTATTTAACAGCAGTGACAAGTTGGGATTATGGCCGACTATAATTGTATTATCTTTTAATGTCTTGATAAATGCTACTGTTGACGCCACATCGGCATCCGGTTTGAGGCTATCATCCATATCTATCTTAAGGTCAAGGCCCAGTTCATCAACAATTACTTCAGCCGATTCACGGGAACGGATAAGCGGACTTGAAACAATATTCTCTATATTATAATTCATTTTATCCATAAAGTTAGCAGTTCTTTTTAACTGCTTTTTTCCTTTTTTGGTAAGTCTTCTGCTATCGTCAGGTACACCGGTTTCCTGCTCTGTATCACCATGGCGTACAACTATTAATCTTATGGCATTATCACTTTCTTCCATAAT